>JAQBNN010000264.1 GCA_028288505.1 Segetibacter sp. | reverse complement strand
GCTGCCAGGATTATATAAAAACAGTGTACGGCTCAGGATATAGGTTTACCGATAACTAAGTTTGTGTAATTAGCATTTGTAATTCTATTAAGCATCGTTGTGTCACTCACTTGTACTTTATGTACTTGTTGCAGCTAGAACTTCACTATTTACAGAAACGATTTTATTATAGATTAAAATATGCGCCTACTCACTAAAACAACCTTGTACTTTTTAGCAGCGCTGGTGCCCTTGCTGGTAGCAGCAGGCTTCTATTTATATTCACAGTTTAGCCGCGAATTAAATCATCGAATGGATGAAGAACTGGTAACAGAAGAAATACAATGGATCCGATACCTGCGCAGCCAATCTGCTAACGGAGCTACCTTTATTTTACGTACTCCTGAAATTTTAATTTTCCCGGTAAACTCTCCTTTAACAAAATACCCAACCTTCGAAACTACAACTGCCTTTGATGCAAAAGATAACAGGAAGCTTCCGTTTAGGCAGCTTACCCATGTAGTTCCTGTTGATGGTGTTCCTTATTTAATTTCGATACGCCGATCGCAGGAGCAACGAACAATGTTAGTAGCAAACGTTACCCGCATAATGCTCATTGTATTCATCACACTATTTATCATCACATTGCTGGTTAACTGGGTAATAAGCCAAACTGTTTGGCGACCTTTTAGAAAATCGTTACAAAAGATCTGTAATGCAGAACTGCAAAAAATGGAAGCGGTGCATTTTGAAAAAACGAACATAAAGGAGTTTAATGACCTGAATGAATCGTTGAACCAGATGACCAGTAAAATGTATAGCGACTTTGTAAGCATTAAAGAATTTACCGAGAATGCAGCACATGAAATGCAAACGCCACTAGCCGTTGTACAAAGCAAATTAGAGTTACTGCTGCAGGACTCTAATTTAAAAGATGACCAGGTAAACTCTATTATACAAGCGAGTGAAGCATTAACACGATTAAGCAAACTAAATCAATCATTACTGTTCCTTGCGAAGATTGAAAACAACCAATATGAGTCAGGTGAAAGCATTAGTTTAACCGAAGTGACACAAAAATACCTGAAGCTATTTGATGAGTTAATAAAGGACAAGCAACTAACGGTAGTAACAAACTTTACGGAAGACTGGTCAGTAAACCTGCACCCCCTTCTTGCAGACTCTCTTGTCAGTAATCTCATTGGTAATGCTATTAAATACAATTACAATGCTGGCAAGGTTACAATAACAATCAATAATAATAACTACCTGATAAGCAACACCAGTCACCTTCCTCCTATCGATCCTGAGCAAATATTTAAGCGGTTTAATAAAGCGAAGTCGAACGCTAATAATTCAACCGGACTTGGTCTTGCTATCGTGAAAAAGATCTGTGACACGCATAACCTTCTTATTACTTACCGTAACGAAAGTGACATTCATTATTTTGATATTCAAAAGAGATAGCAGTGCTGGAGATAACGCTTTCAATCAATTTCTTCACAGATAGGTCTTCAGCTAAAAATAAATTACAGGAAAAGCTGAAGGGAAATAAACGGTACAAGAGTGCGACGCAACGGAGGCATCACCGGTGTTACTACTGCCGGCTACCAAATTCTTTTTCTTAAAAATTGCCTTCAACTCTTTTACATTTGCCGAACTAATTAGCAAGTAGTCATGTCAGATTTTTTAAACAAAGTAGTGGTAGTTACCGGCGGAAGTGAAGGAATTGGTAAGGCGTTGGTGGAACTGTTTTTAAGTAAGGGCGCTAGAGTAGCCACGTGTGCACGCAATTATGATAAGCTGTACCAGTTGCAGGCCAACTACTCGGGAAGAACACTGCATGTGTTTGGTGCTGATGTGAGCAAGCAAAGCGATTGTGAGAACTTTATTAACTCGGTTATTAATACTTATGGCACTATCGATGTGCTAATTAACAACGCTGGCATTAGTATGAGAGCCGAGTTTAAGGACACCGATATTGAAACCATTCGCCAGGTAATGGATATTAATTTTTGGGGAACGGTGTACTGCACCAAATATGCGATCAACGAAATAATAAAAAATAAAGGAACTATTGTTGGAGTTACTTCTATTGCGGGCTTTAGAGGTTTACCCGGCAGAAGTGGTTATAGTGCCAGCAAGTTTGCAATAACGGGATGGTTAGAAGCTTTACGAACCGAGCTTTTAGATGCAGGTGTAAATGTAATGTGGATAGCGCCCGGTTTTACTGCATCAAACATTAGAAACGTAGCCTTAAATAAAGATGCAATGCCCCAGGGAGAAACCCCGATGGATGAAGGCAAGATGATGACTTCAGAAGAATGTGCCGAACATATTTTTAATGCAGTATTGAAAAGAAAAAGGAGTTTAGTGCTCACTTTCACTGGCAAGCAAACTGTTTTTATGAATAAATTTTTCCCGTTGTGGGCTGATAAATTGACGAGGAAATTTTTTTATAAGGAAGGCAAACTGGTGAAATAGTTTTTTCTTTTTATATTAATATTCACATTGCCTTTTACTGTCGCTAAAACTCAGCATATTTGGCGCTAAATCTTACTTGTACTTTCGTGTTATTGATAATTAATGGCAATTGTTACACTTACTACAGACATTGGGCTTCAGGATTACGTTGTAGCTGCTATAAAAGGGCAGCTTCTAAGTGTAAACGAAAGAATTACAATAGTTGATATTTCTCACCAATTGTCGTCGTTCAACTATCCACAGGCGGCCTACTTTTGCAGCAGTGCTTTCCCTCATTTTCCAGCAGATACTTTTCATATTGTTCTGGTTAACATGTTTGACGAGAAGCCAAAGCAAATGCTGGTTGCTCAGCACAACAACCAATACATTGCCTGTGCTGATAATGGCTTGCTTACAATGATACTGGATGGTCCTCCGGAGAAAGTTATAGCGATACCGTTACCTGAAAACGAACCTATTACCACGTTAATATGTACAAAAGCAGTTGCTGAGGCTTTTAGCAAAATCACTAAAGGCTGGATGATGGATAGCATTGGTGATCCTGACGTAAAGATTATTGAAAAGCTAAGGCTTAAATATGTAAACAGTTCTACCACCATGGAAGGGCAAATACTTTACATTGATAATTTTGAAAACGTAATAGTAAACATTTGCAGGGAGGATTTCGAAAGAGAAAGGAACGGCAGGAAATTTAAGATTGTGTTTAAACGCGATGAGGTTATTGAAGCCATTAGCGAGACTTATGCAAGTGTACCACAAGGCGAAAAAGTTGCTTTCTTCAACTCCTCAGGCTACCTCGAAATTGCGATAAACAAAGGAAATGCAGCAGGCTTATTCGGGTTGCAAGGCTTTTCAGAAGCTATGCAAAAACAAAGCATCTCGCTTGCCAATAAATGGTTCTACCAAACTGTAAAAATCTTTTTCGAATAATGCTGGTACGTATTGTAAAAATGACTCTTAGGGAAGATACTGTTGATTATTTTAAACACTTTTTCGAAAGCAGGAAAGAGCAAATAAGAAATTTTGAAGGCTGCCACTACCTGGAGCTTTGGCAGGATCTCTTACACACTAATGTTTTTTTTACTTACAGTCATTGGATAAATGCTGATGCCTTAGACCACTACCGAAACTCCTCTTTTTTTGCAGACACCTGGAGCCAAACCAAACAACTTTTTGCTGCTAAGCCCGAGGCTTGGAGCGTAAACCAATTAGCAATAATGCCGTAATCATTATCTTAATATTTTCAGTTTATATCAATGAAATATCTACTAAAACCAATTCAATGGATCTATAGCATTTATGGCTTTATTACCTTTGTTGCTATCATGCTCCTAGCTGTCCCATTTGTAATTGCTGGTTCATTCTTCGGTAAAATAAAAGGTGGAAACTTTATTTATAAGGTTTGTAAAACATGGGGATACATTTGGTATTTCTTAACAGGAATTTGGAACAAAAATATATACGAAGCACCTCACGATACAAAAGAGCATTTCATTTTTGTGGCGAACCATATCTCGTACATGGACATACCACCAGTGGTTGTTGCAATAAACCAGGCAGTGCGCATTCTTGGCAAGTATGAAATGGTAAAAGTGCCCATCTTTGGTTACATCTATAAGTCCGCTGTCATTACTGTCGACCGCACCAATGCAGAAAGGCGTTCGAAAAGTGTAAGACAATTAAAAGCAGTTTTACGAAAAGATATTTCCATCCTCATTTTTCCCGAAGGGACTTTCAACGAAACTGGCAAACCGCTAAAAGATTTTTACGACGGCGCTTTTCGTATCGCTATCGAAACCCAAACGCCTATAAAGCCTTTGCTCTTTATAGATACTTTTGACCGCCTTCATCATAAAAGTGTTTTCACATTAACCCCCGGCCCTTGCCGCGTTGTCTTTATGAAAGAAATACCCGTTGAAGGCTTAGAAATGCAAGACCTGCCAATGCTCAAACAACAGGTTTATAACCAAATGGAAGAAGGCCTGAGACGGTACAGAAAATACGAAGAGGCTTAACTAATCCTTACTCCAGCCTCTGTTTAGGACTAAAGGTTGTACTAAGCCTCAATGCTACTATTAAGCATCGTTGCGTCGCACTCTTGTACTTTATTTTCTATTCTGCTTCTGCCATACAACTCAAAAGGCACTAAGTTTGGCTACATACCCACAATTCTGCACCTCCCTTTAGGGCTGGGGCTTACATTTGCATATGGCAGAAGGGGTAACCGCTAAAACCTTAACACTCAATCTCACTACAAAAGCTTCGCTCTTTGCAGAGGTGATCATTCCGTTGGCGCTTCCTAGAAACTATACCTGGGCTATTCCATCTCATTTACTGTCAGCAGTAAAAATCGGTTGCCGTGTTGAAGTTATTTTGGGTAAGAACAAGCGGTATGCCGGCATCATTAAAACTTTACATACCAATAAGCCAAAAGAATTTGAGCCCAAAGAAATCCTTAACCTGCTTGATGAAGAGCCCCTTGTTTATGAAAAACAATTACAATTGTGGCAATGGATCTCCAACTACTACATGTGCACAGAAGGCGATGTAATGCAGGCCGCACTTCCCTCAAACCTGAAACTTTCGAGCGAAACAATTATAAGTTACCACGAAGATTATGGCGACGAGTTTACTGATTTTGATGATGAAGAATTTTTAGTAGCCGAAGCTTTACTAATAAAGAAAGAACTTAAGCTCAGCGAGGTTCAACAAATATTAGACGCATCGCATGTCTACCCTGTTATAAAACGCTTAATAGAAAAAGGGGTATGTGTTGTGTGGGAAGCACTCAAAGAAAAGTACAAAGAAAGAAAAGAAAGTTATGTGCTGCTGCATACCGATTACCACGATGAAGAAAAGCTGGCAGAAGTATTAAATAAGAAAAGCAATGCACCAAAGCAAATGGAGCTGTTGCTATCTTACCTGCACCTTATAAAAACTACAGGTGAAGTAACGCAATCTGAATTGCTTAAAAAAGCAAACGCATCACCAGCACAATTAAAGGGACTGGTTGAAAAAAACATACTTAAGGTTGAGAAGCGATCAATAGATAGAATGCCTTCATTACCTAAAGATGTACATATCGATTTTGATCTCTCACCAGCGCAACAGGAAGCCTTACAAAGCGTAACTAAAGTGCTGGATGAAAAGCAAGTTTGCTTATTGAAAGGCGTTACATCAAGCGGGAAAACACAGATCTACATTAACCTGATAGACCAGTTGATTAAGAGTGGAAAGCAGGCATTATACATGCTTCCCGAGATTGCATTAACGGCCCAAATAATACGGAGACTACAAAAACATTTCGGCGGCTACATCACCATCTATCACTCTAAGTTTAACCCGAATGAAAGAGTGGAGATCTGGAACAAAATAAAGACAGGCGAAACTAAAGTGGTGCTTGGTGCAAGGTCTTCACTCTTCCTACCGTTTAAAGACCTTGGACTCATAATTATTGACGAGGAGCACGACCCCTCCTATAAACAACAGGAACCTGCTCCACGATACCATGCTAGAGATGCAGCTATTTATTATGCTTCGCTTTTTAATGCTAAGGTTTTACTCGGTAGCGCCACTCCTTCTATCGAAAGTTTTTACAACACTACTTTAAACAAGTATGGCCTTGTTAACCTAACCGAACGTTTTGGCAATGTACAATTACCCGTAATCGAAATTGTTGATGTAAAAACGATTATTACGAAAAACAAAGACAAAATAATATTAACCCCGCAACTTACTGAAGCAATACAAAAAGAGCTGGACAAAGAAAAGCAGGTCATACTGTTTCAAAACAGGAGGGGTTATACACCTTACCAGATTTGCGGTACATGTGGCTGGATACCGCAGTGTGAAAACTGCGCTGTTTCGCTAACCTTTCATAAAGCAAAAAATAAGCTGCAGTGCCACTACTGCGGTACCTCCTACCCTGTTGTTTATACCTGTGCAGCTTGCGGGAATCATAATTTTGTGCAGAAGAATTTCGGTACCGAAAAAATTGAAGAAGCGATTACTGAAAGTTTTCCCAATGCAAAAGTTGCCCGCATGGATTACGACAGCATTAAAGGAAAACACGATCATGATGCATTGATAAAACTGTTTGAACAAAAGCGGATTGACATATTAGCCGGTACCCAAATGGTAGTAAAAGGGCTGGACTTTGAACACGTTAGTCTCGTTGGTATTGTTGATGCTGATGCCCTTTTGAACTTTACAGATTTTAGGGTTAACGAGCGGGCTTTTCAACTAATGGAACAGGTAAGCGGTCGTGCGGGACGAAGAGGCGACCAGGGCAAAGTAATCATACAGGTGAGCAATACAAAACATCCTGTGTTAGAGTTTGTACAAAAACATGATTACGAAGAATTGTACAGGTTCGAAATTGAAAATCGTAAAAACTTTTTCTACCCGCCCTATTCAAGAATTATACAGGTCATACTTAAGCACAAGGAAAAACATCTTGCAGAAGAAGCAGCCAACATTATGGCGCAGTTTCTTCAAACTAATTATGGTAAATATATTATTGGTCCTGCCGAACCTGTTGTTAATCGTGTACGCAATAAATACTTAATGGAGATACTATTAAAGCTGCCAAGAGAAGCACAAATAATTAAGGATTGTAAGCGAGACCTGCTTCAACAAATAGCCATGATACAGTCCAATAAAAGTTATCGAAGTGTAACTATACTTCCTGATGTTGATCCTGTGTAATTGAAGCTGATTAAGCTGCAAAGAGTACAAACAGTACAAACAGTACAAGAGTGCGACGCAACGGCTGTTCAATAGATATTGACTGTGGGGTACAAAATCTTCTTACTACATCTTCCAACTTTACCGATCGTTTTGCTTAAAAACCCTGATGATCTTTACAAAACGTTTCATGTAATACTTGTTGAGTTCAGTAACTGTAACGCCGTAACTTTTGCCCGAAGTAGAGTGAATAAAGTGATAGACGTTGTTATCGTTTGCAGATATAATACCCATGTGGCCGACGTGATGAACAGTACTATCGGTGCCGGTAAATAACACAAGGTCGCCCGGCTTTGCATCAGTAAGCGGAACCTCCTTTTGCACATTAGTAAAATCGATAGAAGACCTGGGAACCGTAATATTAAAATGACTGAAAACATAGGTTATAAAACCTGAGCAATCGAAGCCCGCTGCAGGATCAATTGATCCGTATTTGTAGGGTGTTCCAACTAAAGTGTTGGCAAATTGAAGCAGTTCGGCAGGAGTAGTTGAGCCTGTATTAATTGCCTGTTCTTTACTTTTGTAGTCGTATGCGGGGGCTGTATTCTCCTTGGGTTCTTTTACCACGCCTGCACTTATTGTATCTCTTTCTGTTACTCGTTCATCACGTGTTTGATTACTTGCAGTATCGGTACATGATATAAATAAATAAGCACATAAGAGGCTGATAACTATACGCATATGCCTCTAACGTCAAAAACCTATCCAATCTTATTTCACCCTTGCATTAAACATATTGGCCCAATTAGGGTTAAGCACTCATCTTATAAGTTTGTGTTAATAGCAAGGGAAGAATAGAAATTATAGAGAGAGCATTTGTTCTTTATTCAACATCGTTGTGTCACTCACTTGTACTTGTAGTTCTTTATTCAACTTTAAATTTAGCGTGCTAAACTATTAATTACACATTGGTTGGCTTATGGTTATAAAAAAATAACCGCCCCTAAAAAAGGCGGTTAATTAAAAACTTAATTCAATTGGTTATTGCAAGTTAAATGGCAGGTACCAATTTTTTTCATCCATCAATTTAGTTCTAACCCCTGCTGCATCACCTACTCCATCTTTTCTTAATTTGTCAGCAATTTTATCTGCTAAAAAAGCCGGGTCGCTTACTCTTCTTCTTCTGGCAACTCTTAGTAAGTCTGCCCAGCGTGTTCCTTCAAAAGCATTTTCCAAAGCACCTTCATTAATTAAACCATTTTCAACTTCAGTTATGCTATCTGTTGCGGGTGGTAACACATAATTTTGAAGGTTAGCTCTTTGCCTGATGCCAATATTGCGGTACCATGGAGCCCTGTAATTAGGAATTTCACCATTGCGAGCATCAAAATTATAAGGGGCAGGATAAGCTAAAGTGTTTTCAAAATTGGTTTTATCAGTAACTCCGGCAGGAGCAGCAAAAGCAGCACCAATTGAACTATTAAACAACCCATAGGCAAGGCGAGAATAACCTTCACGATTTGCTGCTTCTGCAAAACGTAAATGCAGGTGCGTCTGCCTGTATAAAAACCACCTGCCATTTCTATTAAAAATATTTGCAGGAGTATTAGTTACGTTATTAATGTAGTTGTATAAATATTTCATAACTACAGGTTGCCCTCCAATGTCACGTACACTTAATAGGCCTCTCGCATCATACGGTAAACCATTTGCAGTACCCGCCACTGCTGCAGGACGTTGTTGCTGACTGTTCCAGTTATCTAAAATGGTTTTAGAAGGTTTTACTAAATAACTGCCTCCTATTGGTGAGAATAATTTTATTAAAGGGTTTTCGGGGCTAAACTTACTGTCGAATTGTAGAGCCCAGATCCACTCTCTATTGTAACGAACATCATAGGTCTCAAATAGCATGCGCCAACCATCAGTAGTTACCAACGATGAAGCATCGCCTGGCCTTGAATAAGTAACATAAATATTGGCGTTTGTAGACCAACCTAGCTTATATAAAGTATAACTATTTTCAAGCTCAGATGCAGGTCCATTTGTGGCTGTTTCCATTACCTCTCGGTAATAAGTTGCAGCTTTTCGATAGTTACCCTTCCATAAGTGCAAATCGCCCAACAAACTCTTTTTATTAATAAAGAACTTTTGAGTTGAGTAAGCATCCAAATTAATGTTTAATGAAGTACCAACAGGATACTGATCTTTAAATGGTATCTGATCAGTAAAAGTGATCAGGCTGTCTAACAAAGCATCAAAAGAAACTTTGGGGAACCTGCTTTCATCGTTAATACTTGACACCTTTTCAAGCGGATCTGTTATGTAACGAACTTGATCTCCGTAATGTATTCCTAATTGTAAGTAAAGGAAAGAGCGAAGACAAGCAATATCGCTATAACGCTGGTTAAATTCAGCTTCTTTCAAAGTATTATTTTGTCTCATTATAGTGAAGTTCTTTAGAACGTCATTACAATTAAGTATCAGCTCATAAAAAGGCCGAGGGTTGGCGTAAGGGTTATCTGGCGAAACTGTGTGATTGCTTATCTGCCGAAGGTTTTCATCAGCATTAGCAGTGTATTGCAAAAGGTCGCCACGAAGCTCATTCAATATTATATACCTGTCGGCAAGGCCCATAAACTTTCCATAGATTCCCATTACCGCTGCATCGGCATCGTATATATTTCGGTAGGCTAAAGTTGCATCCAACTCAGTACCGGGCGTAAGGTCGAATGCCTTTTTGCAAGAGATTAAACCAATCACCGCAAAAGCTGCAACAAGCCATCTTTTTATTGTGAACTTTTTCATATTACAGTCAATTAAATAATTTTTTTAATTCTAATATTTCTTCCTAAGAAGATCTCCACACTTATCTATGTTTAAAGACACATTGAATTTATAAACCAAACCTTACTCCTAATGTAACTGTGCGAAATTGAGGATCAAGTCCTGTATCAATTCCTTGTGAAAACACACTTTGTGTGGCACTAAACTCCGGATCGTACCCTTTGTATTTGGTAAGGGTAAAAACGTTATTACCCATTGCGTAAACGGTAGCACTCTTTAAAAATCCTGCTCCTTTAAAATCCATGTTATAATGAACAGAAAGATTACGTAGGCGGAAATAAGAACCATCCTCTATCCAACGGTCACTAAAGCGACTGTTGCCCATTGGGTCTCCCCATGTTGCCTTAGGTGTATTGGTTACATGTCCATTTCCTCTCCACCTGTTGTTTACACTCTGCAGTTGGTTTTCTACTCCGCTTACTGATTCCAGGCGATAACGTAAGTAGTTATATACATCGTTACCCTGGCTAAAAGTGAACAAAGCATTTAATTCAAAACGTTTCCAAATTATCCTGTTATTAAATCCACCAGTGAAATCGGGATTTGCATCGCCAATAACAGAACGGTCGTGCTCATTAATTATCATATTGTTGTCACGATCAATGAATCTTACGTCTCCACCCTTAAACATGCTAAACGAGCCATCTGCATTTTTCTTCATCAACCCTGCTGCTGCAGCTTCGTTATCTGAGGTAAAGACACCGTTACTGCTATAACCATAGAATTGGTTAGCTGGTTTACCAACTTCAGTTAAAATAGTTGCTCCTGCAAATTCAGTAGTAAAGCGGTCATTCGGAACCGCAACTATTTTGTTCCTGTAGGTTCCGGCATTTATACCTGCATCCCATTTAAAATTCAGGTTATTAATTACTCTAACATTAAGAGTCGCTTCTAAGCCTATGTTCTGCATTTCACCGTCATTGGTAAGGATACTATTGAACCCACTTATCGTAGTTAGTGGTCGATACACTAACATATTGTTTGTCTTGTTCCTGTATGCATCAATACTAATGTTTACCCTTTCATTCCAAAACGCTATATCAAGCCCTCCATTTAGTTTACTGCTTGTTTCCCATTGTATAGCAGGGTTTGCTACGCCGCTTCGTACCAACCCTTGCGCACCTAACAAGTTCTGCGACCTGTAGGTTTGTCTTGAACTATAATTACCAATATCATCGTTACCGGTAATACTGTAAGTTGCCCTAATCTTTAAAATATTTAAAGCAGAATTAGCCATAAAATCTTCTGAAGAAACTAACCATGCAGCACCAATAGAAGGCATGACAGGAAACTTGCTTCCAGCTATAGAAATACCATTAGAAGCTTGTTTACCAAACCTTGATGAACCATCTATAGCAGTGTGCATGTTTAAGTAGAGCTTATCCTTGTAACCATACTCTGTACTCAAATAAACATTTAACCAGTTCCAATCTCCTATTCCACCCCCTACCTGTCGCAATGCGTTTAACCCATTTTGTACACTTACAAGGTCGTCGGTGGCAGAGTTAAAACCAAGTGCAAAATCCTGTTCAGTCTGGTTGGTCTGGTAACGTAAGCCAACCCTCGCTGCTACATTATGAATCCTGTTATATTTCCTGTTATATTCCAGGCGTGTATCGTTATATATCGAAAAAAGCCTTTTAACCTGTGTCCCCATCCTGCTCTCTGCAATAGCATTAGGTAGGGTGTCTTCTGAAACACCTTTACGCGGTACAAAGAAGTTCTCCCTTACTTTATCATAATTTATTCCAAACATGGTAGTTGCCTTCACATACCTGGAAATGTCATAATTAAAACCAAACGTTCCAAAAAACCGGTAATACTTGTTGTAGGCAAGCATATTATTTATAATAGCTGAAGGATTGCTAATACCGAGCGTATCGCGATCGGCCAGGTTGGGAGATTCTACACCTTCTTCATTAACCTCTTTATCTGATTGAAAAGGAGCTTTTATTAAAGATAAAAACAAGGGAGAAGTTTTATCAGATATTCCCTGGTCTTTCAAATTTTGTTCAACATAACTAAATGAGAGGTTGGTAATACCAGTAAACCTTCTGGAAAAGTTGAATTGCGCGTTAAAACGCATATTAGATCGTGTGAAGTCAGTCTCTTTTATGATACCACTATTGGTAGTATGCCCTATGCTAAGACCGTAAGTGGCAATATTATCTCCCCCAGTTACTTTTAAAAAATAGGTTTTATTGCTGCTGTTCTGCAATACTTTTTTCTGCCAGTCCGTGTCATAATGATACCTTTTATAAGCAGGATTAGTAGGGTCATCATTCATATAGGGTTGGGCCGCTATTTCAGAACTGGATAACCTTTTGCTTTGTAAAATTTCGCTTAAGTAAGTTCGATAGTCGGATGCATTCATTACCGGTAGCCTTTTAGGTGCATTATTAAACCCGGCGTAAACAGCAAAATCAATTTTAGTAGCCTCAGTGCGTGCCCTTGCTGTGGTCACAATAATAGCTCCGTTTGCTCCTTTAGTCCCATATATACTTGATGCATCTTTTAATACTGCAATATTATCTATATCTTTTGGATCGATTAGAGCAAGTGGGTTAGTGTAATTATTTGCAATAATACTTTCGCCATAGTCGTTGGCATCAAAGATCATATTGTCTACAACAATAAGGGGCCGGTTGGTTCCATATAGCGAGTTATAACCTCGCAAAAAAATGTTAGCACCCACACCTTGAGATCCAGAACGACGGATAGCATTTACACCAGCAATTCTACCTTGCAATAGTGCATCTGGTAGTTCAGCAGGTTGGGTCCATGCAGAATTTACCTGGTACTGATCTACAGCAGCTGTTACTTCTGTTTTACTTTTCAATCCAAATGGCATGGTCACTTCCTGGTGAAACGATAGATGCTCTGCATCGAGCAAAGAAACATTTATAAACTTTTGTCCCTTCAGGGCTACTCTGCGAGTTCCATATCCTTCTCCCGAAATTGTAACAGTAGAGGAATACGAAGGTACTTTCAGCGAAAACCGACCTTGGTTATCAGTAATTACAGCAGAGAAATCAGCAATGTTTATGCGAATTCCTGAAACCCCTTTTTTAGTAATGGCATCAGTAATCGTACCTGAAATCAGAACTCCATTTTTAGTTATTACCACCACGGTGTTATGCGGGCCAGTGCTTTCTTGTGCATGTAGCGAACCAGCAGTCAAAACAAAAGCAGCAGATCCAATTATAACTTTTATATATCTTCTTATAATAAGCATTGTCGTTGTTTGGGTTTAAGAAAAATAGTGGTTATAAAACAGGCTCAAGTCTTATATAATCACAAACTATCGGGTTAGCAGTTGCCGAAGTGCTATTGGCTGCTGTCAGGTAAATGTCAAGTATCCGGTTATAAGTTGTAAGAGTAAACTCCCCTAGGTACACTTCGTTATAATTATTTAGGGTTACAGTTATATAGGGCAACAAAGGTGAAGTGGGTGTGCCTATACCCAGCTTTTGGGTAAAGGTTGCAGTGGAGCTATTTATATTGTCATGCAAAGCCACCCAATAAGCCTTAAACTTTAAAGCTGGTACATTGGTAAGTCGATAATTTAGATTAAAAAGGGCAAGACCGTGATTGTACACAAGCACATCCCTGAAGTTCTTTCCTGTTACCGGGTTAAACCTGTCTCTGAAATAAGTATTTCCTCTACGATCGGCGCTTGTCGTTCTATAAATTTCAGCCTCAATAATATATTGCTGAAATTTATCCTTGGGTCGAACAGATACCTTATTCATGATGTGTACTATACCATTGCTGGTCTTAATACTTTGGATAATAGCACTTTTTTCAATACCTACTTTTACATTAAATTTAGATAAGATGGTATCAGGAATATTTCCTGGCAGGAAAACTCCTTCTACAGCAAAATCTTTTACCACTTCCCATCTTGCAAGGTTAGTAGTACTGTCTGTGGTACCTGTTACAAAGAAAGGTTTGTAATTATTTACTTCAGTCGTCCATGCGGCATCTGTTAATAAAAATACTGTGTACTGCTTACTTTCGTTACGCAGGTCATGCACATTACGCCAAAATAAATTTGTACGGATAGAGTCTGTCCCTGCCTGATAAACCGGATCACCTGTTGAGGGATTAACTCCAATTTGAACAGCCCTTGTTGGATCAAAAACATTCTGAAATAGAGAAAGCATATAATCTCTTTGCATCCGTGGAGCTAGTGGGTTCGCCTCAAGCAATTCCCAGGCATTTGGAAGAGCAGGTACCATTTTATCAACAATATGCAGTACACCATTTTTTGCGTATTTATCTGCCTCTGTAATAGTGCCATCCTCAAACAGTTTGCCTTGAAAATTATTGTACTTCCCACTCAACATTTGAAGACGTAATTGAGTAGCTGATTGTGTAGTACTGAATATTTGGTTTGTGATATGATTACTAACGAACATTCTAAGCCTTCCAGAATCAGCTGCAACAGCAGGATCGAGTGATGCGAGAGCTGCGTTTGTAGGAGCAAATACTGTAAAGGTTTTCGACGAAGCTATTACTTGATCAAAACCTGATTTGGCAAGTAAACCTGCAAAAGTACTAAGGTTAGGATTTTCGCTTATCTGAGAAAAAAGGTCTTTACCTGCCATAGGATCAGTAAGAGCGTTATGATCGTCCCATTTTTTACATCCTGGAAAGATCAACCCACCCACAATCGCCACTAGCAGTATTTGAAAAATATTTTTATGCATTATCGTCATTTAAATTCTTCTGTTTTTTTTATTAGATAGCTTCCCCGTATATATACATTAATACACTGGTGTACCGTCTGTTCTAAATTTTGGTGATACCTGGTTCTCATCCACAGGAATAAAATGTATCATGTCTAATCTGCATCCCTCAGCATTTGTTCCCTGGTATGGCTCAAAACGGATAATCTGCCTTTGTGTAGTTTTAATATCTACAATACCCACAAGACGGCTTGCCGATCTTCCTCCTCCAACAGTAACAGTATACTGTTTCCAACCAATTGATTCTAGTTCTGCATCAGTACCAGCAGGTTTAAATTCTCCAAAATTTACAGGCCGTTGCATAAGTTCACCATTCACACGAACATTAGCTAGCACTGCAAATTGAGCACTATAACAAACCCAAACTTTATATCGTCCTTTTACTATAACAGGTGTTGTTAATTCAAACCATTTTGCACGAGAAGGTGGACCAAGAGGAAGTGTTAACACATCAAAATTCACCGCATTCTGGGTAAGGGTGCTACCAGAACCACCATAAAAATAAGTGGCGGTAGCAGCAAATTGGGTGTACTCCCAGTTGATGTCTTTTATTGGCCTGTCTGCTTCGCTTTGCCGTGGGAAAACGAAAGTTGCTTTCTTATAAAAAGCTGCAAGTTTCATTATTTCCGGAAAAGTACATACGTCCCAATATAAGGCAGTGGGCTTTCTAAATTTTGCTACAAAGTGGGCATTGGCATCGTGCCAAACTCCGTTAGTCGCCGAATTATCGCTTATGTTCCTTGTTAGTAAAATTCCTCGCTCTAATATACCATTAAACACGTCCTCATTCACTATTACATCCTCGTTTATTAACTGCGTGCTGATTACTTCCTGTGGTTGTAACGTTAAATGGGTAGGGGCAGTTATTATATCCCCCAAAAATTTAAGCCCATCTAAAATGTGGTAGGCAACATAAATGTTTAAGCTATCGGCAACATTAGCAGGATTACCTGTTTTTGAATACCTTGCTTTAAGTGCCGCATACGAAGTAAATCCACTGTCTCCCAAAGCTTTATTGCTTTCCGCCAACACTGTTTTCCAGCGTTTAGTAGTATCTGGGTTAACAGTGTTAAGTAAGGTGTAGTAACCCGTTTCCTTTAATGCCTGTACGAAAATCGAATAGTTAGGATTAGCCTCCAGCTGTTGTGCAATTGTACGATTAGCCGGCACCAGTACCCTGGTAATTACATGTATGATGCCATTCCCTGTTTTTATATTGGATCGCGTAACCGCAGCTTGTCTGTTTACTGTATAACTAGCACCGTTGGCATCAGTTGCTACTCCAGTTATTAAAAACTGCCCCTGCATTGTAGGTACAGGAAGCTTGCCATCTTTAAAAGAAGATGTGTTGATAGTATCGGTAAGCAAGTGAAACTTCACCATCTCCTTCAGAACGTTAATGTCAGCAGCCTCTACGTTTGCTGCCCCTAAAGAGGCAAGGTAGCTGGTAACTCCACTGTTGGTTGGAGCAAAACAGGTATAAGCACCATAGGCATTTAAAAAGGCACTTGTTTCAGTTCTATCTAATATCTGCTTAAATAAAGAAAACGAATCAAGGTTTTTCTCGAAGTAGCCGAGAATATTTACATCAGTAGTAGTTGAGGTTGTAAAATCCTGCTTCTTACAACTATTAAACATTAGTGCTGCAAACAGCACCGTTAATAACGTTAAACTCCATTTTTTTTTATTGTTCATAACTAAGTCGTATTAACTATTTGTAAAAAGGATTTTGTTCCAGTAATTTATTCGTTTGTAGCTCGTAGAAGTAGATAGGAAAATAATGACTGTTTTTGTCTCGAAGCTTATTGTAGGCAGCTTGGCGCCTGTCAGGAGGAATGCTTATGGAAGCCATATCCAGCAATAAATTTAATTGCTGGTAATTATTGCGTTTGGCATTTCTCAAAACATCGTACCAACGCTTTCCCTCAAAAGCAAATTCCCTTTGCCTTTCCTCAAGTATAAAGGTGGCCATAGAATTTTTACTCGTGCTGTCCATTACTTTCAGTTCAATCGCTAAGGCTCTGTTACGAATGGTTTTTACCAAACGAGAAGCCTCCAATGGCTGATCCAATTGATTAATAGCCTCAGCTTTCATTAATAAGATATCAGCATAGCGATAGAAGATCCAATGCGCATAAGATTGCTCAAACGGCCGTAGCACCCTTCCAATGTTTCCTACGTACTTCCAAATGGTAAAGTCAGTACCTCGGTATGCTGCGTAGTCACCACGGTAGTCATCAATAGGTATTGTGTTTACCATATCAATTCCATAAACGTCTTCAGTTAAATGGATAGCTGCACCCCAACGCCTGTTCTGTGGAGTATGCATAAAGAAAAATGGATTTAGCTTTTGGGCGTCAAACTGAAGTTCGAAAATGCTTTCGTTTGAATTGCCTTCCACAAAAATATCAGAGAAAAAATCCTGGCCCCTCACAAGCCCAAACCTTCCTGAGTTTATTATTTTATCGCATTCTGCTGCACTTTCAGCATATTTATCCATCCACAGGTAAACATCAGCTAAAAGCGCATTTGCCGTAAAACGTGTTACTCTTCCTTTATCGGTAGCAGTACTACCATAGGTAAGTGGCAAAGCCGGCTCTGCTTTTTTAAGGTCACTAACTATTTGGTCTAAAACAATCTCTTTCCCAGTTTTAGGTAACGATACTATGTCCTTATCACTTAAAGTAGCATCCAATTTTAAAGGAACATCACCGAAGCTTCTTACCAAATAAAAATACATAAGAGCACGTAAAGCGTACGCTTCTCCCATTGCCCTGCTGAGCTGCGTTTGTGTAAACGTGGGATCTTTAGACAATACACCAGGCGCAAGCTGAAGTAATGTGTTACAATAATTAATAGTCTGGTAAAAAGAGCGCCAGTCAACAAACTTGTTGGTGGGCAACACATTCAGGTTTACTATATCCTGTTCATCCTGGTCTGCTCTAAATCCCGGAGCCACCATATCGGTACGTCCTTCACCCCAAATAAAAAAATACTCAGGCAAAGCACGTCCTAACATCGAGGAGTAGATACCAACAACTGCCGCATCTACCTGTTCCTTAGTATTCCAGAATTCGTTTCCAACAATGCCATCTTGAGGCTTAAGATCTAACCATTTTTTACAGGAAGTCAACCCGCCAATAAGGCCTATTGCCAGGGTGTATATCAAAAGTTTCTTCATTATCTTTTAATTCTTTTTAATTTAATTACTGGTATCTCAATCTTCTAAATATGACGGGCAGTTGCTGAATAAAGAGAAAAGGTACAAGAGTGCGACGCAAGTAAAGCTGCTACGGCTACTACTCTTCACCACAAAAAATGGTCTTTATTTTCCAAGTGCTTAAACAATAGTTTTCTCTTTTATTACCACCATTTGTTCTTTACCCAACATCGTTGTGTCACTCACTTGTACGGCACCTGTTTATGCAGCCCTCCTTAAAAGCCAGTTCTCACCTAAAAACCAGCAACAAGGCCAAGCGTAACAGTTCTTGATGGAGGTGTCATAGAATTATCTGTGGCCACACGGAAAGGATCAGAGCCGCGGGCACTCACCTCAGGATCTTGCCCTGTATAACGGGTTAGTGTAAACAAGTTTTCAACCGTAACATAGGTGCTTAAGTTTTTAACCTTTAACCTGTTTAGGAGCTTTTGATCGAATGTGTAGCGCCCGGTTAATGTACGGAAACGAAGAAAAGAAGCATCCTCAACATAACGATCGCTTGCTAACCAGTTGTAACCACCGCCGATTATTCCACGAGGAATATCAGTTACATCACCGTCTTTACGCCATCTGCGCAAAACAGCTGTACTCTGGTTATCGAAGCCGGCCATATTAGTACTTCTCATTTTGGTTTCGTTGATTACATCGAACCCATAACGGAAACTAAAGAAGGCAGTAAGTTTAAACTTTTTGTAGGTAGCAGAAGGACCAAAACCACCCGTAAGTTTCGGGTTGCTGTTACCAAGGTAAACTACATCCATGTAGTTAATATTTCCGTCGTTGTTGATGTCTTCATAAATAGCGTCACCTGGTTGAAAAGTATAGTCAACAGTGGGATAGTTAAAACGCATATATACCAACTGTCCGTTAGGTCCAACAATGGGTTTTCCGCTAGCGCCTTTAGCCATCGTCGATTCTTTATCAGTATACACTCCTTTAAACTTATAACCATAGAAAGAGCCAAACGGATTATTTATTTGCAACAGTGTAAGGTACTGGCCATTTACACCCACATTACCTTTACTGGCAGGATAGTATTCAGAAATTTCGCGTATAATATTTTGGTTAGCAGAAATGTTAAAATCAAAACCAATTGTAAGATCTCTTTTCTTGTAGGGTGTAGTAAATAAAGCTAGTTCCCAGCCCTGGTTATCCATTGTTCCCACGTTCATATTTACATTACTAAAGCCGGAGATGGAAGTGATCTGAAGGTTATCGAAGAACAAATCTTTTGTACGATTGCGATAAAAATCTGCATCGGCGCGTACTCTTCCTTTAAACAAGGAAATGTTAGCGCCCACATTTGCTCCGTGTACGGTTTCCCATTTCAAATTTTTCAATTCCATACGTGAAGGGAAAACACCACTTTGTCCCTGGTAACTCCAGTCGTAAGTATTATAAGTATTGTAAAATGAATAATCAGAACGAGGTACGTTTCCTGATTGTGCATAACTGGCCCTAAAGCTTAAGTCATCCAACTTGGTGAAGTTTTTAAAGAAAAATTCGTCGGAGGCCCTCCAGCGAAATGATGCGCCGGGGAAAAGACCATACCTGTAATCAGCCCCAAACCTTGAGTTACCATCACCTCTAAGTGTTGTTTCAAAAAGGTATTTGTTTTTAAAGGCATACCTGCCTACTATTACTGCACCTAAAGATCTTGTTTGAGAAATACGGGATACAGCCTGTAAGTCCTGGTTTTGCGTACGCGATGGAGCCGCCGGATCAATTAACAATGACGAAGCAGTATTAGATGTCATCACCTCCTGGTTTACCGATCTGAAATCGCTGGTAAACACGTTAAAGTTTGCAGAAACTACATGGTCACTGTTTTTGAGTCTTGGTGTATAACTCAGGTTACTCCTGGTTGTTACACTAAACAAATCAATATCACCATTGTAAGCACGGTTAACTACTGTTTCTGTGTTCGGACGTCCGGTAGCAATTTGTGGTAAAAAGGTGTTATTCTGGGTATTATTAATATCAAACTGAACATCAAAAGTAGCCCTGAGAAGATTTCTTATAATAGAATAATCCATTTGAAAACGAGGTACAACTCTTTCGCCTATTACCTTGAATTTTGCCTCCATAGCCATGGCAACGGGATTAACCATTCCAATAATTCTCCTTCTATTATCAATCCCAATATACTGTCCCTGGATATTTGAGGCGGGTGAAAAAAAGTTAGGAGTTAAGTTGCCAAATTCGTTGTACTCATAAATACTCATATTCGGCATTTTCCTGTAAGCAACCTCGCGGAGATTGTCTGCATAGTTCCTGTCCTGATCAGTATGAGTGTAGGCTATGCTAGTAAATATTTTGATCTTTTCAGAAATAGTATAGTCAAGGTTAATGCGGGTATTAATACGCTTTAAGGAGGTACCTATTGTATTACCAATTTGGTCAAAATAACCAATTGAAGCAAAATACTTCGCCTTTTCACCTCCCCCGTTCATTGATACAGTGTGGTCCTGTAAATATCCTCTCCTGCTTATTTCATCTATCCAGTTTACGTTATTGCTATAGTTGTTATACCAGTAAGGATCGTTAGGATCGTAGTTAAATTCCCGAACATTTTGCGGACTTAGTGAGGAACCATTCCTGTTCATAAAGATCTCAGGAATTAAAGTTGAATACTGGTCACCATTTAGCATTGGTATAGCATTCGGAAGAACTGAGGTAGCTCCTTTAAAAGTATATCCTATACTAGGTTTTCCCCTTGTACCTCTTTTAGTAGTAATTACCAACACTCCATTTGCCGCTCTGCTACCCCATACTGCTGTTGCTGCCGCATCTTTTAAAACAGTGATATCTTTTATGTCGGCTGGTGATATGTTTAGCAATTGAGCATATCCTTGCTCGTCAGCAGAACCGAAATTAAAATCGGAAGGGATTTCAGTTTCGTATGGCATACCATCTACTACAATTAGAGGGTTTCCTGTTGAATTGATTGAAGAAACACCACGAATACGTATGTTCATTGCCGCGCCGGGATCGCCACTTGTAGCTGTTATATCTACACCAGCTAAACGGCCTTGTAACGCCTGATCAATACTAGCTGATGACATTTCTTCCATTACCTTGGCATCAATCCTGGCTACTGAAGTAGTAAGGTTTTTCTCTAAAGTAGAACCCATGCCATTATCCACTGCCCGTGAGGCAACTACCACTACTTCCTGTAGATCAGACGATCCTCCCTGAGCTAATAAAAAATTCACTTCCGTTCTACCATTGATGCTTACAGTAGTAGTTCGATAACCAACATAAGAAACTGAAATCTTGTGCCTGGGATTGGTAACACGTAAAATGTAATTTCCTTCTATATCGGTAGCTGCACCTTTAATAATACGGCCATCGGCGTCTATTTCCGATACAGAAGCGCCCTGTATAGCTTCTTTTGTTTTAGCATCTATTATTTTACCACGAATGGCTAAAGTGCTAGCAACACCTGGTGTTTGGGCAGATAACTGCATACACCACAACATTGTTGATACAATAAAAAAACATACTTTTTTAAAATTCGTCCTCATAAAGCTTGGTTTGTGGTTGACTACAGGGTGTATTTTAAATAGTTATCTATTAGGTGAATAACCAGTCTGTTGCTTAGGTAAGTGCTTGGTGGAGAAACAACATTTGCTGCCCTGTTATTCATGTCAGTTAATTTTAAAGATCCTACAGTGGTATTGTTCACAAAAAGTGTCGTAGGCTCCCCAAGGTTTGATTTAAGTATTGTACTAATCAAACCACTTTCTACCCCATCGGAAGCGATGGTACGCTTATCAAGAAAATGATAGTAAATAAAGCGAACTACCAGCTCTCTATCCGCCGGTGTGGTAGCAGGCGGAGCGAAATTGGGAACTCCCGTAGTCTTATTTCCAGGAAGCAGACCGTCTTTTACTGCATTAGTAATAGCTGCATTATTTGGAATGAACAAAGTATAGAAGGTACCATTAGCTACCCCTGTAATTTCCTTTGTAGTATTATTCCAGATTGTAGAGTTGCGTAGATATTGCCAGAAAAAGTTGTACTGCGAGGTTGTAGGAGTGCCTAGTTTTTCAATGTGAGAGCCTATAATAAGGCGGCTGTATTCTAAAATTCGGTCAATGTAATAAACCCGGCCGTTTCTGGCAGTTTTAGTAGATAATATATTGGCAACGTTATTAGCGTCTACATTTCCACTTGAAAAAACAGTATTGTTCTTGTAAGCAATGTATTCATCACCATAGGTTTTCACAGCCCCTTCCCCTGTTAAGCTGGTAAGCACCCTATTAGGTACCACATGCAGGTTTAGTATACGCAGTAACTCGTTGCGGGTAGTAAGGCCTGTACTTGCAGGATTGGTTGAACCTGCAGGAGGTGTATAACGAAACTGAAGACTAATATCGTTGCTAATGCTTTGGTCAATGGTATAACCAGCAGCTTTAAACATATCGTTACTTATCATAAATAAAGTATAGTTCCGGTAGATATCCGAGATCTGGTTTCTAAGCTCAACATTCAACAACCGGATCATCATTGAATATTTTGGGTCGAGATAAGCCTTTCCGTAGACACTTGTAAATACGTTTGCTTCCTGTACTTTTTTAGTGCCGTAAAAAATACCATTACTCAATATTTTTTTATCTACAACATCAGTCGCAGGATCAAAACGTGCCTCTTCATTTAAAAAACTGAAAGTAGATTTAAACTTACTTGGCCAAACCGTCCTTTGCCAGAGATGTGCATTTATAAAATCATAAATGATAGATATAGGCATTACATCGAGGCTAGGATAATGCTCAAGAAGAACTGAATTAACGTAATTCTGCAACTCAGTATTAGTAGGAGCAAACATGGTATAGCCCTCCATCTGGGCATCATTGGTGGCCGCAAGATAATTTTCATTATTCGGAGAAAAGGCAAGTACGGAATTATACACCTTGGTAAATACCTGGTCGGGTTTACCTGTTTGGTTCTGGTACATTGTAGTAACTACTGGGTTTTTGTTATACTGCACCAGGTACTTATCGAATAAACTCTTAAATACACTGTATTCCGCCTTCGTGTTTAAATACTGGTCGATAGAGGGAAGAGTAGTAATTACTTTATTCACTACATGAATAACACCATTTTCCGCAGCAATATCTTTTTCTGTAACTATTGCATCTACTACATTAAAACCGGTATAGGAAGTATTAGGATAAAAATAATTGTAGTCATAAGAAGTCAGATTTTTTGTACCCATGAAGCTTTCAACAAAATAGGGAATATACTTGTTGTTATTATCGCCCTCTACATAACTACCATTACGGTTTGAAGCAATTGCTTTAATTGATCTTCCAGCAGTATCAGTACCATCATAAATATGCGTGTAATTTGCAGTACGCCTTTTAAATGCGGTACCTGTTTGCCAACCTGTAGCTGCCTGGTAATCACCTATTCGTTCTTTTCGAAAGGCGTTGTATATAAGGCAATAAGTTACTATTTGCCTGCATGCGTTAGAATCAAGTTGTTCAATACCAGCAATTCCTGATGAGGCGAAATAAGCCTGGAAGGCAGAATCGTGAGGAGCAAAAAGAGTCCAAAAACCTGCTGAAGCAAGGGTATTTTTATAACCTGACTTATCAATAGCAGCAACCAGATGCTTAAAATTACCTCTCCCCTGTAGTTGCTGGTAAATAGGTGGCTCTAAATTTTCAGGCCTTCCATAATATTCGTCAAATGCTTTTTTTCTGCAATTGCTGAATAATATAACCAGCATGAAAAGAGGTAAGGCAACTTGTAGTATTTTTTTCATAAATTGAATGAGAATTATCTGACAGACAATATTTATTCTGAAGACCACGGGAAGTGATCAGTTATAAATGGTTAATACAAAAATTATAATTATTTATACAAGGAGAAGGATGTAGACACGAGGGTACTTGAAGCAAGAAGTAATAAAGAATCATGGCAAGCGTTTGAAAAAAGAAATAAATACAGGAACGACTAACTAAAAAATTCAACTTGTTAAAACTATAGGCAAAACATAATAGAACTATCCTGCGGCATCCTGTCTGTTACAAAAGACAATAAACGAATAAAAAAAAATAATTTAAAAAGCGGGATTATAAGAAATGCACGCATAATATTTAAGCTCAATTATATCTGCAGGTAGTTGCTTCCCATTCCATGTTTTATGAATTGACAATGCTGTTCCAACGGCTGTTGCTTGCGCCATAGAGGCGGCAAACACCTCCATTTCTGGAAAGGCAGAAGCAAGCATGTTCATATAAATAGGATTTTTGCTAAAACCTCCATCTACAAATATTCTTTTAACTGTACTTCCTTTTAAGATTAACTGAGTTGAAGCGTATTGTTGGGTTATTATATCCTGTATTAATTGGTGGTATGCCTCTTCATAATCCTCAAATTCGTCGAGTTCCCTTTTTCCAAAAAGAGACTGGTTTAGGAGGCCTTTTGGATCTTCAGTATCAACAGGTGAAACCTTCTTGCGCAGGGTTTCAAGTACTTCAAGGTCGAAGTCAACAGTTTTATATTTTGTAGAATTTTGATTAAAATGATCTCCAATTCTTTTTACCTGTTCTTCATGGTCATTGCCTGCAAATAATCTTGAAGCCTTAACAGGCCCTCCCTGGTAATGCATGTAGCATAAACAATCCTGCTGCAGTTCTTCTATGGTGAGAGGCGTATTATTAAAGGGATTTAAACTGATGCACCACGTACCTGTAGAAATAAGTACAAAGGGTTCTGTAAAACTAACCTGGTAAGGAATCAGAGCTGCCGAACTATCGTGCAAACCAATACCTACGGAGTAATTGTTACCAAAAGCGGAAGGAACGGTTTTGTCACAAGGAGCTAAGGGAGGCAACTTTTCGATGATCCCTTCTTTGTAGATCCATTCGTGGTAATCATTTTTTTTGAAATCCCACATGTTCGTATGGCAGCCAATGCTAGTAATATCAGCGTGCACATTTCCGCTTAACAAGTAACTCATGTATTGCGGTAAATGAAGTGCGTACTTAATCTTCTTAAACAATTCATGCCTTTCGTACTTAATGCGGTACAGTTGCATGCCTGAGTTGAGACTACCCAAAACAGGAGAAGCTGTTTGATAACTAAACACTTCTTCTCCCCCATAAGTATCGTAAAACTGTTTCTTAAGCTCCTCAGGATAAGGCTTGAGATAGTTATATAAGGGTGCCACCGGTTTGCCATCTTCATCAATGTAAACGAAGCTTGCACCGTAGGTGGAAAAATTGATTGCCTTTACTTCGAACTCTTTCCTTTTGAAAACGTCGTGCAGCGAGTCAAAAACTGAAAGGCGTAAACTTTCCAGGTTTTCACATGGGTCACCATCTTCATCGATTGTTTCAATAAATTTTGCCGATCGTTCATACACAATCTTATAATGCTCATCGAAAAGAAAAAGCTTCTTGTTGGTTTTACCAACATCAATTATGGCAATAACAGGTATGGCTGACATCGTTAAATTATAAGCCCGTTGTAACAGTTTTTAAACCTCTTGTGCTAATTAAATTTTGCCTTAGTTTTAGATCGCGGTAAACTTTCAAAGGACTGATTGCTCCTCCTGCACGAAGCCTAGCTTCTGCTACAATTGGTCTTACATCAGTACGATAAACACCTTGAAGTATTTCCTGAGCAGCCACTACATCGTTACTTTCACGCACAGCTTCTAGTGCTTTTGCATCAACCAATAAAGCTTGTGCATACGCTATTTGGATTGCTTCAACAGATTGTAGTAAATCTTCCAAAGGATCTTTTACATTATGCGATGCATCAATCATCCATCCAAGATCAGTTGCATGATTCATCCCTCTTGCATCCATACCCTCAACCAGTTCGCTAAAGATCAGGAACAGTTTGTAAGGATCGATGCTACCTACGGTAAGGTCATCATCACCGTACTTAGAGTCGTTAAAGTGGAAACCACCCAGCTTACCTTCCATTAATAATAATGATACAATCTGCTCAATATTAGCATTTGGAAGATGGTGACCAAGGTCAACTAAAGTGTAAGCTTTAGGGCCTAGTTTAGTTGCATATAAAAGCGATTGTCCCCAATCGGCTACTGTAGTAGAATAGAAGTTTGGTTCGTATGCTTTGTACTCAACAAACATCTTCCAGTTGTCAGGAAGCACTGCATAAATTTCTTCCAGGCTTTCTAAAGTATTTTGAAATGCTTTTCTAAAATTTAATTGACCGGGGAAACTTGAGCCGTCAGCTAACCAAACAGTTAATGAGTCTGAACCAAGTTCAACACCTTGCTTTATCACTTCAATGTTGTGCTCGATCGCTTGCTTGCGAATAGCTTTATTTACATTCTGTAAAGAGCCAAACTTATAAGTATGCTCCTGGTCCGCCTGGTCCTGGAAAGTATTTGAGTTAACAGCATCAAAGCGTAAGCCGTGTTGTGCAGCTAAAGCTTTTATAGCGTTTGGGTTTTCAGGAATATCCCATGGAATGTGTAACGAAATAGCACCGCTTGACTGGTTTAATTGATGCAACAAACCAACATCTTCAATCTTTTCTTCAAGGCTGCGAGGTTCTCCCCCACCGCTAAAACGCCCAAACCTTGTTCCGCCGGTACCTAAAGCCCAGCTAGGTATAGCTACCTGGAAATCTATTAATTTTTGAAGGACGTCTTCAACATTTTTTACCGTAGAAGCAACAAATTCAAACTTACGTTTGTGATCGTTCGATTGTTGCTGGTTAATCTCTTCTAGTTTATATTTCTCTATCGCCATGGCAAGCTTTAATTAAATTAAGGTAAATAAAATACTTCTTTTAAAGAAACCTGTACAGGTGAGTTATCAGGGTTCGTCTCCATTATGTCGCCCATGTATTTCCACCACTTTTGCATTACAGGTTGGGCAGGTAAGTTATCTAATTTAGATGGATCTTCTGCCTTCATTACACCAAATAAACTGTTGGTTGTTTCATCCAGGAAAATGGAATACTCGCTTATGCCGGTCTCTTTTAGTAACTGTTGCAATTCAGGCCAAAGTTCGTCGTGGCGTTTTTTGTATTCGGCCTCGTAGCCAGGAAATAATTGCATTTTGAAAGCAATACGATGCATAAGCAAGAGAATTTTTATGTAGCCGGCTTTTGTATTTCAATTGAACATCGTTGCGTCGCACTCTTGTACTATTTGCACTCTGCTTATCGTCATTGCGAGAGGGAGGAACGACGACGAAGCAATCTGCTCACTAAATAGTTTCTCGCTAATTAATAAATCATCAGATTGCTTCGTCGTACCTCCTCACAATGTCGATCACTGCGCTAACAGTACAAGTGAGTGACACAACGATGCTGAATAAAGAGCTATAGTTCGTTAAATAACTGTATTCCTTCTCTCTCCTCCCTTTAGGGTCGGGACTTCTTATCTCACAAAAGCCGCAGCCACGCCACCATCAACATTTAACACATTTCCGGTTGATTTATTAAGCAAGCCACCTACAAAAGCGAAACATGCATTGGCAATATCGTCAGGTAAAATAGCTTCGTTCATCAGGGTACGCTTAGCGTAGTAAGCTGGCAATTCCTCAACGGTAATGCCGTAAGCTTTCGCACGGCCTTCAGCCCATCCTCCTGCCCAAATATTTGAGTCGGCAATTACAGCATCAGGGTTAACCGTGTTTACTCGAATTTTATCAGGGCCAAGCTCTGCAGCCATCAGCCTTGTAAGGTGAGCCTGAGCAGCTTTTGCGCTACCATAACCAGCATTATTCGGACCGGCAACAACAGAGTTTTTAGAAACAATGTTTACTATATCGCCGCCCATGTCCTGCTTGCGCATAATTCTTAAACCAGCTTTAGAAACAAGGAATTGGCCTTTTACAAGAATGTTATACAACTTATCCCAATCTTCAACGGTATGATCTAATAAACCTTTTGAAGTACTGATACCTGCGTTGTTCACGATGATGTCAACACCACCAAAAGCAAGTGCCACTTCATCAAAAGCCTTTTCAATAGTTTGTTCATTAGTCACATCAAGTAAAGTAGATGCAGCCGTATCGCGACCGTATTGTTTCTGGAATTCTGCCATAGCAGTTTCCATTCTTTCTGTATTGATGTCGTTGATGATAACACATGCACCTTCATCGGCAAACTTTTTAGCGATTGCTTTACCAATACCACCGGCGCTACCTGTAACTAAAGCTACACGTCCGCTTAAAGGTTTTGGCTTAGGCATACGCTGCAACTTCGCTTCTTCCAACAACCAGTATTCAATATTAAAGGCTTCCTGGCGAGGTAGTGAAGTGTACTCGGAAATTGCTTCTGCGCCGCGCATTACATTAATAGCGTTGGTATAAAATTCTGCTGCTACACGGGCAGTTTGTTTGTCCTTACTAAAAGAGAACATACCAACACCTGGATACAAGATAATAACCGGGTTAGTGTCACGCATTGCAGGGCTGTTGGGGTGCTTTGCAGTGTTGTAGTAGTCAGCATACATTTGGCGGTATGCTTCAAATTTCGGTGCTAGTTTTTCTTTGATTGCGGCCACGTCTGATAAGTCATCGCTTGCACCTAATTCTAAAACCAACGGACTGATCTTAGTTCTAAGAAAATGGTCAGGACAACTTGTACCTAATGGAGCTAAGCGATCAAGATCATTAGAGTTCATGAACTGTAATACTCTTTCATCATCACTAAAATGACCAATCATTTTTTGTTTGCTACTGCAAAAACCACGCAGAATGGGGGCCAAAGCCGCCGCTTGTTTTAAACGTTGTTCTTTGGGTAAAGATTCTACTTTGGCCCCTCCGAATACTGCTGATTGCTTGCCTATAGCATCTTCAATATATTGTGCGCAACGCTCAATTACTTCAAGCGTATTTATGTATGATTCGTATGCTGTATCTCCCCAGGTAAATAATCCATGTGAGCCTAGCATGATACCACGAATACCTGGATTTTGAGCAAGACAGTCTTCGAGTTGTAAACCAAGATCGAATCCCGGTTTTTGCCATTCAACCCATCCTATTGTTCCGTTAAAGAGGTCTTGTGTAATTTGCTTACCATCTTTAGCTGCGGCAATTGCAATAGCAGCATCAGGATGTAAATGGTCAATGTGCTTAAATGGCAGGAAGCCGTGTAAAGGCGTATCGATAGACGGCGCTTTTGAAGTAAGGTCGTAAATACAATGGTTGAACAATTCTACCATCTCATCTTCATGCTCAATACCACGATAAACTTTTTTAAGGTTGCGAAGACGATCAACATATAAAGCAGCAAGCCCGCTTCTCTTTAAAGTGCCGATGTCACCACCCGAACCTTTCACCCACATAACTTCTGTTTCCTCCCCCGTCAATGGGTTTTTAGCCATTGCTTTACAAGAAGTGTTACCACCGCCATAATTTGTTAAGCGCAGGTCTGCACCTAAAAGATTTGAACGATAGATTAGTAAACCCACTTCATCACCTGCAAGTTGCGCCGCTTTTTCCTCGTCCCACAGATAACTTACATGCTTAAACGATGTTGATGTAGTTACTCCCATAAAAATTAATATTTAAAAATGATCAGTTTATTTAATAGAGTTTCCGTAGCCTACTACCAGGACAGATAAGATAATAGTTGCGATACCAACGATTACAGTTCTAAACGTTTTCTTAGAAACACCTTTCCATTCCTTTAATACAATACCCCACATGTTGGCTATCAAAATAATAAAGGCCATGTGAAGTATCCATGAACTGGCACCATTACCCATTTTGCTTTCGCCCATTCCATAGAAGAAAAATTGTAAGAACCAGGTGGTACCCGCTATCGCAGAAAAAATATAATTCTTTAAAAGAGGTGTATTTGCTTTTGTGTAATCACCAAATGTTTTATTCCTCGCATTTAATATCATACACCAAATGAAGTTTGTAGTTAAGCCGCCCCATAACACAATAACATAAGTTACGTTATTTTGGTATAAGAAATTACCTTGTTCGGCAGGATTTGCGGTTTTCCATATGCTGTTCGCAATATCTGCCATCGGCTTTCCTGCCTCAAGGCCAAAGTTGAAACATGCGCTTAAGATCCCTGAAACGATTGCTACAAATATTCCTAGCCCAAATTTGTATTCTGTTTTTACCTCCATTCCATGAGGATCAGTGCCAGCACCACTAATTTCACGCTCTTTCATGGTGCCTGCCTTACCACATATAATAATACCTATTACACATATAGCGAGTCCTGCTAAAACTGTTAAACCCCATGTAGTACTTATAAATGTGGTAAAGGTGTCCTTGCCTTCCTGAGGAGCAAAATCATAATAAATGGATGGAAGTATCGAACCGAAGACCATACAAAGGCCAAGAATTATACTGCTACCCAGGGAGACACCAAGATATCGAACGCCAAGCCCGTAAGTTAGTCCGCCAATACCCCAAAGGAGACCAAACGTGTAAGTAGCACCTAAAACTTCAGCCGGTTGCTGAGATATAATATGCCCGAAATTTGGAATTGTAAGATAAGCTGCCAGAGGAGGAACTATTAGCCAGGAAAAAATACCACCAACAATCCAATAACTTTCCCAATGCCAACCTTTAACTTTCTTATAGGGGATGTAAAAACTACCGGAAGCAAATCCTCCGATGAAGTGAAAAATAACGCCAAGGAGAACCTGCATATTGTATTATTTTCTATATAGCTAAGCAATTACGAACTAAAGTAGAGGTAACTAATAAATTGGCTATCATGTACTATCATGCTGTAATTGAAAAGAATTACTTTTATTGCATCGGAACTACTAACTAAAACCTGATTGCAACAATTGCCATGATTACATCACCCTTTTATAAATTGATTTACTTCGATGAGTTTTCTGCCACTCCTAAATACCAGCAGCTGGCCAATTCAATTATCAAAGCTATCGAAAATGGCAAACTTCAAACCGATGATGTTCTTCCATCCATCAATGAACTCAGCTTTCAATTCGAAATCTCAAGAGACACCGCCGAGAAAGGGTACAAATACCTAAAAAAAATTGGTATCATCAGTTCTGTTCCCGGCAAAGGTTTTTATATAAAAAGTACTGATGTTGAGCGGAAAATAAAAATCTTCTTGCTGTTCAATAAATTAAGCGCTCACAAAAAAATCATTTACGACACTCTCGTTCGCACACTTGGCGATACAGCAACCATCGATTTCTATATTTACAATAATAACTTTTCACTTTTTAAAAAACTCGTGCTTAACTGCAGAGATGATTACAACTATTACGTCATCATTCCTCATTTTGTTGAAGGTACAGAAAACGCCTACAAAGTCATTAACACCATTCCCAAAGAAAAACTAATACTAATCGATAAAAAGTTAGACGGTGTTAGTGGGGATTACGGTGCTATTTACGAAAACTTCGAGCAGGATATTTACAACGCTTTGGAACAAGCCTTACAGCAACTAAGTAAATACCACACCATTAATATCATCTTCCCCGAGTATACTTATCACCCCAACGAAATTCTTACAGGTCTTCACAAGTTTTGCCAGCAGTACGCATTCAACTACAATATCATTGCAAACATCAAGAAAGAACAAATTAAAAAGGGTGAGGTATACATAAACCTAATGGAAGATGACCTTGTGCATTTGCTGGAAAAAATCATTAGCAGCGAGTTTAAAGTGGGACAAGATGTCGGTGTTATTTCCTACAACGAAACGCCGTTAAAAAAGTTCATCCTCAGCGGTATCACAACCATTTCTACTGATTTTGAAATGATGGGCAAAAAAGCCGCTGAACTTATACTTAACAATTCAGTAGAGCATGCAGAGGCCCAGTTCTACCTTACTTTAAGGGCTTCATTGTAATTAAATTTCACTCTTTTTTAATTATACTAACATTAGTTTTTCATAGCTTCATCGTTGCGTCGCAATCACTTTATCTGCAAACCACCATGCAACTCTAGGTTTCCTACGTAAGGGGCTATAAATTTTTAATAGTTACTTTCGAACTAACAGAAAATCTATAGGCGATGCTTCTTTACTTTAAACCGTATCATTCTTTCCAAATAAGCAACAAGCTTAAAACCTTACTTATTCTTTCAACAATACTTCACCACATCACTTCTTTTAGTCAAACAAATCCTTCAAACTTTCCAATCAACTTTTCCCATGCAGGCTACGCAGGTGGCGGAGTAACCATACCAAACATTCCCACCATAATTTCTATAAAACCTACTGGAGCTGATGATACAAAATTGCTGCAGGCCGCAATCAATCACTTATCCACTTTTCCCGTACAAAAGAACGGGTATAAAGGAGCACTACTCTTACAACCTGGCAAGTATAAAGTATCAGGTAAACTTTTAATTAATAAAGGTGGTATTGTTATCCGGGGATCAGGGCAAAAAAATACAACAATTATTGCAACAAAAGTCAGCAGAAGATCTTTGATCACGATCGGTAAAAACAGCAAACTTAATGCTGACAGCACAATTACGATAACGGCCGACCTTGCAGCCGGAAAAAATAAGCTCACCGTCACAAGTGTTACTAATCTATCAGTTGGCAACCATGTTGTTATAACCCGCCCGTCAACAAAAGAATGGATCGCCTCATTAGGAATGGATACACTAAAAGGTGCATTTGCAGAACTAAGAATACATTGGAAACCAGGATCAAGAAATATCTACTGGCATAGAACAATTACAGCCATAAATCCCACATCAAACGAAATTAGTATTGATGCACCTATAACTGTTTCAATAGAAAAAAAATTTGGAAGAGGCATTGTAGCTAAACAACCCATTGCACCAATTAGAAATATCGGTATAGAAGAACTTTCAATACAAAGCGACTTTGATCAAAAAAATTTAAAAGATGAAGAACACGCCTGGATAGGAATCCAGGTAGAGCATGCCCAGGATGTTTTTATACGTAACACCACTGCCCGCCATTTTGTAAGCTCAGCATTCAGGGTGGGCCCACAAGCAAGAAGAGTTACAATTGAAAATTGTAAAGTAGAAAAACCAATTGCTGAATTAGGCGGATACCGCCGTAACAACTTTTACATTGAAGGACAGCAAGTACTTGTTTACAATTGTTCATCTCAAGAAGGCATGAGTGACTTTGCTGTCGGCTTTTGCGCTGCAGGTCCAAACGTATTTTTAAACTGTTCCGCCATAAACTCTCACCAGGCAAGTGGCACCTTAGAAAGTTTTGCATCCGGAATATTATATGAAAACGTAAAGATTGATAAAGCCCCACTTTTTCTTACTTATAATATCTCAAGAACGCAGGCAGCAGGTTGGACAGCAGCTAATTCAGTGGTATGGAATTGTGTAGCAAGTGATATAAAAGCAGCAGGTCCTGCTGGTTTTGAAAACGTCGTTATAAACTCTCCTACATCCCTCTACGAAAATCAACTTAAAGAACGAACAGGTAAAACCCTGGCAAGCCTCATAAATCCTACAGCCGTAACTACTACTAAACCTAGGTTATTTAAGTTAACCGATATTCCCTCTTCAAAACAAACTACTTTAAACAAAAATGAGACACTGCAAATTATCAATGGTAGGTTTGTAATAGGCAACAAAGTTATTTGGGGAGGTTCGGTAAACGATGCCTGGTGGATGGGACAGGCCACACCAGAAGGGGGCCTTGATGCAGGCATTAGTGTTACAAGGTTTGTTCCTGGTAAAACTGGTTCAGGTCTTACAGAAGACCTTCCCTCTTTAGCACAACGAATAAAAAATCAAAGAACGCCTTTCTTTCAAAACGGCCCCGGCCTTTGGTACGATAGAAGAAGAGACGACCACACAGTTGATGCACGAAACGATGCAAATGTGTGGGCTCCCTTTTACGAAATGCCATGGCAGCGTACAGGACAAGGAACTTCATGGGAAGGACTAAGTAAGTTTGATGTAAGCAAATACAATCCCTGGTACTTTAATCGCATTAAAGAGTTTGCAGCTTTAAGCGAACAACATCAAATTGTACTTTATCACAACCTATACAACACCCATAACTTATTAGAAATAGGCGCTCATTGGGCTGACTATCCCTGGCGGCCAGCTAACTCTATTAACACTACTGCTTTACCAGAACCGCCACCAGTGGAACCAAATAACAGGCTGCATTTGGGCAACCAGTTTTACAATACCAATCACCCAAATCAAAAAGCACTTCACAAGGCTTTTATTAACCATGTATTTAATGAAGTAGGTTCCTTTAAAAACGTCATTTTCAATGTAGGATTTCAATTTGCAGGGCCTCTTGCTTTTCAAAATTTCTTTATTGAAACTGCAGCACAATGGCAGCAAAACAATAAGAAGACCCTTCGTTTATCGATGGCTACAAGTAAAGACATTACAGATTCCATTTTAAGTAATCCCACACTTGCAAAACATGTGGCTATTGTAGATATGCGCTACTGGCAATATCGTCCTGATGGCACTTTGTTCGCCCCGTTAGGAGGTCAAAACCTTGCTTTTCGCGAGATAATAACAATGGCCTTTAAGAGGTCTTCTGATGCTCCACCCGCCACCACCCCTTACCAGGCTTACCGGCAGGTACGGGAATACTGCGATAAATACCCGTCCAAAGCAATTATAAGCTGGCACAATGGTGTTGGACCGATACCAGCATTAATGGGTGGTGCAGCGCAAGTACTAATGCAAAACCCTACCGCAGGCCATGGGCAAGGACGCTCTGTCGACCGCAACACATTCGACGGCTTCGTTGACAATTACTTAAGCAAAGTACTTTATAAAATGACACCTAAAGATGGAATACTAGCGGACAAATTAAACAACTGGATGTTGACAGATAAGAATGAATTAAATATTCTTGTTTATTCTGTAAGTGGCCAGACAATCACTTTTATAAAAGACATTAAGCAACAAAACTATAAAGCAAATTGGTACAACCCTAAAACAGGAAAGACAGAATCAGCCAAAAAAGCTTTTAAAATAAAGGCAGGCGATACTATAAGTAAACCCTCTGCAGAAGAGTGGTTGCTTTATCTTGTTGCACAATAGTTGCTATTGCTAACGTTTCAATAGAATCTAAAGATGATAAAAATAACAGTAGTCTTAACCTCATTAATTTTATTCTCAATAGTTGCAATGTGCCAGGATATTACATTGCCTTTATGGGCAAATAGAAAAGTACCTAACTTTAAAAAGACTGATGAAGTAGAGAAAAGAGATACCACCGATGTAGTAAGAATCAGCAAAGTGCAAAACCCTGATATTGCCGTTTACCTTCCTAGTAAAAAAAGTGCTACCGGACAAGCTGTTATTATTTGTCCGGGCGGTGGTTACTCTATTTTATCTTATACATGGGAAGGTGTTGATGTGGCAAAATGGCTTAACTCAAAAGGCATTGCAGCTATAGTTTTAAAGTATCGCTTGCCCAATGCAAATAGTAATGTAATTTCTCATCTTTCTCCTTTAATGGATGCTAAAAGAGCAATCAGGTTAGTAAGAAATAATGCATCTCAGTGGAACATAAAACCTGGCCAGGTTGGTATCATGGGCTTCTCTGCAGGCGGGCACCTTGCCTCTACCTTGGGAACTCATTTTGATAAGGGCGAAGCCAATGCAACTGATAGCATTAACAAGATCAGCTCACGACCAGATTTCATGATCTTAGGCTATCCTGTTATTAGCATGAGCAAACCAATCATGCACAAAGGTTCGCGGAACAATTTGCTAGGCGAGAAAGCAAATGTCGAACTTGAAAAATTGTACTCAAACGAGTTGCAGGTAACAAAACAAACCCCTCCCACTTTTATCTTTCATGCAACCGACGATACTGCAGTACCGGTTGAAAACAGCCTGTTATTTTACCAGGCTTTAAAAGACAATGGTGTGTCAGCAGAAATGCATATCTATCCCAAAGGTGGACATGGCTTTGGCCTCGCTGTAGGTCGTGGTTACCTCGATACTTGGCCCGACAGGTGCATTGATTGGTTGCGATCTCTACATAAGTAATCTTGATTAGGTAAGCTGGAAGGCTATTAATACCAAGGCTTTATTATAATCTTTTTGTTTTATTTTTTTGAGGTCGTCTTCAGCAAATAATTAAGCTTTTCTTGCGTCGCACTCTTGTACATTTCGTTTAATACGGAACACAAAGTACAAGTGAGTGACACAACGATGTTGATAGTATTACAAATGCTAAGTACAAAAAGTTTTAACGGAAGCTTTCGTAACGTGCCCTAATTAAATTGAAAATACCATAACAAATAAGGCCGGCACCAACAGCGGCTAAAAGGTAAGTTCCGTAAGAAGCCTCCGCTAAAAACTGGAAAGCATTAGAGGTGTCGCCAGCCTCGGCAGAATTTGAATGAAGGGCCGCTTTTGAAAACAGCCAACCAATAATTAACCACACAATTCCACGGGCAACATAGCCGATTTTACCCGCGCTCAGCATTAGGTTTTTATTAGAAGAATAGCCGATCTTTTCAACATGTTTACGATACTTTTCCGAGAGGCCATAGTAGATTTGGTAGATACCGACGCCTATAATAATAGCAGCAACAATGCCCAACAGCCACTGGCCAAATGGCTTGTTTAAAAGTTCGTGCACGGTATCCTGTTTACTGTTACCAGAACTGTTGCCCGGGGAGAACAGCATTTTAACCGCATACAAGGCAAATGAAGCGTAAATTAAACCGCTTAATAAATAACGTCCGCGTGCTGCTAAGCCTTTGGCATCTTTACCCTTTTGCTCGGTGTCGCCAAAGGTTTGTATGCCACGCCAAAGGCTGTAACAAAGAAGACCGAGAGCAATAATGGCGAGCATGATTTGTCCGCCGGTTTGCTGTTTTATGGTGCTTAATACTCCTTGCTTGTCTGTATTACTTGTTGACTGTCCACCCATGTGAAAAGCAGCCATAAATGCAAGTACGCCAAGCAGGCAATACACAAGACCTTTAGCAATAAGGCCTGCTTGTGCAATCGGTTTTACGTGTGAAGAAACTTTGGTAGCAGTTAACATATTGTTCCTCAATTAAAAAGAATATGCCAACCGATGTTTCCCCACAACTTCCAATGCAACTATTTTCAATGTAATAGTGCAGGCTTAATTATATAAAATAAAAGGAGCGGTAGTTTTGTACCGCTCCTTTTAGTCAATCAGTTTACCCTGTCGTTCTTTGTTCCTCACCCTTGCTCGTATTCCTGTTAGGGTGCAACTTTCTTACATCGTCAGCTAATTCATCTTCACTTTTCGTGTATCTCTCAGTCATTTTTTCATCCTGTTCAATATCCTCTGGAGGAAATGTTTTTCTTAGTCCTAAACCCTCTTCTTTATTGGCACCTGAAGGCTTTCCCTTCCCCGGGTGGTAAGTGCCGTTCTCATCTTTTCCCATATAAAATGTTTTGGAAAAAGTTTCAATTAACATGCCTAGCAACAGCGCGATTTAATTGGGCAAAGCGACTTTCAAGTTCAGTAATCATCGCTATTTGTCCGGGGTTTATTTTTTCTTTCGCTTCAGTAATTAAAAACCATTCAGCCTTATCTACTTCAGGAAACGTTTGCATTTTACCGCTCCTGGGTGGCCATTCCATTTCAAAGTTGTTGCTTGCGATAAAGCAATTGTCAAAGTCAGCTTCTAGGGCAAAAGCTGTAATTACTTTTCCTGATTTTATTTTTACAGGCGCTAAGGCGATGAACTCTTTTGCTTCAATTACATTCCCTGTCTCTTCTTCAAATTCACGCATTGCAACCGTTAATGGATTTTCGCCTGCTTCATATTCACCTTTAGGAATACTCCACGCCCCTGCATCTTTATTCTTATAAAAAGGCCCGCCGGGATGAACAAGGAGAACCCGGAGTTGTTGGTTGTTGAAGTTGTAGGCTAAGATGCCGGCGGACTGTTTCATTGAATGCAAAATGAAAAATGTAAAATGAAAAATCAAGAAGGGTTTCAATTCTGCTTCATCCAATCAGTTTTTGCATTTTTCATTTTTCATTATATTAAAACTTATATTCCTCTCTTTCGGGGTGAAAAACGTCTAATAATTCGCATGCAGTTATAGCTCTTCCACCGTGCTGCACATGTGGCGGAATAAACGCCACTGTTCCCGGCTCAAGTACTCTTGTTTCGCCATCTACTGTTAATTCAAACTTGCCTTTTATAACATGGGCCACCTGCTCATGCATATGAGAATGCATCGGAATTGCCGCGCCTTCCTCCACCGTCCAATACATGTACGATGTAGTGCCGGTATGTATAGCACGGCCATGATAACCTTTAATAATTTCTTTCGTTGGTAACTTCTCTAATTCTATAAATGGCATACATTAATTTTAATGCATGCAAGTTATTAAGTAAGGTTGTAACGAAGAAGATTTTGTACCGAGCAGAGCGCTACTATTAAGCAGCCGTTGCGTCGCACTCTTGTACTTTTTGTAGTTGTTTGGGCGCTAGTGTTTTGCTAAAAAAGCTTTCACTCTTTGCTTTACATTTTCCCGCACATTCACGTAAAACAAGTTAAAATCGGCTACGTGTAAATTATTCGAACGTACTAAGCCTTCGTTTAAACTTTCAGGCAGGTTCACCCACAGCACATTCGTTCTTTCATCAATCTTGACAGCAGTAGCTGACGGAGCAACGATTTTAAAATTACTACCCAGTATGCCCTTATGCGATTTTATATCGCTCCAATTATTGTCAGTTGTCCAGGTAACGGGGTTGACACACAAAGAACCTCCGTTCTCTCTTTCTGTTATTGCATCAATAGTTCCGTTCTTATGGCTACGCCATCCTACTACGCAACCAGTTTCATCTGGTGTTGTTCCAAAGGGGATACTTTTAAACTCGTCCTTTTTTATTTGCCATCCTACCAGGTAAGCACACACTAATTGCTTTTGTAAAGGCTTACCATCAAAATATTCTTTTAGTAATCGAATACCATGATAAGCACCCTGGCTATGGCCAGCAATTATGATAGGCCTGCCGTTGTTATAATGCTTCAGGTAATATTCAAAAGAGGCCTTAAGGTCGTCGTACGCCAGATCTAAAGCAACTTTTGCTTGCGGGTTCATAAATAAGTAAAACGACTTAAGGTGCGCCTGCCGGTAACGGGGAGCGTAGACTCTACCACTTGCATTAAATATAGAAGCTTGGTTTAAGATTGCCCTGCTGTCAGTTAGATCGTTAAGTGTCTCATTATTTACATTGGCCGTGAAAGCAGCATTTGCAAAGTCACCAGTAAAAGTGGTAGGATGCAAATAGAAAACATCAACACTAGTATCTACTCGCTCGTTATTAAGACCGGCAGGAATACGATCTGCAGCATCCTTTTTTAATGGATGCGCTGCCCAGAACTTCAGGTTATAATAATCAGGAGCAGCCGCGGACCCTGGGACGTTTTCGCCCTTAAATGGTCCGCGGGCAATTGTGGATTGCTGAGCAAAAAGGACAGTATTGCTGAATAAGAATAGTAGTGTTAAAATTGTAGCAGCGCTTTTCATCTTACAATAATATAGCACCCCCTCTTATTACAATTATTACCGATGTTAATGTTGAAGCAATTTTTACCGGGGAATCAACGTGGTTATAAACAAAATCTTTTAAAATTTTAGGTAAGGCCAGCAGAATGTGTAGTAAAACTTGGGAAGAGCTAAATACATGTACAAAAAGATGAACGGATTGCGACGCAACGATGATGCTATTAAATGCCAAAGCTTGCACCAAAAAACCAACAAAAGTAATTACCAGGGCCGCAGAAACCGGTGGCATATTTTTTATTCTAAATGATAACTGAAAATCTCTTTACAATGGAAAATGAAAACGAAAACGACGTAACGAAAAGAGCACAGCAGGAAAATGAGCACGTAGCCCATTCATTTATGTCGGATGCTGATGCCGACCGTGGTAATGCTGCGACTCCCAATTCGGCAGAAGGCTATAACGTTGCAGAAGAACAAGATCTTGATGACGTAGTTCACCAACCTTTAGCAGACGATGAAGGAGGAAGTTTGCCCGACTCTGAGCAACTATCTCTTGACGAGGACGATGAATTTGAACCCGACTTGCGGAATAAATAATGGCTTTTTGATTTTAAGTATTTGTAACTGGGGCGAGCCGCTATATTTGCAGCCTTAAAAAAAAGTGTGCAAGCGGCTCATAAATTCAATTTTCTCCAACAAACCCTTTGGCTTTCCGCTGACCGATGTATTTATTGGGAAGACCAAAAAGCTTTAATAGTTTCTGACCTGCATTTTGGGAAAACCGGGCATTTTAGAAAGTCGGGCATTGGTGTACCGCAGAATGTATTTAAGGAGGATCTGCAAAGGCTTGTTGTACTTATTCAACATTATAATCCTTCACAACTTATTGTTGTAGGCGATTTTTTCCACAGTACACATAATAAAGAACTGGATCTATTTGTTCGTTGGAGAAACGACCTGCCCCAGCTAAAGATCCACCTGGTTAAAGGCAACCACGATATTTTAAAAAAGGATTGGTATAAAAACATAAACATCGATGTTGCCGACACTCACCTTACCATTGCTCCCTTTTGTTTCGTGCACGACATTGCGGAGAAATGCGAGATAAGCGAAGCGGTTAAATATTATTTTTCAGGCCATATACATCCTTGCATAACCTTAAATGGTTTGGCTAAACAATCTGTCAAACTCCCTTGTTTTTATTTTGGAAAACAGTTTTGTGTGTTGCCTGCGTTTGGTCGGTTTACAGGTACGGCTCAAATAGAACCTTCAACTGGTGATGATGTTTTTGCTATTCTTCCTGGCCATGCAAACCGTGGCGAAAAGGCAATGGTTATGAAGGTTCAATAAACACTGCCGTTAGCGGTGAGTGATTTTGCGTGATATAATAAACAACTTTTGGTCCCGGCTTAAATACAACTATTAAACTTTACTTGCGTCGCACTCTTGTACAGTAGTCACTTTATTTAGCTTTAAAGTAAGCACATAAATAATCGATGATAAAAATTGCTTTCGATCCAATTTATGCACACCCTCTGCCTGAAGGTCATCGCTTTCCAATGCTTAAGTACGAACTGATTGCCGAACAATTACTACATGAAGGAACCATTACAACCGAAAATTTATTTGCACCACAGCCTTGCCCAAAAGAAGTTGTTCTACTTACGCACACTGCCGAGTATTTAGACAAGCTATTACATCAAACCCTTACTCCATCAGAACAAAGAAAAATAGGCTTTCCTCAATCTGCCGAGCTTACCAAAAGAGAATTAATAATAACACAAGGCACCATCGATTGCTGCTACCATGCAAAGGAAAATGGAGTTGCACTAAATGTTGCGGGGGGCACTCATCATGCTTTTAAAGATCGTGGTGAAGGATTTTGTTTATTGAATGATTTTGGTGTAGCGGCAAACTATCTCCTGCGCAACAGCCTGGCAAGCAAAATTCTAATTATAGACCTTGATGTGCACCAGGGAAACGGAACAGCAGCCTTGTTTAAAGATGATCCTCGTGTATTTACCTTTAGCATGCATGGCCGACATAATTATCCTTTTCACAAAGAAACATCCGACCTTGATGTACCATTAGAAGATGGCATTGGAGATGATCAGTATTTGCTACTGCTGCATAAACATCTCTCTCAATTACTAAAAGATGTAAAGCCTGATTTTGCTTTCTATTTAAGTGGTGTTGATATCCTTGAGACAGACAAATTTGGCAAGCTAAAAGTAACAATTGAAGGATGCCGTATTCGCGATGAACTTGTTTTTAATCACCTCAAAGAAAATAACGTCCCTTGTGTGGTAGCAATGGGAGGCGGCTACTCAGCAGATATAAAAAAGATTGTTGAAGCACACTGCAATACATTTAGAACAGGAATGCAGCTGTATTTTTGAGTGATGAATGATGAGTGATAATTGATAAATGATAAATGATGGGCGACTACAATGGATGTCTGTTATGTTGTTCTTCTCCCCCTCTCCTCTTTGAATTTTTACTTTTTACTTTTGCATTTTCACTTCCTGTATAAGTGAGTGACACAACGATGATGCCATGAAAAACTACTGCCGGTAACCAAAATTTATATAAAACAAAAAGCGGCCTTTTACAGCCGCCTTGTACTATACACCCCCCAATAATTTAATTCATCTTCTTCTTAAGTGTTGAAACCTGGTCTTGCAAGGTGTTCACTAAAGAAGCAAGGGAGTTTACGTCCCAACGCTGTTGTACATTTGCTTTTGAGATTATCATCTGCGCCTGCCACAGTTCCAACACATCTTCAGTATTTACCTGGTAGGGTTCATACTGGGGATTATCGCTTACCAAAGTGATTTTATTTTTGCTGCGATTGCTCTTTAATACTCTTTTATAAACAATGCCCTCGCTCCTGCTAATCACTATATAAGTGTTGCTGGTTTTTATCTCGTCAAGTGCCTCCACTCTCTCACCAACAATTACACTTCCGCTAGGTGTGGGCAACATACTATCTCCTACAATCTCAAAAGCACGGTACTCACCGGCAGACAACATGGGAAGTGTAAAAGTGTTTAACTCATCAATAAAGTCAGGATCAGCAAACCCGGCAAGATAACCTGCTGCCGCTTTTACAGGTACAAACTGAATTTCGGCAACAGTAGAACCCATCTTCAGCATCCTACGTTTATCGAGATAGGTTCCCGCTTTCTGGTTAGCAAGGTCTTTTAGCAACAGCTCGTCTAACGAAAACTTGAAGATGTTTCCTACTATCTCAAGCACTTCTATTCTTGGCTCAGCCCGCTCCTCTTCGTAAGCCCCAAGCAACGACCTTTTAATCTTTAGTTTATTCGCAAATTCTTCCTGTGTCCAACCCCGCAATTTGCGAAGATACTTTAGGTTTTTACCTGCTTGTGGCATGAGTAGCTAATTTGTTTAGCCGCAAATTACTAATTCTTTTAGTCTTTCAAAACTTTTTTTGGCACCATATTTTTTATAAGCACTTTTGTAGCGACTTAGAAATGAACTATGGCAAAATTGAAGAAAGAAAAACCAGCGCCTCAAGCCCAAACGACTGCTAACACAAGCACTAAACTTACACCTGGACAAGGACCTATTGAAACCTCAACAAACACAAAAGTAAAAGCTGCAAAACAAGGCCAGCCAGAAACTGAAACACCTGGTGAAAAAGCCAAAAGAACTTCTTCAAAAAAACCTGAAGACAGGATAATATTAGTAACAAACGACGACGGAATTACCGCTCCGGGCATTGCAGCACTCGTTGACGCCGTAAAACACCTGGGAAGAATTGTAGTGGTAGCACCAGATAAAGCGCAAAGCGGAATGGGCCACGCAATTACTATTGGTTCTCCGTTACGTATGAGCCCTGCTAAGTTTGCCGACCCCGATATCGAAGCATACTCATGCAATGGCACTCCTGTTGATTGTGTAAAACTTGCTGTTGATAAAATACTTCATCGTAAACCAGATATTTGCTTAAGCGGGGTAAACCACGGGGCTAACCATTCAATCAATGTAATTTATTCGGGCACTATGTCTGCTGCCGTAGAAGCTTCTATTGAAAGCATACCAAGTGTTGGATTTTCGTTGCTAGATTATAGCATGAATGCCGACTTTAGCGGAACGAAAAAGTTTGCCCGCATTATTGTTGAGCAGCTATTAAGCAGCAAGCAAATTGATAAGCACCTTTGCTTAAATGTAAACGTACCTGCGGTTGAAGAAAAGGCATTGAAGGGCTTAAAAGTTTGCCGCCAGGCCTACGCAAAGTACGAGGAAGATTTTCTTGAGCGGGTTGACCCGCACGGCCGTAAGTATTATTGGCTCACCGGCGAGTTCGTAAACTTCGACAGGGGACGTGATACCGATGTGTGGGCGCTTAATAACAATTATGTTAGCGTTGTTCCTGTTCAAGTTGACATGACGAATTACAAGATAAAAGATAAGCTGGAAGCTGTTTTAAAAACGAATACTGATGCTAAAAAGAGATAGTCTACCACTTGGAATTATACTTGGTTTCTTAGCGCCTGTGTTCGGATTTTTCGCCTATTACTTCCTGCAATTTCGCATGTTCACATTAAGCGAATTCTTCCAGGTTTTAATGATGCAAAAAACCCTGATCACAGGCGTTGTAAGCCTTTCGCTTATTGCCAACGCAATTGTTTTCACTATTTATATAAATCTAAAAAAAGACCAGACAGCTAAGGGAGTTTTTGTAGCCACCTGCATTTATGCAATCATTGCGCTATTAATAAAGTTGTTTGCTTAGTTTTTATATTCTTTTGTTAACCAGCAGAAGTATTTCATAGCATCATCGTTGTGTCACTCACTTGTACTTTTGGTACTATAAGCAGCGAATCGATGGCTCCTTCATATTCCGCTTTAGGTGCCGGCCGTTTATTTAAACCTTATTTTGCACCAGAAATAATCTTGCAACAGGGCAATGAAATATTACATAATAGCAGGTGAGGCCAGTGGTGATTTGCACGGCAGCAATCTTATAAAACACTTACGTCAATACGATGCTTCAGCAAACATACGTTGTTGGGGTGGCGACCTCATGCAGCAGCAGGGAGCCACGTTGGTTAAGCATTATAAGGAGCTTGCTTTTATGGGTTTTGTTGAGGTGGTAATGAACCTTCGTACAATACTTAAAAACCTAAAGTTTTGTAAAGAAGATATCCTCTCCTTTGAACCGGATGTATTAGTATTAATTGATTACCCTGGGTTTAATATTCGAATAGCAGAGTGGGCAAAACAACAAGGCCTTAAAATAGTTTACTACATCTCTCCGCAAATTTGGGCGTGGAAAGAAAAACGCGTTCATACGATTAAAAAGAATGTAGATAAGATGCTCGTCATCTTACCCTTTGAGCAAGACTTCTATAAAAAGTGGGATTACAAAGTCGAGTACGTTGGTCACCCTTTAGTTGAAGTAATTGATGAGTTTAAAAAGGAACATCCTTTACAAAAGCACGAGGAGAAAGTCATCGCTTTATTACCAGGTAGCCGCAAACAAGAGATTTTAAAGAAGCTACCAATAATGCTTGAGGTAAGCAAAGCTTTTCCATCGTACCAGTTTATCGTCGCCAAAGCCCCCGGGCAGGAAGATAGTTTTTATGAACCCTTTCTTGCACCTTACAAAAATGTGTCTGCTGTCGGTGGCGCTACGTACGATTTATTAAATAGATCAACTGCTGCTTTAGTTACCAGCGGCACCGCAACACTTGAAGCTGCACTTTTTGGTGTACCTGAAGTGGTGTGTTATAAAGGCAATCCCATTTCGTATTCAATAGCAAAAAGGGTTATTAAAATAAAATACATTTCGCTGGTAAACCTAATTATGGACAAGTTGGTTGTAACTGAATTAATACAACACGATCTCACAACCGAAAACTGTATTCGGGAACTTAAACTTTTGCTGGAAGACAATATTAGAAAGCAGCAGTTGAAACAAGACTACAAAGCTTTGCAGGACCTCCTTTCAAAAGGCGGCAGAGCTTCTGACCAGGCCGCAGCTATTATTTACAACTTTATTAAAGCTTAGTTTTTATCATAAAAAAAGTGACAAGTTATTGAAGCCTCAATCTCCTGTCACTTAAAATGTAGAATAACAAAATTAAGCAGTCACATCTTTCTCTTCAGGGCCGGAGCTGCCTTTGCCCTCTTTTGGCTCTTCCCATTCTATTTGGTCCGCTTCTTCTAACGAAAGGCCGTTTTCTTCCAGGTCCTTTTCGTCAAGTACAGGCGTACCATCTTCTTCTACGGCTTCTTCAGATTCGCTTTTTGATTGTGTGCTTTCATCAATGTCTTGTGTATTCATATTAATATTATTTGAAACATAAGACACAATTTTTACGCCACGTCAACTACTGTTCTTTTGTAGAACATTATATTCCCCCGTTGATTTGTTGTAAAGGGTTGGGAATGCTGAATAAAGTTATATAGTAGAAGAGTGCGACGCAACGGCTGCTGCATTTTGCTACAAATGTTGGCTCAATAAGAATAAGATGAAAACTATAAACGTGTTACCTTAAATGAGAGATTTACTTGCGTATAAGCGGAAGGATGACAAGCTTGAAAAGGATGATAACGAGGGCAGCTAAAAAGATAAGTATAGAAATACGGTTCATGCCGTGCATGTACTTCATCCAAGATGTGCGAGGTTCATTCGGATCTCTTTTTTTTATAAACAGGTACTCTCCTATTTGGCGCCAAATTCCCATAATTGTTGTTTTACTTACTGCACAGCAAAAGTACTGACGGTTTGTTGAACAGCTTAAAAATCTTTAGAGCCGGCTTTCTTCTCGGGAAGGTATTTCCAGTAACGTTTCGGCATATGCTGAACATGCAGCTTCGTATTCTTCCTTGCCGCAATGTTTACGCTAGAGAAATATTGCTGCCACAATACCTGGTACATCTCCTCGCTTTCGTGCCAGGCACTAGAAGCATCATCCGTAGAGCTGTCTTCACTAAAAGTAAACTCTACATTATTCACTTCAGTTAAGTCGTAGTAAATTCCGTACTTCCTGTAACTATCAAAGATTAACCACCTTTGATCGGCGTACCGATCTTTAAAATGCTTTTCGATAAGCGGCAGCACATTGAAGTCGGGCTGGCAAATTGCATAATACAAGTTGTCTTTAACTAGTTGGAAACGTATAAACGCTTCCATCCTGTGTTTCTCCCTATAAACCTTTTTAGCTGTCCGCGACACGAGCAAAACAGCAGGATGGGAGAAATCACTTTCTATACTTTGCGGATGAGAAAAAGCATGTTGTATATACTGGAGCAAGGTGTTTTCAATACCAGCGTCTTCGCTTAAAAAAGCTTTATACAGTTGAGCACAGGCAGCGGCAGAAAGTTTTTGCTTTAATCCCTTCCAAACTCTTTCGGCCTTTCTCTCATCGGTTATGCAACGGTGTTCTTTGTCAAAAGGCGATGGTTGAAAATGCTTCTGCAACACAATTTTTACTTGTTCAAACTTATATTCATACGCTTCAAAAACGGCAGTAAGCAAGCCCTCAAAACTTCCATCGTAAATTATGTTTGTCACCTAAAACAACTTTAACTGTGGTGAAAAATTAGGGGCGTATTTGCTTACGCTTGTCTGCAGAATATGTTGCTTTAATTGTAGCGGATGCATTTCTTTTTGCATCCAACTCGTACCCTTACAGGTGATAAAGTGCTTTGCTTTGTTTAATGCAATTCCAAACTTTTTAAGGTGGTCGAGCGTAAGGGTTGAAAATTTTCGTGCTGCAACAATTTTCCTTGCTGATGGAATTCCAATACCAGGAATGCGCATGATCAACGCGAGATCCGCTTTATTAATATCCACAGGAAACAATTGCATATTTCTTAATGCCCAGCTAAGTTTAGGATCAATATCCATGTCAAGCAATGGATTAGCAGGATCAACAATCTCATTTAGTTTAAAACCATAAAACCGCATGAGCCAGTCTGCCTGGTACAACCTGTTTTCCCTTATCATAGGTACAGGTGTACCAATTGCAGGCAAACGATTATCATTACTGATAGGTACATACCCTGAATAGTAAACCCGCTTCAGGTTCATCTTCTCGTAGAACTGGTTGGCCATCCATAGTATTTGCAAATCGCTTTCTGGCGTTGCACCAATAACCATTTGTGTGCTTTGTCCTGCCGGCGCAAATAAAGGAGTTGTCTTGAAAACCTTTTTGTCCGCACGATTTTCGATAATAGCGTTCTTCAGGTATTTCATGGGTGACAGCATATCCTGTCGGTTTTTATCGGGAGCAAGCAGCTTTAGGCTTTGCTCGGTAGGCATTTCTACGTTTACACTCAACCGGTCAGCATACAACCCCGCTTCTTTCAATAGTTCGTCACTTGCTCCCGGAATTGCTTTTAGATGTATGTAACCGTGAAAGTTTTCCTCCAGCCTAAGCTTCTTTGCAATGCGAACTAAGCGCTCCATTGTAAAGTCCGCATTTTTAAAAATGCCTGAACTAAGAAAAAGCCCCTCAATATAATTTCGACGATAAAAGTTTATAGTAAGATCGACTACTTCCTGAACAGTAAAAGCTGCTCGTTTTACATCATTGCTTTTTCTGCTGACACAATAAGCGCAATCAAAAATACAGTGATTAGTAAGCAGGATTTTTAAAAGGGAAACGCAGCGACCGTCTTCAGTATAAGCGTGGCAAATACCGTTGCTCGCATTACCTAAGCCCTTGTTCGCATTCTTTCGATCACTTCCACTTGACGAGCACGAAACATCATATTTAGCAGCGTCAGCAAGTATTGAAAGCTTTTCTACATTTCGATCACTCATCCTAATAGTATTAGCAATTGTACCAACAGCAAAAATACTAAACATTTTAGTAAAACAATTTTCTGTTGAACCACAGCCTGACTTTATAAAAGAAAAAGTAGAACAATAAAAGTTTGAAGTTTGGTACCAGCAAAAGCATTTCAATTAAACATCGTTGCGTCGCAATCCGTTCATCGGTTGTGCTACTATTATACTTTTCCTGCGTTTTGCTATAAAGAAAAACTTTTGTTTTGTAGAAGTTCAACTTATACATTTGCATCCGCCCGGGGAATTAGCTCAGTTGGTAGAGCGCTTGCATGGCATGCAAGAGGTCAGCGGTTCGAACCCGCTATTCTCCACCATTTACTCTTGCAGAATCAGAAATGTTTCTTACTTAATCACCGGATAGAAACACCAGTATATATGGCAAAAGTAGAGATTAGATCTGCAAAAATGTAGGAACAATGGTAAACTGCACATGACGCTTCAATGAAGCTTTTCAACTCCACTTCTCTTTTTACTGTAATGTAGGTACCTAAAATTGCTACAAATAATGAGTACCGGTCCTATAATCTCACTTTTTAGGTAAGGAGGTTACTACTTCTTATAATGCAAGTGAGCCATTCCAATTTTTTTTGAAATGCAAGAGTTCGTAATTACAATATCTATAATCACATCTAAAAGTATGGGACTAGACACAAATATTGCCCAATATTTTCTTATCCCTTGCAGCCTTTAAAACCGTAGATTTATCTTTTTAAAATTCCGTAATTAGTAATAAAAAGAATAACGCACAAATTGGGCCTCTTAAGAAAATTATTTGCAAAGATTATTCAATTTTTTCCTTATCACTTAAGGTTCAAGGTTACAGTTATTACTTCGTTTTTTTTAAACGTTGCTTTTGCAGTTATCACACCCTTTCAAAAGGACAAAAAAGAATTGTACGAGAGAGAAGGTGGGCCCACTTCTTTAGCAAGGTGCTTAAGGACTTTAGTGCTTCACGACGTATTATTTAAGCCAAAATTAAAAATTGACAAAAAGGAAATATTCCAGTCATTTAATTCTGGAAAAGGACTTTTATTTGCAGGTTTTCATAATAACTTCACTTACCTACTTATACCATATATAAAGAGTATCGGGTTGAACCCAATTGTTATTGGGTACTATAAAGAAACCACCGTGCTTGATTACACTTTTAAACATCAAATTCAAATTGATTCAACATTCCTATTACGCACCAGAAACCATTTGAGGAATGGCCAGGTAGTTGCAGGAATGGTAGACCAAATTCATTCAATTCCTAAAAGAACCAGAGAGTATAATACTAAGTTTGGCAAGATGCACATTGCTGACGCCTTATTTCGAGTTGCAGCTAATACACACAGTGAAATACTTTTTGTGAAATATAAAATTACGTCACGACATATCCTATTTACTTTGGGCAAACCGTGTAGCAAAAAAAGTAGTCATCAGCAAATAACCTCTGACTTTGTGAGATTTCTACAAGGCTGATTTATATTTCTATGGTCAACATTAAAATCTCTTCCTATCCTTCGTTGTATTAGAGAGATTATTGTCATATAATAAATTTCAACTTTCATCATTAAACGCTTAAATTTATACTCACTGATACCTAAATTAAGTTTAAACTAATTGATTTACAACAACTGTTCTGTTTATAGGGAGTATGAAAATTTTTGTAAAAGCCTTCGCTTATTTGATTAATAAATTACCTTCTGCTGTCCTTTTCAAATTCTATTTTAAATTTTTTAATAAAAGCAATCGAGGGATAATAATAGCATTACATAGGGTAATTTCCACTTCTCAACACTCCTCCTTTAATAGCTTTATAGAAATAACTTCTCAAAAATTAGAAGAGGTTA
>JAQBNN010000300.1 GCA_028288505.1 Segetibacter sp. | reverse complement strand
CCAGCCTATCAATTTGGCCAGGCAAAAGGCGTTAGCGAATTAAAGGATGACGCGTCCTTAAACTTCGTTCAGTCGCCACATACCCTAAAACTTTTTTCTACCAAAGACTTCAGCACCTTTAAAAAAGAAAAAGTTTTTATCGTAAGAACGCCGCAGGAAGTAACAAAATGGTTTTGGATAATAGTAGCTACTTTTTTTGGGGGCTTTTTCCTTGTACACATCATATTGTCCATTCGTTTTCCAAGAGCGGACCAACTGATTCTGCCAATTATAATGATCCTGACGGGTCTGTCGTTTATAACATTATTCAGCCTCCAGGACCCTTTAAGAGATAGGTTTCTTGCAAAAAGCACATTTACTTATTTTATTGGCGGTATAGTCGCCATAATTGTAATGCTGTTGTTCAACTTGCGGTTGTTCACAGCAGACTCTTGGTTCTATCGTTTGTTGATATTTAAAGGGAACAGGAAAGCAGCAAATGGATGGCCGTGGGCAATTGCTGCAATAGGTTTATTAATACTTACTATCATTTTTGGTACTGGTCCGGAAGGAAGCGGCGTTAAGGTGAACCTGTTCGGTTTTCAGCCTAGTGAAATAGTGAAGTTCTTTATAATATTTTTTCTTGCAGGCTACTTTTCAGCCAATGAAAAGTTTATTTCAGCCTACACCTCCTGGCACCGCCGGTGGTCGTTTTTTGGGTTTGCACTTGTTGCTATTCTAACAACAATTTTTCTTTTTTTATTACTCGGCGATCTTGGACCGGCTATGGTTTGCTGTTTCACATTCATAATTTTGTTTTCATTCTCACGAGGCGATTTTGCTCCTATGATTGGAGCCGTAGTATTGTACGTGGTGAGCGTTTGGGTACTAAAAAATGTTTGGCTGGCAACTGGGGTAGCAGTGGCTGCAGCACTTTTGTACATGTTGTTCAAGAAAGAGAAATTAAGCGAGTCGGCAGTGATGGCACTGGTAATTATGTCGGGCTTTCTTTTGCTTGACCAGGCTCCTTTTATTGGTAAATTATTTCCCGGCCCAGTTCAACGGCTTGTTGACAGGAAGGCAATCTGGCAGGATCCATGGAATAATGAAGTGTATGGTGGCGACCACGTAGCTAACAGTATCTGGGCAATGTCTTCCGGCGGAATAAGTGGGCAAGGTGTAGGAGAGGGTTTTGCAAAAACGATCCCTGAAGCACACACTGATATGATCTTACCCGCGATGGGCGAAGAATTTGGATGGGCAGGAATTATCTGCGTGTTTATACTGTTCCTGCTTTACCTGCATAGGTCTATAGTTGTGGGGCGACAAACGGGCACTCCCTTTTTGTTTTACATGTGCTCAGGAATAGGCATCAGCACCTTTATTCAATTTTTGTTGATTGCTGGAGGGTCGACCGGTGCATTGCCATTATCTGGTGTAGCATTGCCGTTCATGAGCTATGGCGGTTCGAGTTTACTTACAAATATGCTGGCAGCAGGCTTTTTATTATCGGCCTCACACCTGCAGGGTTCACAAGCGCAAATGAAATTCATTACAAGGCAACAGGATAAAAACCTGCTACCTGCTTTGCTTGCTGCTTGTATAGGTATTGTACTGTTAGGAGTAAATGTATCGAGGTACCTTTTTAATAATAAGAAATGGGTAGTAGAACCGGCGCTTGTGGCAGATAGAAGTGGTGCAAGGATGTTCAGTTATAATCCACGCATTTCTATTTTGATGAACAGGCTACAGGCAGGAAATCTTTTAGACAGGAAAGGGATGATATTGGCAACTAGTCATCCAGAACAAATACGGCAGCAACAGGATTCTTTGCTGGCATTGGGAATTGCAAAAGAGAATTTAGAGTCTCTTGCCTATAAAAGGTTAGACCGCTATTACCCTTTTGCCGAGCAAATGTTCTTTTGGACGGGCGATGCAAACACTGGCGTCTTTAACGGCTCAGCAAACGGTTATTTTGCGGAGTATGAGCACGACGCAGAGTTACGAGGCTTCCCAACACCAACAACCAAAATGCAGGTAAGTGCTCATCGCTTTAGAGAAGATCGTTTTCTACCTGAAACTTCTACTGAAATGACGGTGAGTAGAAGAGATTACAGCGCTTTATCGGGGTTGCTTTTAGCGGGTATTAATAGTAAAGAGGTAGAGGCCTTTAAACAAAAGAACAGGGACGTAACCTTAAGCATGGACGCTACTTTACAAACAAGTTTGCAAAAGGCTTTTGGTGCAGATGATTCACTGAAAATTAAAAGGGTATCGGTGGTGATAATGGAAGACAACACCGGTGATATTATTGCCTCTGCAGCTTACCCATTACCATCTGTTAATGATTGGGACATGCTTACCCTAACAGAACGAGAGTTGAACAGGTTGCCTGGTTGGAATGTGAATAGTGATATAGGTTTTACCCATGCTACCCAACCGGGATCGACGGCGAAAGTAGCTACAACGATAGCGGCTTTTAATAAATTAGGGGAGGCTGCAGCAACAAAGTCAATCCTTGTTAGACCAGCTGATCTAATTCGTATAAAAAGCGCAGAGCCTGACGAAGCGGGAAATATTACGATTGAAAGAGGATTAGTGAGATCGAACAACTCTTTCTTTATAAGACTGGCGAACGAAGAGCAATTGCAGGAAGAAATGGGCACCGTTTACTTAAAAACGGGCATGTTTCTACATGGAGTGGGCGGTTATTATTACCATTACCAGAAGGATAATATAGCACAGGAAGAAAGGTGGCGTGAGCTATGGAGAAAGACAGAGTTTACCTCTTTAAAATCTTACAATCCTAATAACATTAAAAGAACACGTGGTAAAGGTATCTCGGGAATGTCGTGGGGACAGGGAGAACTTGTAGCTTCTCCCGCTGCGGTAGCACGGATGGCAGCAGGGATAGCCAATAAAGGTACACTGATGCCTAACCGTTATGTTATAAATATTAGTGGACAACAAACTCCAATACAACCTGGAGTTGCAATAACGAAAAGCCCCCACTATGCTGAATTAATAACGGGTTATATGATTAAGCAAAGTGCAGGTAAAATTAACCGCCTTGGCATAAGTGTGGCTGGAAAAACAGGTACACCGGAACGTGTTTATAAAGGAGAACGGATTAACGATGGATGGTATGTATTTTTTGCCCCGAAAGCAAACGGACCGGGACATATTGTAACATGTATCAGAATAGAAAAAGCAAAAGGATCAAGTGAAGCAGTAGCGCTGGCGGGGACTTATGTTATTCCAAAACTGTTGCAAAGAGGATATATAAAAAGCTTTGCACCTGCTGCAGCTCCAAAGGGAATTCTTGAAGCGCCGGTGGTGGTAGACACCGCTGTGGCAACAAGACCAGTAGCAACAAAACCTGCACAAACAAGACCGATAGCAACCCCAACTGAAGCAGACACTGCTCAATAAAAGGCTGTGAAAATTAGAACCAAAACAATGGACTGCTTATTGTATCTGATCGGGAATAAGTAGCTTCTTGTTAAGTGCCAGTTTTAAACAGATAGCAGGAAAAAGATGCCAAAGGATTTGGAGATAAAGTGATTGCGACGCAACGATGATGCTATGTAAAA
>JAQBNN010000203.1 GCA_028288505.1 Segetibacter sp. | reverse complement strand
AGGAATTGCAACGCCTCTATCAGAAAACGATCTTCCTGTTGAACTGCCATACGTTGAAAAATACGGTCCCGGCCCTGAAGGCGAAGGGCCTTTAGCAAATATTACTGACTGGGTAAACATATGGGATGGCAGCACAAGAGAAACCAACACGATGCCCGGCTACGCTGGTTCCTCCTGGTATTTCTTACGCTACATGGATCCGCATAATGCAGAAGCCTTTGTTCATAAAAACATAGCAGACTATTGGGGACAGGTGGATTTATATATCGGTGGAACAGAACATGCAGTAGGCCACTTACTCTACAGTCGCTTATGGACTAAAGTATTGTTTGACCTTGGTTACATCAGTCACGAAGAGCCTTACAAGAAGTTAGTGAACCAGGGGATGATACAGGGAAGTAGCAGGTTTATTTACAGGCTGGATAAATATTTCAGGAAGTCTACAGAAAACGAAATCGATGGTAGGCAAATATTTATTTCAAAAGAAATTTACTCTAATCTTACTAATAAAGTTGAAAGTGATTATAAAAGTGCATTGAACATCATTGATAATTTTTTCGGCAAAACCTTAGTTGGCTTTGATTCAGGTGCTCATGTTGGAACATCCCAATTACATGTCGATGTTAGTATCGTCAATGGGTTTGAATTGGATACAGAAAAATTTAAAGCTTCAAAACCTGAGTATGCAAATGCCGAGTTTGTTTTAGAAGATGGCAAATATATCTGCGGAGCCGAAGTAGAAAAAATGTCTAAATCAAAATACAATGTTGTCAATCCCGATGACATTGTAGAACGATACGGCGCGGACACCTTCCGCATGTACGAAATGTTCCTTGGTCCTGTTGAACAAAGCAAGCCGTGGGATACAAAAGGAATTGAAGGCGTCCATCGCTTCCTCCGCAAGTTTTGGAGAATGTTCGTTGATGAAACAAAAGGCTCTATTGTTACCGATGGCACGCCAACTCCTGCTGAATTAAAAGTTCTTCATAGAACGATAAAAAAAATAGAAGAAGATACAGAGCGCTTCAGTTTCAATACTGCTGTTAGCGCATTCATGGTTTGTGTAAACGAGTTAAACGATCTTAAGTGTAACAAGCGCTCGGTGTTAGAGCCGGTTGTTATTTTGCTTGCTTCCTACGCACCACATATTGCTGAAGAGCTTTGGCATTTGTTAGGAAACGAATCAACAGTATTGGACGCAGCCTTTCCAGCATTTGACGAAAAGCACCTTGTCGAAAGCAGCAAAGATTACCCGGTAAGTATAAATGGAAAATTAAGAACCACCATTCCAATCGCATTAGACCTTCAACAACCAGAAGTAGAGAAGATAGTTTTGGCGAATGATGTTGTACAAAAATGGTTAGAAGGCAAGCCGCCGAAGAAAATCATTTTTGTAAAAGGAAAAATGGTCAACGTGGTTATTTAATAATGATTTTAATCCCTAAGCTGGTATCTTGAATAAAGATTCTTAATCCTGGTACCAGCTTATCTTTTACTATGAAAATATTCAGTTCATTTTTATTGTTCTGTTTAGGTTTTGTCGTTTGTGCCAGTGCGCAGAATGACGAACTTCGGGTAAGGCAATACATCCAACGGACGTTGCCTGAGCTAACACCTCCCGACAAAATTCAATTTTTTCAATGTAAGTATAAGCCGGGGAAAAATTGGCAGTTCCTTGTATCATGTAGCTATACAGCAAACGAAAAAACAACACCACAATTTTGTTTGCTGAAAGAAAGGACACCACTTTAGATATCGAGCCCTACTTCTTCCCATCCGTTGAGTCGTTTGATCACCTAAACGTTGACAACAGCCGCGACAAGGTAGAAGAGTTTAAGATCACGACTGTTAAAGACAGCGGTAACAGGGTCGACAAGTATTCCGGCATGTTTTCCTTAAAAAATGGAAGCGTGGATACATTGCTCACTTTTCATTCGTTTGCTTTTAAAAGTTTAAAAGAGCCGTGGTTTAAATATGAGCCAGGAGTTATAGTCGAAGAGGAAAATCTTTTCCAGGTAGCGGATAATGATGGTGATGGAAAGATAGAGATCTCTAACCGAATGCATAAAAAGCACTGCAATAAAGAGCTCAATTCAGGCAAATTTACTTTCACCTACGACTCCAAATATGGTGAGTACAAGCTGCAAAAAGGCAAGGTTATTAAAGTGAAATAATAGTTTTAAAATTCCTCTTTTTCAATTACACTTCCACGAGTGTTGTAATACAGGTTAACCAAACAAGATGCAGAATAGCTTATATAATTTACTTGATAAATACAGGGGCAACTACTTTCCGGTCGTGAACTTCGATCCAGAAAAAGACGCGCTGCTCAAAATGGACTTTACCAACGCCAACCGGGAGCTAACGGAAGAGGTGATTACCAACACCGAATTATTCTCCACTTATGTTACTGATAAGCTTGGTACAGAATATACTTACGGCATTGGTGGCTACAACGAACATCGCACCATTTATGCCCGTAGCGCCGTCTTCGACGAAGTAGAGGAGCCAAGGCGCCTGCACCTTGGCATTGACATCTGGGGACTTGCAGGTACCCCTATCTTTTGCCCTATCGGCGGGTACGTACATAGTTTTGCCTTCAACGATAGCTACGGCGATTACGGCGCAACTATTATCCTGCATCACCAGCTCGACGGCATTTCTTTCAATACTTTATATGGCCACCTCTGTCTAAGAGATCTTGCTGGCCTGCAGGAAGGACAATACATTAGTCGTGGTGCCGAGTTCGCTCATTTTGGCGACCCTCTTGAAAACGGTTTTTGGCCCCCACACCTGCACTTCCAGGTTATAAAAGAAATGCATGTTGCTTCAGGCGATTATCCCGGTGTTTGTAAACTTTCCGAGCGCGATACCTACCTCGAGAACTGTCCCGATCCTGATGTGATTTTAAATATGATGCAATACGCGAAGTAAAGTTCGAAGCACATTATCTTTAGTACCTATCATTTTTTTTGATACCAGCATTGGTATTTCATAGCATCATCGTTGCGTCGCAATCACTTTATCGGCAATTCCTTTTGCATCTTTTCTTATGTAGTATAAAAAGGTCCTCTTCATAAATTGAAGCGTAATAAGTGTACTTGTAAAGGGCCTAAGAGTTTCAAGGACAACTAGTGGAAGATGACGAAAAGAAATCAAGTATCCTTCATAGTTCATTGCTTCTCTAAAATAGCAGTTAATAAAAGCTGCATAAACTACTAACTGTACAAGTGAGTGACACAACGATGTTGATAGTAGTACTTTTGCCGGCTACCAAATTATTATTGCACACCTTACTGCTTTACTTTCTCATTTGCTAATTTTACCACCATGGCCAACCCAAATTTAAATAAGGACAAAGATCAGCAGAGTAGCACCGAGGCTGAATTTGAAAATAATATACGGCCAAAGGAAATAGAAGAATTTGCCGGCCAGCCACAACTTATAGAGAACTTGAGGATCTTTATTAAAGCGGCAAAACTTCGCGGAGAAGCACTTGATCATATCCTGTTTCATGGTCCTCCAGGCCTGGGTAAAACAACCCTTAGCCGTATTGTGGCAAACGAGTTAGGCGTTAATATAAAAGAGACTTCGGGGCCGGTAATTGAGAAGCCCGGAGACCTTGCGGGGCTACTTACAGCACTCGAGCCTAACGATGTTTTATTTATTGATGAGATACATAGGTTAAGCAATGTAGTAGAGGAATACCTGTACGCCGCAATGGAAGATTTCAGAATAGATATTTTGATTGATAGTGGTCCGAATGCGCGAAGTATCCAACTAACATTAAACCAGTTTACGCTTGTTGGTGCAACTACAAGAAGCGGTTTATTAACGGCGCCGTTACTGTCACGGTTTGGCATAAAATCGAGACTCGAATATTATAGCGCTGATGTTTTAAAAAAGATAATTGAAAGAAGCGCCGGCATTTTAAATACGCCAATTACAAGCGAAGCTTCGTACGAGATAGCCCGTAGAAGCCGTGGTACGCCTCGTATTGCGAATGGTTTACTTCGTCGTGTACGTGATTTTGCTCAAGTACTAAGCGACGGAAAAATTGAATTAGGAATAGCGCAACACGCACTAAAAGCGTTGAACGTAGATGAGCATGGATTAGATGAAATGGATAACCGCATCTTGCTTGCGATTATTGAAAAGTTTAAAGGCGGGCCGGTTGGCTTAACTACAATTGCAACAGCAGTAGGTGAAGAAGCGGGTACGATAGAAGAGGTGTACGAGCCTTTCTTAATACAGGAAGGTTTTATGCAACGAACACCTCGGGGAAGAGAGGTTACACCAAAAGCCTATGAGCATCTTGGTAAACGCCAACAGAACAAGGGCGGGATGTTGTTTTAAAGAATAGTCAATAAAAAAGCCTTCAGTTGAAGGCTTTTTTATTACACATCTGTATAGGGAATATCTTCTGTAATTACTGCCCGCTTATTGTTTGCGGGCATTTTAGTTTGCATAAATTTTTCGGCGCGCTTCAAAATATAAAAAGTCAAAAAACGGCGACCAACATAACCTATAATAACTCCGCTTATTAGTCCCCAGAAAAATATATCCCCACCCGAAAGATTGAAATCGAAAATCGAATTAAGTATCGCTAAGAGGATAATACTCGCAATGGTGCCGAAGAAGGTAAGCACAATAAAAAGGGTCTTTTTTACAAGCTTCATTTTAAGGGTTTCGTAGTATCAAACAAACAAAGTACCAAATGCCTGAAACGAAAAAGCTCATGCAATAATGGCATGAGCTTTTCGAAAATATTAAGATTTAAGTTAAGGAGCCACTAACCTAAAGCCGTTACCATGAATATTCACGATCTCAATGTTCGGATCGTTCCTTAAGTATTTACGAAGCTTGGCAATGTAAACATCCATACTGCGACCGTTGAAGTAAGTATCGCTACCCCAAATCTTCTTAAGCGCCTGCTCGCGTGCAAGCAAGTCGTTCTTATGCTCGGCCAGCATTTTCAGCAATTCATTTTCTTTTGGAGATAATGTTTGCGTGGTGCCGCCAAAAATAAGTTGACGAAGCTTTGGATTAAAGTGGTAACCACCAAGGTCAAACTCAATGTTCTCGCTAATGTTCCTTTCTTCTTCGTTACGCTTCAGAATTGCTTTAATCTTAAGCAACAAAACTTCGCTATCAAAAGGCTTGGTAATATAATCGTCTGCTCCTAGTTTGTAACCGGCGATAATGTCTTCCTTCATTGTCTTTGCACTTAAGAAGAATAAAGGAATATCAGGGTCTACGTCACGAATTTCTTCAGCTAATGTGAAGCCGTCCATATTAGGCATCATCACATCAAGTAAGCATATATCAAATTTTTCACGTTGAAAAGCGGCCAATCCTAAACGACCATCCCTTTCAAGGATCACATCGTAATCGTTTAACTCAAGGTAATTCTTTAAGACCATCCCAAGGTTAGGATCGTCTTCGCACAAAAGGATTTTGTATTTTTTACCTTCCATAGTTTATTTCTTTTATTGTTTGACTTAAAGATAAACCGATAGTTTAAAGCAGTGCAACTTATTGATAATTATTTTGTTACCTAATTAAAAAAGTCTACTCGCTTTGCTTCAACTTCAGCTTGTAATTTAAAAGATACGTATTTGCCTTATAAAAAGCTTTCGGTGTAAACCTGTAAAAATTATGCCAATTCAAATGTTGTTATTCACCCTGGTGTTTCGCTTTTATCATTTCTTAAACTTGTATTATGTAAGTAGTGGCTGCAATGATGAGTAGCTTTACGCTATAAATTGGAAGCATGTTATTAACCCAAGACAACAAATTGAAAAAGCTAATAGTAATAGGTGATCGTGTATTGATAAAGCCATCAACGCCGGATGAACGAACAAGAACCGGTTTGTTTCTTCCGCCGGGCGTGCAGGAAAAAGAGAAGGTGCAACAGGGGTACGTGTTTAAAACAGGACCAGGTTACGCTATACCTATGCCTTTTGAAAATGAGGCGTGGCAGAGTGAAGATGAGAACGTGAAGTATATTCCACTGCAGGCCCGTGAGGGGGACTTAGCTATTTTTTTAGTTAGTGGAGCCACAGAGATCTTATACCAGGGAGAAAAATATTACATAGTACCACAAGGCGCTATCTTAATGTTAGAAAGAGAGGATGAACTGTAAGAGTGGTAGTTTGTAATTTTTGGAGGAGAGAGTTTGCCTTTCTTTAATTCATTCGGAAACACAAAAATATTTACTCCGCAAATGTCTTGGGAAAAATCAGGGGTATAGCAATAATAGCAAAGGCTACGAGTATCCAAAGGATGGGGATTACATAACCTTCCACAACACTGTACATTATAAAACGGCTGCTGTCGTTTGGGTTAACCAGTATTGTTACATCTGTTCCTGTTTTGTATAAAGGCCGGTCAGGATTGTCTTCGCCGCTAATGATTTCCTGTTGCTGCCCGTACTTATCAGTAAAGGCTAGGATGGGGGCGAAATAATATTTAGGTCCCATCATTGCATCGTCCACCTTCTTTTGGTCGAGCCCTACAATGGTTGCTTTTACCTTGTAGTACTTTTTAATTTTTTTGTTGTACCTGATCAACCTATAAATACTTAAGCCCAGGATAAGGAAAGCTAATATTAAGTGCATTGAAGAATATTGAAGGGGTCAAGTTACACAGTAAGTACAATAGTATAAATTTTATTTAACGAATAGAATTGTTGCCGTACAACTGGGTAGCAGAAGCAGGAGTGCTGGAAAAAAGAGTAGTTGGTTTTAAGAAGATATGGATACCAGCATTTGTTTATCATAGCATCATCGTTGCGTCGCAATCACTTCATCGGCATAGCAATTATCAACGAAGCTGTGGGTTACAATATCAGGCTGCAGTAATGCAGCCATTTTCTTTTATTACCAGCTTACCTTCCGCCTGCAAAAAGTTGATCACTTTCCAAACCTTCTCTTTATTTAAGTTGGGCAAATGTGTTAGTAGGTCTTTAATATCTTTCTCCGTATTGTTAATTGCAATAAATATTTTGCTGCTTATTTTATTAAACTCTTCATTGCTTAATACCTGGATTTTTTGGTGAAGACAATTATCACACGATCCGCATTTCTTCATGTCAACATCGCCAAAGTAGTTGCCGATAAATTTACTCCTGCAGTTATCTTTTAAACTTATGTATTCTTCCATTGCCTTAACCCTTAAAGCGTATTCATGCTTACGCTTTAAGTGGTCTTCATGGTTAAAAGTAAGGTGATCAGCAGGTGCCCTGTTTTGTACAAAGTAAATCTGTGGCGTTTCCTTTTGCGGCATGTATTCAAGAATACCAAAGGATTGCAGTTGCTGCAACTGTTGTCGCAGTTCTTCAGGTGTAAGCAGGGTTAGCCTACCTAA
>JAQBNN010000298.1 GCA_028288505.1 Segetibacter sp. | reverse complement strand
ATTTTATCCGTTCCCGTTCTAATGTCGTATCTCCAAATGCTGTTTTATTCATCTAATAGAATTAAAAGTGATTATAACTTTAAATTCCATTACCGAATTAATAAACACTTACAGTTGCGCCACAATCCGTTCATCAATTTAATCTTTGTGGGTCTTTCGGTGTTCTGTTAAATAACCTGTTGTGTTAGTAGTGTAATAGCAGTTGAAGGTTGGTAATGTTGTTTATAAGCGAGAGGCTTGTAGTTGTTGCTGAGTGATGAAAATAAAGTACAAGAGTGCGACGCAACAGAAGCTTAATAGTAGCCCTAACTTCAGGTCCAAAAATATTTTTATCGCTTTTTCAGCAACTCAATCAGCAGGGTACAGATGTACAGATTGCAAATAAAAAGAGGCTTCCCAAAAGGAAGCCTCTTTTTATGTTGATTTAATTCCTACACCACGTCGTCATCTTCGTCGTCATCATCTTCGTCAAGATCGAGGTCAGCATCTAGGTCATCGTCAGTAAGTGGTTCCGCATCTGCATCAAGATCAGGGTCTACATCTACCTCATCTATCTCTACATCATCCATTTCCTCATCTAAATCTAAGTCATCGTCTTCATCTTCATCTAAGTCATCATCATCATCAATAGCTGATGTAATTTCAATTGATCCAATCCCCTGTATTGAGTAAAGAAGATCTTCATCAAGATTTAATGCTGTAACAAAAGGCGTAGTCATTTTGATTAATTTAAAAGGTTATTTAAAGAAGCTGGTAGTTTGTATGAAGGTATAAAATCATGCCATTTACATGAGCACGAAATTATAGTTTTTTCTGTTTTAGAACGAGTAAACTGATTTTAATTTTGGTATTTATTACTGTAAAGTAACAGTATAATCGATTGAAAATAAACATGTAAAAACAATTTTTATGTAGACTAATTTCCTCGAATGGTTTTTGATGTAATAATTAAGTTAGGCCTGCTAACAAGTTGGTAAAAGGCATAATCCTTTTAGTATCAAAAGAAAAAGCAATGCAGAAGTCGAACGAAAAAGAGCCTATAAGGGAGCCACAATCGCAGGAGCGGCCGGGCATTGAAAAGGAGATGACGCCGAAGCCGGTTGCTGAAAGAACAGACGAAAAAGGTAGCGGTAAGTTATCAGATAAAGTAGCGCTTATATCAGGTGGTGATAGTGGAATTGGTAAAGCTGTAGCAATATTATTTGCGAAAGAAGGTGCCGACGTTGCAATTATGTTTTTGCCACAGGAAGAAGTTGACGCACAGGATACAAAACAAAAGATAGAAGCACACGGAAGAAAGTGCCTGTTATTACCAGGAGATATAACTGTTGAAGAAACCACCGCACAGGCAGTAAAACAAACAGTAAGCGAATTTGGCCGAATTGATATACTTGTAAACAATGCAGCAATGCATTGGGAAAGCAAAACGTTGGAGGAGATAACAACCGAGCAGCTAACAAAGACTTTTACTACCAACATCTTCTCTATGTTCTGGCTTACCAAAGCAGCATTACCATATATGAAGGAAGGCAGTAGCATTATTAACACCACGTCAGTTACAGCTTATCGAGGCAGTGCTTCTTTAATTGACTACGCAAGTACAAAAGGTGCTATCGTTTCTTTCACAAGAAGCTTAGCGCAAAATTTAGTGGATAGAAAGATAAGGGTTAACGGTGTTGCACCAGGGCCAATCTGGACGCCATTAATAGCATCAAGCTTCGAGCCTGAAAAGGTAGCAAAACACGGAAGCGATGTGCCCATGGCAAGGGCAGGAGAACCTGCCGAAGTTGCTCCCAGTTACCTGTTCCTGGCAAGTAACGATTCGTCTTACATAACAGGGCAGGTGCTTCACCCCAATGGTGGAGAAATTGTAAACGGTTAAAAACTTTTTTTATGAGATCCATTTGGACAGGCGCAATTGGTTTTGGGTTGGTTAACATCCCTATCAAAATGTACAGCGCCACACAAGGCAGCGAGATTAGTTTAGATATGCTGGATAAAAGCGACCACAGTCGCATAAAGTACCAGCGTATAAACGAAAAATCAGGTAAGCCTGTAGAATGGGATAATATAGTAAAAGGCTATAAGCTGGATGACGATTATGTGATATTAGACGACAAAGATTTCGAAGCTGCTAACGCGAAGAAAACAAAGACGGTAGAGATTAGCGACTTTGTGGCCGAGGAAGAAATTGATAGTATTTATTACGAGACGCCCTATTACCTCGAGCCCGATAAGTCTGGTGTTCGAGCTTATGCCTTGTTGCGTGAAGCTTTGAAAAAAACAAAGAAAGTGGGAGTGGCCTCATTCGTTATGCGAAGTAAAGAGGGCCTTGCTATTTTACGCCCTTCCGGTAATGTCATCTTACTTAATAGAATTCGTTTCCAGGAAGAGATAAGAGGATATGATGAACTGAATTTGCCAGATGCTCCCGAGATTAAGAAGGCGGAGTTGGATATGGCTATTTCGCTAATAGATCAGCTAACAAGTAAGTTTGATATTTCTGCTTACAAGGATACTTATACTGCAGAATTAATGCGTGTCATACATGAGAAAGCAAAAGGTAAAACACCAGTTGCTCCTAAAATGAAAGTGGTGGCTAATAACACAACTGACCTGATGGCCCAATTGAAAGCAAGTTTGAATACTAAAAGAAAGAAGGCTTCTTAAAAGTGGTTGTAGCCTTAGTGTTCTTTTTATGTAGTCAACAGTATTGCTACTATCAACTATACTTGCGTCGCACTCTTGTACTTTCAGTTGGCTACTCGGCAAATGCAAACAGGTTAATTGAGGCTAACAGCGACGTGTAATAAGGCTTAGTAGATCACCATTGGTTTACGGATAAAGTGATTGCGACGCAACGATGATGCTATGAAAACTGAAGCTGGTATAATAGAATAAATAAAAATCGTTTTAGGTTATGGGACTAGTTGAATACAAAAAGAAGCGAAACTTTAATGAAACAGCAGAGCCTGCAGGGGCAGTAAAAAAGAGCAAAGACAAACTTGCTTTTGTAATTCAACGACATAAAGCCTCCCGGCTTCATTACGATTTTAGGTTGGAAATGGAAGGAGTACTTAAAAGCTGGGCAGTGCCTAAAGGGCCTAGCTTAAACCCAAAAGACAAGCGGCTGGCAATGATGGTAGAAGACCATCCCTACGATTATAAAAATTTCGCAGGAGAGATACCAGAAGGCAACTACGGCGCAGGCATTGTAGAAATTTGGGATGAGGGAACGTATGAATATATTGATGGCGAAGGAATAGATGACGAGAAGAAATTAATGACAGGCTTGAAGAGTGGCAACCTTAAATTTATCATGCACGGGAAAAAACTGAAGGGTGAATTTGCCTTGGTAAGATTGAAGGGAGAGGATGAAAAATCGTGGTTGTTAATTAAGCATAGGGATGACTATGCTGTGGACGAAGATTATTCAAGCGAAGAGGATACGCCAAAAAATTCTCCCATAAACAAATGGCTGGCTCAACATGGAAAAGGTGAGCCAACAAGTAAAAAAAAAGTCCAATGACGAGAGGGAAGAAGGGAGATAAAGTAGACGAGTTTATACCAGCGATGCTTGCAAAAGAAACTGAAACTCCTTTTTCTGACCCTAACTGGATTTTCGAAATAAAATGGGATGGCTATAGGGCAATAGCAGAAGTAGATAAAGGCGAGGTAGATTTGTACTCGAGGAACGGCAATTCTTTCAACGGTAATTATCCTGCTATTGTAACTGCGCTTAAAGAACTAAACTTTAAGGCGGTTTTCGATGGAGAAGTAGTTGTGCTAAATGAAGATGGTAACCCGGATTTTCAAAAACTGCAGCACTTTGGTGAGCACCCCAACTATCCTTTACACTATTACATTTTCGACGTTCTTAAACATAAGGGGAAAGAGCTTTACAATCTTCCACTCATAGAACGAAAAGAGCTGCTACAATCTCTCTTGCCCGATCATCCTGTTCTTAAATATTCCGATCATGTTGATGAGCAAGGTGAGGACTTTTTTAAGTTGATCCAGGAGAAAGACATGGAAGGGATAATGGCTAAAAAGAAAGACAGCTCATATTATCCAGGTAAAAGAAGTAGCGATTGGTTAAAGATAAAACACCACAAAAGCGATGAGGCAATCGTTGTCGGTTTCACTGAACCACGAGGTGGAAGGAAATATTTTGGCGCACTCGTTTTAGGCACGTATCAAAATGGAAAGCTTACTTACATTGGTCACACAGGTTCCGGTTTTGATGGAGCCTTGCTTAAAGAGTTGTATGCCCGGTTAGAACCAATGATAGTAGACAAATCACCTTTTGATGAGAAAGTGAAAACGAACATGCCTGTTACATGGGTAAGACCAGAATTGGTATGTGAATTAAAGTTTACCGAGTGGACAAGAGATGGCAAAATGCGCCACCCCATCTTCTTAAGAATGAGGGAGGATAAGAAGGTAAAAGAAGTTGACCTGGAAAAAAATAAAGTACCTGATATGGCAACAGCTACAAAAAAGGCGGCCCCTAAAAAAGCAGCAGCTAAAAAAGTTGCTGATGTAAAACAAGAGGAAACAGAAGCAACAACGAAAAAGGCAGGTCCTAAAAAATCTGCTGTAAAAAAAGTTGCAGAGGTAAAGCCAGAAGAGAAGGCAGCAACAGCAATGAAAGCAGCTCCAAAAAAAGTTGTAGCTGCGAAATCGCCTGAAGCTGAAGAGCCAAAAGTGGAGAAAGAAAAGATCTACACTTTTGGAAAAGTAGAAGTTAAAACGACCAACAGAACTAAGATCTTTTTTCCAGAAGACGGGATTACTAAAGGAGATGTGATCGACTATTATGATCGGATGGCTGATTATATTTTACCTTATTTAAAAGACCGTCCTCAATCTTTATTTCGCACGCCCAATGGCATTAACCAAAAAGGTTTCTTTCATAAAGATGCGGGGGATGAGGCTCCGGCTTACGTAAAAAGCATCCCGCTTTATTCGGAAAGCGCTAACAAGGATATCAACTATATCCTTTGTAACGACAAGGCTACTTTGCTCTACCTCGTCAACATGGGCAGTATTGAAATCAACCCATGGCACTCCACCACCAAAAATCTTGACAAACCTGATTACATGATGGTCGACATAGATCCCGGAGACGGCAATACATTTGAACAGGTGATAGAGGCTGCAAACGTGGTAAAGGAAATTTTAGATAAAGCGGGTGCGCCAAGTATTTGCAAGACTTCCGGTTCAACAGGTTTGCATATTTATGTGCCAATGGGCAAGAAATACGACTACGACCAGGTAAGAGATTTCGCCAACCTTATTTGCATTCTCGCACAACAACAACTGCCTTCGTTCACTACGCTCGAGCGTAATTTAGTTAAGCGTGGTCGCAATCACATCTACATGGATTACCTGCAAAACCGCAAGGGCCAAACCATCGCTTCCGTTTATAGTTTGCGTCCCCGTAAAGGTGCAACAGTTTCAACGCCGCTTGAGTGGAATGAAGTTAAATCAGGCCTCACGCCTCAAGACTTTACTATCCACAACATCGAGCAACGACTAAAGGAAAAAGGAGACATGTTTAAGCCAGTTTTGGGCAAGGGAATCGACCTGATGAAATGCCTGCAAAACCTGGAGAGTTGAGAATTGTGGGAGGAGATGTTGGTACTAACATTTGTATTTCATAGCATCATCGTTGTGTCACTCACTTATACAATTTGTTCTTGGGCATCAAGATGCTTTTTGATTAACGTGCTTACATATTCAACATATTCTTTCGCTGGCTCAATATAGCCTGTTACTTCACTTTCATCCATTATCAGAAGATCATTGTAGTCATCTTCCAGTCGCTCGTTAAAGAGCCTACTGAAAAACGCGGCTCTGTTCTCGTCGAAGAGGCCTGTTTTCACAAAATGCTCATTTAAGAGTACGATTACACCCTTATGTGTTTTCTGAACGAAATCTTCAACAGGAGCAGCGCTTGTGTAGCGTAAAAGCAGCTATAGTATAGTCGGGCAATAGCATTGTTGTAAAATTTATGCTCCATCAAAACTTGGATCTCCGATAATAAAAATTTGGACTTTTCAAGCTTTAATGCTGCAGCTTTTTTATTGTCACTCATAAAGCTATTGCTTCATCTTTTATTGATTGTCTTAACGCATAAAAAGAAGGGTTTCCTAACCATACTTCACTATTTACAACAATTGAATTAATGAAGGAAGAAATTTCAACGCTTAACGGAAACAACTTATCGTGAACTTGGTGTTTTATATTTCTATTGACTTCGAGGGATGTTAAAACCAACACGTCCCAGTCGCTCTCCTCATGTATTTTACCTGTAGCCCTGCTTCCAAATAAATACACTTTCGCATCTGGAATTGCTTCCTTTACAAGTGCTTTAATAATTGATAATATCTCTTCCTGGCTATCCACGACTCTAATTTCCGGTTTCTTTATTACAATTTGTGTTAACGATGCTTTTATTGTTTAAATAAACCCTTTCACCTTCTCCCTTTTTACAAACTGCCCGTAGCCCTTCTCAACACGGCATTCATTATTCTCAATCGCTACTTTTCCACGCAATAAAACCGACTTCACTTTCCCAGTTACTTCCCAACCTTCATAAGCCGAGTAGTCAGTATTCATGTGGTGTGACTTTACGGAAATAGTATGCTTTTCAGTAGGGTCAAAAATTATAATATCAGCATCTGAATCTACGGCTATCGTTCCTTTCTTAGGGAACATACCAAAGATCTTTGCAGCATTAGTGCTTGTTACTTCAACATATTTGTTCAGACTGATTTTTCCTGTGGCGACTCCTTCGCTGTACAGCAGTTCCATCCTATGTTCAATGGCCGGGTGACCGTTAGGTATTTTTGAAAAGTCGTCTTTGCCTAATAATTTTTGTTCCCACTTGAAGGGACAATGGTCGGTTCCAACAACCTGAACTAATCCCTGGTTTATTCCAGCCCAAAGTGTTGTCTGGTCTTTCTTCTCACGCAGCGGAGGTGACATAACCCATTTCGCTCCATCAAAGTCTTGCTCGTACAAAGAGGCATCTAACAACAGGTATTGAATACATGTTTCCACAAATACTTTTTGATTTCTTCTTGTTGCATTGCGTACTGCGTTCAATGCCCCTTCACACGTAAGGTGAACGATATAACCAGGACATCCAGTATAATTTGTCATATCAACAAAACGCTCTGATGCTTCTGCTTCAGTTACTTCGGGTTGAGATAGGTAGTGATAGAGTGGAGATGACTTGCCTTCACTTCGGTGCTTTTGAACGAGATAATCGATCATGTCGCCGTTTGTAGCATGAACAGTTACCAATCCGCCTTGTTGTTTTACTTCATCCATTAAGCCAATCATCTGTCGGTCGTCAATCATTAAGGCACCCTTATAGGCCATAAAAGTTTTAAAGGAAGTAATGCCTTCAGCAATCATCTCTTTTATCTCACCTTTCGTGCTTTCATTATAATGAGTAACGGCCATATGGAAGCTATAATCGCCGACAGCATTACCAGTTGCACGTCCGCTCCATTCATCAAAAGCAGCTCTTAATGAATTGCCTTGTTTCTGCAGGATAAAATCTATAACAGTAGTTGTTCCCCCAAACAAAGCGGCTCTCGTACCGGTTTCATAACTATCGCTGCTAAAGGTTCCCATAAAGGGCATCTCAAGGTGAACATGCGGATCTATGCCGCCCGGGAAAACAAGCATATTAGTTGCATCAATAAGTTCGTCTACCTGGATAGCCATATCTCTTCCTATAGCTTTTACTGTTCCGTTTTCTATTAGTATATCACCTATATAGTTATCGGCAGCAGTAATAATTCTTCCGTTCTTGATTAAAGTCTTCATGTTTTTTGTTTTGGACAATGACGAAGTAGTTTCTACAGGGAGATGATTGATGAAAATTTTTAAGTGGGTTATCTCAGTCCAATTTTTGTTGAATATTGTATCTAAAAGTACAAGTGAGTGACACAACGATGATGGACCAAAGTTATACTGTTGGACAACAAAAATCTTATACTTCTAATTCTAATCTATCTATTTGTGCCGTTGCAAAATCTGCTCTTATTGCTCTTTTAGTTGATCCTGAAAGCGCATAATAAATTAAACCGGAAACAACGAAACCAGCGAACCAGGCGTAATGATAGATGTCCTGAACCCAAGGCCAGAACACATCTTTTCCAACTAAATTTACTGTTACCAAAAAGCCGGGAACATTGGGAAGAATGCCCAGCAGCAAGGCAACAATTGCGGTTGTATTAAAGCCGTTGCTAAAAGTATATTTGCCTTTTAAGGAGTAGAGATCATCGACATGCAGTTGCTGCTTTCGTACGTAATAATAGTCCGCAATCATGATGCCGCCAATAGGGCCAAGCAAGCTTGAATAACCCACGAGCCACGTAAAAATATAACCGGTAGGATCGGCAATTAGCTTCCAGGGAAAAATAAGAATGCCAATGATGCCGGTGATATAACCACCGGTGCGAAAATTAATTTTAGAAGGAGAGAGGTTGGCGAAATCATTTGCAGGACTAACGATGTTTGCCGCAATATTGGTAGCCAACGTAGAAATGGCAACGGCAATCATAGCAATTGTTACAAGCGCTTTACTCGAGAACTTTCCGGCAAGCACTAACGGATCCCAGATGGTTTCTCCATAAATAATAACGGTAGCGGAAGTAACCACGACACCTATAAATGAAAACAAAGTCATAGATGGAGGAAGGCCAATAATTTGCCCATTAATCTGCGCTTTCTGGCTCTTTGCATAGCGGGTAAAATCAGGAATATTTAAAGACAAGGTTGCCCAAAAACCAACCATGCCAGTAAGGCCCGGGAAAAAGAAATTCCAGAAATCAGCGTTCGTTGCAAACTTAGAAGGTTGATTTAAAATGGGGCCTAAACCATTGCCGGCGTTGATAGCCCAAAACAATAAAGCTAATGCCGCAATCGGTAAGAAAAATGCTTTAAACACCAGCAACTTCTTAATGCTCTCTACTCCAAGATAGACCACATACATGTTGAGTAGCCAAAACAAGAAGAAGCAGATGGCTGGTGCAGTTTGCAATCCCCACGATGCGGGAAATACCTGTGGCAATGTTTCCAAAGACGGGATCCAAAGCCGCAGCATTAGGTATAGTGCGTAGCCACCAATCCATGCCTGTATGCCGAACCAACCACACGCAACAATGGCCCTTAATATTGCTGGAATGTTGGCACCTCTTACCCCAAAACTTGCCCTTGCAAATACGGGGAATGGTATTCCGTATTTTGCCCCTGCGTGCCCGTTTAAGATCATCGGAATAAGCACAATAGTATTACCTAAAAAGATCGTAAGAATGGCTTGCCACCAATTCATTCCACCACCAATCAAACTACTTGCAAGCATGTATGTTGGTATACACAGGCTCATACTAATCCACAGTGCGGCGTAATTCCAGGTATTCCAAGTTCGCTTATTTGCCGGAACGGGAGCGAGGTCTTCGCTGTATAGTGATGAGTTTTTTTCAATAACCTTTTCGTTCATGGGAAAATTATTTTGTCGCCAGCAGTTGTTTTTTATGGCAGCATCGTTGTGTCACTCACTTGTACTTTTAGTGCTTGTGTAGTCTTTATAGAACACGGATGACACGGATTGGATGGATTTAAAAGGATTTGTTGTTAGCGATATTTGTCCATAAAAATGATGGGCTATTTTACTAGCATCGTCTTCTTGTCGTTGTTAAATATTTTTCTTCTTACCTCGGGCTTCTTTCCGAAGTTTAGTATAGTGCTACTTCAATTTTAGTTGCTTTAAGATAATTGATTAATTGGTTCTCGTGCTCCTCAAGCAAACGTTCGTGAGCCTTAAGTTCAAGTACCACTAATTCATTTACTATTAGGTCAGCATAGTAATCACCCACTAACTGCTCTAAATAGTAAACTTCAATTTTCTTTTGCTTCTCTTACAAAAAGCCCTTCATGTTTAAGTTCTAAGAATAAAGCATTTTAATAAACCTTTTCGAGAAAACCATAACCAAGCGTATTATACACTTTGTAAAAGGCTTTAATGATTTTATTAGTCAAGTCTTCATGCTTCATTCAAATCGCTTTTATCCGTGCATATCCGTATAATCCGTGTCATCCGTGTCATCCGTGTTCTATAGACGCGTCCACAATCTTCAAAGCCTCTGATATTATCTCCAAACCTTCATCAATCTGTTCTTTTGTAACAGTTAAAGGCGGCGCAATAAAGATGAAGCCCCAACGTACAAACGTATACATCCCAAGTTCTTTAATCTTTGCAGCGACTTTATTCATCACTACCATTTCATCCGGCTTTGCATTAAAAGGAGCAAAGGGTTCTTTGGTTTTCCTATTCTTCACCAATTCTAAACAACCGAGCAATCCGGTATTCCTCCAATCACCTATGGAAAGGTGCTTCACTTTTAACTCTTGAATTCTTTTATCCAGGTATTCACCCATCAGTCGTGCATTCTCGATCAAGTTGTCGTCTTCATAAATATTCAAGACTTCCAAGGCAGCCGCACAGGAGACAGGATGAGCAGAGTAGGTAAGCCCTAACGCCAGCATATTATCATCAAACTTAGAGGCAATCTTCTCACTTACCATTAGACAGCCAAAAGGAAGATAGCCACAAGTTAAACCCTTAGCCATTGCAATCATATCAGGAACAATATTGTGGTGTTCAAACCCAAACCATCTACCCGTGCGACCAAAACCACTCATTACTTCATCCATAATCAATAGGATCCCGTGCTTGTTACACAACTCTCTTACAGCTTTTAAATAGCCATCAGGGTAAAGAAAACAACCTGAAGAACCTGATTGACCTTCTAATAAAATGGCTGCGATATTTCCTGGCCCTTCGTATGCAATAACCCGTGCTAAAGAAGCGATTGATTCTTTCAATAGGTTCTCTTCACCGTACTCCCAACGATAAGCATAAGGCAAATCAAAATGAACAAAGTTGGGCGCTTGCTGGCTATCTACCGGAAGCTTGCGAGGATCGCCACTGGCAGTCATAGCGCCATTAGAAGAACCGTGGTACGATTGATAACGACTTAAGATTTTATGACGGCCAGTATAAAGCCTTGCAAGCTTTATAGCATTTTCAATAGAAGTGGCGCCGCATAAAGTAAAGAAGGCTTTATTCAAATCACCAGGACAGATTTCCGCCAACTTCTTACCTAAATCTCCACGCACTTTGGTAACACAGCTCGGGGTCACATAAGTTACGAGTTGCATTTGCTCAACTACAGCTTGTGTTACTCTCTGGTTCCCATGACCAATATTTACATTCATTAAACCTGAAGAGAAATCTATGTATCTCTTTCCATCGTAATCGTACAGATACACACCTTCAGCATATTTAACTGCAATCGGGTTGATACCTTTCTGTTTACTCCACGAGAATAAGGTGTAATCGAGGTTATCTTGTATTATTTCTTCGCTTTCTGTTTTGCTAGGTGCAATTGTTTCCAACATAACTTTAGGTTGTCGATTTGTAATTATTCTTTTTTCAAAGGGAAGCCAATCCTTTCCAACTTGATGATTAACTCATCCAATTAACACCAGCTTCAGGATTCCATTTTACTGTTGACTTCTTAAGCTTTGTCCAAAACTCTATTGAGCTTTTACCGGTAATATCCCCTACGCCAAATTTGCTTTCATTCCATCCCCCGAAACTGAACGGTTCGCGAGGCACGGGTACACCTACATTTACGCCGATCATTCCTGCGCTTGCCCTGTCAATAATATATCTCGCTACTCCACCGTTTTGGGTAAACACTGATGCAGCATTACCATAAGGGCTTGCATTTTCAATTGCTAATGCTTCATCAACAGTATTAGTTCGCATAATGCTTATTACTGGTCCAAATATTTCTTCGGTTGCGACGCTCATACCAGGTGTTACAAAATCAATAACAGTTGGGCCAACATAAGTGCCTTCTTCTTTGCCTGTAACTTTTACGTTTCGGCCATCAACTAAGATTTTAGCACCTTGTTGCTCTGCTTCCGTTATATATTTTTCTATCCTGTCTTTGCTTTCTTTGCTTATAACTGCTCCCAGGTTTTCTCCCGGTATAATCTTACGAGCCTCGTCGCAAATCTTATCTATTATGTTGTCAACATTTCCAACACCTATCATTGCACTTGCAGCCATACAACGCTGGCCGGCACAGCCACTCATACTTGCTGCTACGTTTTGTGCAGTCATGCCTGGGATTGCATCGGGCATTACCATAAGATGATTTTTAGCGCCACCTAAAGCAAGGCATCTTTTATAATTACTGGTCGCCCTCTGGTAAACGATCTTGGCAACTTTTGTAGAACCAACGAACGAGACTGCTTCGATTCCCGGGTGATCGCAGATTGCTTCGACTATCTCTACATCTCCATGCACAATATTAAAAACGCCATCGGGTAAGCCTGCTTCTTTAAGTAGTTCTGCAATACGACCACAACTAATAGGTACTTTTTCTGACGGCTTCATGATCATGCAATTGCCTAGGGCAATAGCGTTTGGTATCGTCCAGTTGGGAACCATGCTGGGGAAGTTGAAAGGGACAATAGAAGCTACTACACCAAGAGGTACATGTTCGGTACGACATTCCACACCTTTGCTTACTTCTAATACTTCGCCAGTTACCAATTGTGGGAGCGAGGTTGCAAATTCTGTTAGTTCAATGCACTTTTCAATTTCAGCAACCGACTCTCCAATAGTTTTCCCGTTTTCTTCTGAGCATATTTCCGCTAATTCCTTCATGTTCTTTTCCAGTAAAAACTTGTAGCGGAAAAAAACCTGTACTCTTTCTTTTATGGGGGTCTTACTCCATTTATGAAATGCAATTCTTGCTGCTTCTACAGCATCGTTTAAGTCTTCTTTTGTTGACATGGGCACTTCTGTAAGAAGATTGCCATCAAGCGGTGAAACAACTTTTAATGTTCGGATGCTTCGTGGTGCAACAAACTCACCATTGATGTAATTTTTTAAAGGATCGTATTTCATATGTAGCAGTTAGCTTAAGTTTATTGGTTTATGAATACAGTTACAAATTAGTAGGTGAACCTATGCTGAATAGATAAATGAAAGTACAAGTGAGTGACACAACGATGTTGAAGACCGATCACATGTACATCCAATAAATCACCTAACTAAATAACGCTGATACTGGAAGAACTAAATTTAATACTTTCTTAAATCTCTCATTTATTTCTTTTGCGGCAATGGAAGGATGTTTTAAACTTTGCGGCATATGAGCCCGGAAAGAAGTAAGAACTTATTGGATGCATTGCATAAGAGACAGGTCGGCCTTGCAGTGGTGTTGGAAAACGTGGAAGATCCGCACAACGTTTCGGCAATAATGCGTACTTGCGATGCAGTAGGCATCCAGGATATTTATGTTATTTGCACCAAAGTGCCTTTCAGGAAAAAGTGGGGCGTTAGAAGTAGTCGTAGTGCCGACAAGTGGATAACAACGCACCAATTTGAAAGCGTTGAAGAATGTTTTGTGGTTCTTAGAAGTAAGTTTGCTAAAATCTTAACAACTGATGTAAGTGCTGATGCCGTAGGTTTATATGACGTAGATTTTACCGGCAGCATTGCTTTGGTTTTTGGTAACGAGCAAAATGGGGTAAGCGATGAGGTAAAGCAATTGTGCGACGGCAAATTCGTTATTCCACAGGTTGGAATTATAAAGAGCCTGAACATTTCAGTTGCCTGTGCTGTTACAGTTTACGAAGCGTACAGGCAAAGAAGTTTAGCAGGTTCTTATAATAACCCAACTTTGCCTACTGAGAAGATGGAAAATTTATTTACAGAATGGAGCTTTAAACGAAGGTCTACAATAAACGATTTATGAAAAAAGGATTATTAGCGGTCGTATTAATGGTAGCGGTATTTGCAGGTTACTCCCAAAACATACCGAAGTACTCAGCGAAAGATGTGAGGACCCTTATTGATACCAGCACCGGCCCAATGATCGTAAATTTTTGGGCAAGTTGGTGCGGACCTTGTGTAAGGGAACTACCTTATTTTGAGGCCAATGTCGCTAAGTCAAGTGTACCTGTTAAGCTTGTTTTGGTAAGTCTCGATTTTCCTGAAGCTTATGCTGCGGAGTTGCCTGCCTTTGTAAAAAAGCAAGGTTATAAGAGTAGCATCATCTATCTAAACGATTCCAAGCCGGGAAATTTTATTCCTGCGATTGACAAGAAATGGTCGGGTGCGCTTCCTTCTTCCATTTTTGTAAATAACAGCAAAAAATATTACCAGATCTTCAACCACCAGTTGCCCGAACAAAGATTTCAGCTTGAATTGAAGAAGTTGGTAGAATAATTAAGGAAGATTTTGGTTGCCAACATTTGTCTTTCATAGCATCATCGTTGCTACGCTCAGTTCATAGCCAAACCATTGGGCATCTACAGGTGGAAGTGCCAGTGCTCACCAAATAGCAAAGCTCTTTATTCAATTACTATCTTAGCTTCCGCAAGCGCTCCAAATACTTGTTAAGTCATTATTTTCTTAGTCGCCTTCCTTCCACATGCACTAAATTTGCCGATTAATATTTTGCTATGCCACACGAAGCGATTTCCGCTTGCGATATGTTTAAGATTGGGGTAGGGCCTTCCAGCAGCCACACACTCGGCCCCTGGAGAGCAGCCTTACGTTGTCTTGATAGCATTACAAAACAAGGCGGCATAAACGAAGTTGCAGAAATAACCGTTCTTCTATACGGTTCACTGGCTAAAACTGGCAAGGGCCACGGCACTGATATTGCCTGTTTGCTTGGCCTGTGCGGCGAAGATCCTGTTACAATTGATGTTAACAGCATCAACTACAAGATTAATTACATTACACAGCAAAAGAAACTCAAGCTAGCAGGCAAAATAGAAATTCCTTTTGATCCCCTCGTGAATGTGCAGTTCTTATTTCGCGAAAGTTTACCTTATCATCCAAATGGTCTAACCTTCCTGGTTACAATGAAGAGTGGTAACACCTGGAGCGAAACTTTCTATTCCATAGGTGGAGGCTTCGTGGTAAAAGAAGGTGAGAGTGCAGGCGCCACTGCTGAGGTCGATCTGCCATTTCCAATAAATACTTCCGCTGAATTATTACACTGGTGCATGAAAACAGGCCTTGCCATTTCTGAAGTCGTGATGGAAAATGAACAAACCTGGCGAACAGAAGCCGAAACTAAAAAAGGAATGCTAACCATCTGGAAAACCATGCAAGAATGCATGTACCGCGGTTGCCACACTCCCGGGATTCTTCCCGGCGGCCTATCTGTAAGACGTCGTGCCGCAGAACTAAATAAAAAGCTAGTCGGCAACAGGACTTATTCAGATTACAATAGCTGGATCAAAGCAATTCAAGAGGGTGGACAAAACTTCCAGTATATTCTCGATTGTGTAAGCAGCTTTGCCCTCGCCATAAACGAGGAAAATGCAGCTTTTGGCCGTGTAGTTACTGCACCTACTAATGGTGCGGCTGGTGTAATTCCGGCAGTGCTTCAATATTTTATTACTTTTTTAAATGGCAACGACGAAGACAAGATCGTTCGCTTTCTACTCACCGCTTCGGAGGTGGGAAGCATTTTTAAGAAAGGCGCGACTATAAGCGCAGCAATGGGGGGTTGCCAAGCTGAAATAGGCGTTTCCTCTGCTATGGCCGCCGCAGGCCTTACAGAAGTAATGGGCGGAACCCAAAGGCAAGCTCTTATGGCCGCAGAGATCGCAATGGAGCATCACCTCGGCATGACTTGCGACCCAATCGGTGGCCTCGTGCAAGTTCCCTGTATTGAAAGAAATGCCATGGGTGCCATTAAGGCCATTACAGCATCGCAACTCGCTTTACAAAGCAGCCCTGATTACGCAAAGGTTTCATTAGACAAGGTTGTGGCCACCATGTGGAACACAGCTTTAGACATGAACAGCAAGTACAAAGAAACATCCGATGGCGGACTGGCTGTTCAGCTGCCTATAAGCCTAAGCGAGTGTTAGAACATTTTTGGACCCAGCATTTTGCATCCATTTAGCTTCTATTGCGTCGCACTCTTGTACTTTTAGTAATTCTATTGTGCATGGTAACTATCTTCCATTTCTTTTAACGTTTCGCATAATTCATAACATTTTTACGTTAATTGAGCAGTTGTAAAATTTTAACGATGAAATACCGATTAACTATAATAGCAACTTTTTTAACCTGCCTTGTACTTATTAGTGCTCGCCGTTCATTCGACATACCTGTCTGGATGGGAAGATGGACAGAAAAGCAAAACGAAACCAGCGCCACGGAATGGATCTTCCAAGGCAGGGATAATTTTGCTAAGATTGGCTATGGAGGAGCAGATGAAATTGGAGGCAAAGTTCAAAAAGGAACCTATGTAATTGATACAGTAAATAAAGTAGTTCGGCTAAATTTTACGAAAGAAATTGATATAAAGAATG
>JAQBNN010000171.1 GCA_028288505.1 Segetibacter sp. | reverse complement strand
CAAATGATGGGTTATTTTAATTATGCGATGCTGGCAATGCTCCTGTCGTATTAATATTGTTGAGCCAGCTTTGTTTCTACTATTAAACATCGTTGTGTCACTCACTTGTACTTGTATAACGCTCTTCAGCAAGCCTTGCCTCCAACTATCAGCATGCAGGTAGCTCAATCGAGGTGATGTGTTCCACAAGGCACTCGTACTTGAAAGAAAAACAGCCCCTTATTTTTGTGCAGTGGCCTTTTCAGCTACTGAACTCAGGTCTTTCCTACTCTTCAGGAGAAAAGTTTCAAAACCATCTACATATTCATAAATAGCACCAGGAGCGGTTCGTTTATCATACTCGGCCTGGCCAAATTCTTTTATATAAGCACTTTTAAAAGCCTCGGTTGTTGAGGGCAGATAACCAGTTTCCAATTCTTTGAAGCCATCTTTCAGCGCTCTTCTTAGCACCACCATTTGCTTCGAACCTGCAAACATCAGGAGATAATAATTATAACTAGCGGGGCTTTTAATTTGTTCATTAATCATTACCCCTCTCTTTGTTTCTCTCAAGAAGTCCTGCAATTTTCCGGGCTTAATGTGGTAATTAGTTTGCACGTATTTATCTGCTTGTGGCCCTTTGTTGTAGCTCAACGTGTCAAGGTGCCTGAAGGTATAGCCTTGCATATCTACAGCCAGTTTGTTTGATATCGTGCTTAAAATATCGGCGTCGTGTACTTTTGCATTTGCCTTTTCCTTATCCATATCAGCAAATGCAAATGGACCTTCAACCAATTGAAAGGTACCTGCATGGTCACCGGTTATTATTTCAAATACCTGCCTTTTGCTTTCGCCATTATGAAATTTCGCGATATGCGCTTTCCACGAAGTTTCAAACAGGTGCAACTGGCCCGTACCAGGCGTAACTAGTCCTACCCCATATAAATTCTTTTGCTGGCTGAAAACAGAGGTACTGTAAAGTAGTATTGCTATTACAAAAATTTTTCTCATGGCAAGTTGTTTTGGTAATTAAAAAATGTACAGGTAAGATATATATAATAAACTACTTATCCAATCTTCTTTCATTTATTATTCCAGTAGGAAGTATTGCGACTTTTTTCCTCGCAGGTTTCTCCATTGTTAAGTATATGGCTCAGAAAAATGGATTGAATCCTTATTTTATTTGTTCCCATGTTCCAAATGCCACATCCACTTATCGTTCGTACCAATAACTTGTTGCGGAGTTAAAGGACATTCTGCTCTTCGCAATCAAAACACATTGTCTGCAGCGGTTCCCCCTAACCCGTATCGTAACTGCAGAAGAGCAGGCCAAAAATACAAGGATGAATCAACCGCCATTTTAAATGTGAACTAAATATTTTTGTTTTGTACATAACAGCATAGATATCACATGTATGATGGCAGGCTCAAGATGTTGTGAAAAATGGAAACTGAAACAAGTTTTCTAATATATACTTCTCTGAAGATGAAGCAAAGGTTGTTAGATATTATTCCCAGTTTAAAGCATAAAACAAAGCAATACGAATATCAAGTTCTTGTGCCTTAATCCTTTAAACAGTGATCGGACGGAAACATTAAGACCCTCAATTTATGTATGAGTAATTCGTACACCTTAGCCATTTGGCACGGTGCCACAAGCACATGCCTTGCTTTAATAGCGATACAAAGAAGATTAATCTTAAAACAACAAAATTACCAGCGTATAAGGTAAAAGTTTTCTATGCGTACCTGTATTTCTTACAAGCTCAGCTTGTTCATAATAAGTGCCACGACGGCCGGTGTGTAGCCCCTTACTCTAAATACCTGCTTATTGGCAGGGAGGTAATTGGCCTCATTACCCCGTCGGGTATAAATGGCAATGCCGCCACCTCCTCCAGGAGCGCCAAAGAAAGGTGGGGGAAATGCTTTTACTATTGCAATGTCTGTCATAGGTATGTTGGCAATATGTTGAGCGGATACCCTTACTTCATCCAGGAAAAACGTTACACGGCTCCCCCGCCACCTGACCACGCCTCCGTTAAAGCCGGTCTGTGCTATTTGCAAACCGGCAACCCTACCCTGCAGGTAAGAGAAGATATTGGGAGCACTTATTGCACTGGGATCGGTCATAATGCTAATCAAACGTTCGTCAGCCGCCTGGAACAAACCGTTAACATGTTCTTCGTTAAACTGCTGAGCTGCACTTTTAACGGTAGTCCTTACCAGCACTGCCGGCAATATGCTGCCCCGGTCTGCAAAAGCCGCTTCGGAAGTTTCCATTGCATCATTTAGGGTTTGCAGCACCGCTGTTGGCGGGTTACCTATATAAAACGCCCTTCCGGCTACCGCTAATGCTGCAAAGTTAGAATCAAGCTGGGTACTTATTCGTATATTAAGTGGCTGGTTATTGTTTTTTGTTGCGGAAAAAGCCATCAGTGCATCTTCTTCAAACAGCCAGTTACGAATGGCAAAGGTACCGTCGGGGGCCACCGGTACTTCCTGCTCGTCCCAGTGGCCGGTTTTAGCCAGTAACATCGCCTGTATATTGCCTATGTTCTGGGCGTCCTGTATTTTGCCTATCACCTCGAAAAAGCGCTGTTGTAAACCCGCCAGCACCGTGTACTTGCCATGCGGCAGCGAATCGG
>JAQBNN010000156.1 GCA_028288505.1 Segetibacter sp. | reverse complement strand
ATCAGCGCCCCATCTAAGCTTTATCATCTGGGTTTGTCCGCCAATGGTGTTAGCGCTCCCGTGAAGAATATGAGATGAGGTAACTCCACCGCTCAACTGTCGGTAGATATTAATATCATCAGGATTTAAGTTATCACCAACCCTTACTTCAGATGTTACACTCTGCCCGCCTTCATTTATTGAAGCAGCAGCAATGTGTGAGTGCTCGTCAATAACGCCAGGTGTAACGTGTTTACCTGTTCCATCAATAACCCTTGCACCGCTTTCGCTAATGCTTTTTCCAACTTTAGCTATCTTACCGTTGCGTATTAATACATCGCTGTTTTGTAAAACACCTTCTTTTTCGTTTGTCCAAACAGTGGCATTCTTTATTAAGATGGTTTCCTGTTTTGGCATTTCTTCATAGCCATACCCGTTGAAAGGATACGTTACTTTACCTATGTTTCTCGCATCCTGCTTACGCTTAATGCTGTCGGCGGGAGTTGTTGCAGGAGTAGCTAAGGTAGCGGTCCACCAAACCTGGTTGCCTGCTGTATCTAATCCCGTTCCCTGCCATTCTTCACCCGTTTTAAAACCACTCAGGCGAATATTTGTTTTTACTCTTTTCTCTGGTGAAAAGTTGAAGCGAACAGCATTACCATCGTAGCTGAATTTGCCGGCAATGGTATCTTTGGCAATAAGGCTGGCAGTAGAATTTCCTTTTACATCAACAGTATATGTCGAGGCACCGGTTGCAGAGTTTACGGTAAACTTATATGTGCCTGCAATGTTCTTCCAGGTATCTTCTTTTACTGCATACTTCTTACCCTGTATCCAATTGCTTAACAAGGCAGACTTATCATTAAAGATTGGTCCGGTGGTAATAAGAAAGTTTGCAAGCTTACCGTTCTCAAGGCTACCCACTGTACTATAAATGCCCAGCAGGGTTGCAGGTGTTTTTGTAAGAGCTTCTAAGGCCTTTGTTTCTGTAAGTCCATAATCCATCGCTTTACGAAGGTTTGGAAGAAACTGTTTTACATCACGAAGGTCAGCGGTTGTTAGCGCAAAAGGAATGTTGGCTTTCTCAAACGCCGAAGCATTTGATGGAGCCATTTCCCAATGCTTTAAATCGTACAGCGAAACAAAACGAACATCATTAGGATCGTCAACATCAATAGCAGTGGGATAGTTTAGTGATATGATGAAAGGAGCTTTGGTAGCAGCTACTTCTTTAATTCGCTGGTACTCGTTTCCACCTGCTTTAATTATATATTGAACACCAAATTCATCTCCAATTCTGTCAGCTCGTAAGTCATTCCACTTATCGTTTGCATCAAAAATTTGAGGTAGGTTTTGGTTCTCGTTAAACGACTGCAAGCTTAAGTTCAAACCTTCTTTACCTGGCTTGTTTTTATACCATTGCGCATCCAAATAAGTCTGGCGCAACAAAGCGATCATACCCATCATACTGCTTGGGTAAGTTTGCGCACTGGTACCTTTATTAAACGAATAATGCGCTGATGCCTTTTCTTTTATAATAACTAAATTCTCTTTGTCACTTGCTAAAGCCACTACTGCACCTGTACCACGTGCAATACCATCTTTCTGGTGCGTAAGTACCGATCCAAATCCAAGATCACGCAACGTCTTTGCTTTCGTTTCGTCAGCAGCAAAAAGCCTGATAGCATCAACATCAGATTTTATAGCCTGGTTCCATCCGTAAACGCCTTTTTGGTTGGAGGTAAGTTGCGCCGGTGTTCCCTGCGAAAACCTTCTTTCCGTTGAAGGTGCCGCTACTGCAGCCATGCCATAATCGCTATACATATCAATAAAAGATGGGTAGATGTATTTGTCTTTACAATCAACTACCACTGCATCTTTAGGAACGGCCACGCCGCTGCCAACTGCTACAATTTTTCCATCCCTTACAATCATTGTAGCTTTTTTCAAAGTTGTTTGTGGGTCTTTAATTATCGTGGCATTAGTGAAAGCATAGGTGGCTTCCCGCTTGTCTGCCACTCCATTTACCGGGTAGGTTTCCTGCGCTATTGAGATTAGCGCAAACCATATCCCCCCGATAATACAGAGAAGTTTTTTCTTCATATGGGTATAATTTGTGAGAGTTTGTTTGAGGTCTAAAACTAAGCAAAACACGTATGCGAGTATTATTTTTGTTACCGGCTTTAGTAATTTTTATTTAGCAGCCGTTGCGTCGCACTCGTGTACTGGAGTAATTCTATGCAGCTTTTTTTTGAACCACAGAGACACAGCGACATGGAGTTACACAGAGAGCGCCCTCCGTGTAACTCTGTGCCTTCGTGCCTCTGTGGTTCAAAAACTCTCCTCGCAAACTTAGCTCTGCGCCGGTTGGTTTATTGTTGCCATTATAACGGAAGATGAAGTGATTGCGACGCAACGATGATGCTATGAAATACCAGCGCTGGTATCATAAATCTTGTTTCATAATTAAAGTCAGTTGAAGTCCTCACGAACACCGAACACTAAAAACTTAGATTTTAGAATTCATTAGCGTACGCTTTAATTATCTTGCACGCATGTCTAAAAAATTGTTTTTACTTGATGCGATGGCATTGGTTTACCGGGCTTATTACGCTTTAATAAAAAGCCCCCGCATTACAAGTAAGGGAAGAAATACAAATGCGCAATTCGGTTTTACCAGTACTTTAGTTGATCTTATAAATAAAGAAAAGCCTACACATATGGCTGTTTGCTTTGACACAGAAGCAGCTACTGAGCGCCACACAGAATTTGCTGCCTACAAAGCAAACCGACAGGAAGCACCGGAAGACCTGATCGATTCTTTGCCCGATATAAAGCGAATAATAAGGGCGTTTAATATTCCTGTGGTAGAACTGGATGGGTACGAAGCAGATGATGTAATTGGAACAGTGGCATGGCAGGCAAGCGATCTTGATTACGATGTGTACATGGTTACACCGGACAAAGATTACGGCCAGCTTTTAAAGAAGGAAAACCTGTTTATCTACAGGCCGCCTTACATGGGTAGTAAAGAGGAGATCTACGATTATAAACGCATTTGCGAAAAGTGGTGTATTGAGCGGGTTGAACAGGTAATTGACATGCTAGGATTAATGGGCGATGCGGTAGATAATATACCCGGCATTGCTGGTGTTGGAGAGAAGACAGCCTGTAAGCTTTTAAAAGAATACGGTACGCTTGAAAATGTGCTGGAGCATGCGGGTGAAATAAAGGGTGCACTTGGCGAAAAGATAAGGAAGGGAAGGGAAGATGCGATAATGAGTAAGAAGTTGGCAACTATTATAACTGATGTGCCGGTTGAATTTCATGCAGAAGACTATCGCCTGAAAGAATGGAACAAAGCTGAGCTGAACGAGATCTTTACAGAGCTTGAGTTTAAGGCTTTAGGCAAAAGGATTTTAGGGGAAGGCTTTAACCTGCACGAAAATGCAAATCCTCCTTCATTAGCTTCAGGCGGACAGATGGATCTTTTTAATACCACCGAGAGTATAAGTGAGACACCTGCGATTGAAACGGAAGAACTGCCTGCAGGTTTAGTTGCTGATAAAAACATAACTAACACACCACATAATTACACACTTGTTGATACAGAAGATAAAATAGTATGTCTTGTTGATGAGCTAATACCCATAACAGAAATAAGCTTTGATACTGAAACCACCGGAACCAACGCGAATGAAGTAGAACTGGTAGGTATAAGCTTTAGCTACAAACAAGGTGAAGGTTATTATGTTCCAATGCCAACTGACCAGGAAGAGGTTATAAGGTTATTAAACTTCTTTCGTTACATTTTTACCGATCCCAATAAAAAATGGATTGGGCAAAACATTAAGTACGACTTAATAGTAATGAAGTGGTATGGTGTTGAGTTAGCGGGTCCTGTTTTCGATACGATGCTTGCACATTACCTTATTGAACCTGAAGGCAGAAGGAACATGGACTACCTAAGCACACAGTTCCTGCAATACGAGCCGGTAGCTATTGAAGACTTGATTGGTAAGAAAGGTAAGGGCCAAACCACCATGCGTGAAGTTGAAGTTGAAAAGGTAAAAGAATATGCAGTTGAAGATGCGGATATCACGTTTCAATTAAAGAACGCTTTTGAGCCGATAATTAAAAAGCGTGAAGTAGAAAGAGTTTTTACTGAAGTAGAAAGTCCTTTAGTAAAAGTTTTGATGAATATGGAGTTTGAAGGTGTACGCGTTGACATGAATTTCCTGAACGACTATTCAAAGCAACTGGAGGGAGAAGCGAAAGCTGCCGAACAGCGGGTATTTGATTGTTGCGGCTTAAGATTTAACCTGGGCTCGCCAAAGCAATTAGGGGAAGTTTTATTTGACCACATGAAGATTGATCCTAAAGCTAAGAAGACAAAAAGCGGCCAGTATGCAACGGGTGAAGATGTGTTATTAAAGCTTGCAAGTGAACACAAAGTGGTTGATGATATTCTATCGTACCGCGAGTTGATGAAGTTGAAAAGTACTTATGTTGATGCGTTGCCTTTAATGATTAATCCACGTACCGGCCGGGTACATACGTGCTATAACCAGGCTGTTGCTGTTACGGGTAGGTTAAGCAGCAACAATCCAAACCTTCAAAATATACCGGTTCGTACAGAACGGGGCCGTGAAATTCGTAAAGCTTTTATTGCACGCAATGACGACCATGTTTTAATAAGTGCTGACTACTCGCAGATTGAACTTCGTATTGTTGCTGCAATCAGTAACGATCCTAACATGACGGAAGCCTTTAAGCTTGGAAAAGATATTCATACTGCTACTGCTGCAAAGGTTTATGGTATTGATGAAAGCGAGGTGACAAAAGAAATGCGCTACAAAGCTAAGAGTGTAAACTTCGGGATCATTTATGGGCAGGGCGCTTTTGGTCTTGCTGAAAATTTAAAAATTCCCCGTAGTGAGGCGAAAGAGATTATTGAGAACTATAAAAGGGAGTTTCCAAACATACAGCAGTACATGAACAGGCAAATGGCATTTGCAAAAGAGCATGGATATGTTGAAACATTATTAGGCCGAAAGCGTTGGTTGAAAGACATTAACAGCGCCAACTTCACAGTAAGGGGTTTTGCAGAACGTAATGCGATCAATATGCCGATACAGGGTACCGCTGCAGATATGATCAAGTTGGCAATGATCAAGATTTACAAGATGATTGAAGAGAAAGGTTTTAAATCGAAAATGATCTTACAGGTGCATGACGAATTGGTTTTCGATGCAATGAAAGATGAAGTTGAAGAGCTGAAACCTTTAATTATTGATTGCATGCAAACTGCTTTGGCTTTACCAAATGATGTTCCTGCAAATGCTGAGATTGGTGTTGGTTTTAATTGGTTGGAGGCGCATTAGAATAGGTACCCTTTGGTGGTTTTATCTTTCACTATAAGGTTAGGCATTGGAGTACTTGATTACACCTAGATTTCAAACCTTCGGCGTTTAATTGTATCAATTTAAAAGGCTCTAAAGCAAAAGCTGTAAGTTTGGTAGTATTTGCAATTTATGACGTTAATTGATACATATATAAACGATATAAAACTCCTCTGTGGTAAACACAGAGTGAAGCGATTGTATACATTTGGTTCAATCAATACCGGTAATTTCACAAATGATAGCGATATAGACTTCATTGTTTACTTTGATAATATAGACGCAAGCCAATACGCTGATAACTACTTTGACTTTAAGTTCGCCTTACAGGATACCCTTAAAAGATCGATAGATTTACTAGAAGAGAAGGCGATAAAAAACCCTTTTTTTAAACAGGCAGTCGAAAGTAAACGTCAACTAATTTATGGATGAAATTAAGGCTTGGCTATATGATGTGCTTAACGCTATTCATGAAATAGAAACTTTCTTAATTGATGCCCCAAACTTTTCCAGTTATGAAAATGATTTAAAGACTAGACGAGCAATAGAAAGAAACCTTGAAATTATAGGTGAAGCCGTAGCAAGGATGCAGAAGGCAGAACCTTCAATTTATCTTTCACATGCCCGAAAAATAATAGATACACGCAACAGGATTATTCACGGATATGATACAGTATCCGATGAAATTATCTGGGGCATTATTACCATTTACCTGCCAGTACTAAAACAGGAAGTTAATAAGCTCTTAAATGATTAGACGGCGCTATAGCTCCCTAAAGAATCAACAGTACAAGTGTGCGACGCAACAATGCCTAATAGTATTACTGCTGCTTAGTACCAAAAGCCTACTTACTTTTTCTGCAGGTACTTTACTATTGCAAGCCGTATGTCACTTTTAGGATTTGTTACTGCTGTTTCAGCATCGTAAGTTTTTACAACTTCCGGGTTCTTTGGATTTAAAAAATCCATGTTCGCTTCCTTCCCGGTAAATAGAAAATCAGACATAGCAACCCGGTAGGTCTTTGCAGGATCAATGGCCACATTGTTCATCTTCCATGTGTTGCTTGACGCATCAAAAGCTATGTTTTCATTGTACTGTAAAAAGCCGCCGGTGCCCCTGTTTTTTGTGCCGGCATTGAGGGTTTGTATTACTAAGCTTCCCTTCATATCTGCTTCTCTTATACCGCCACCAAAAGGTAAGGTGCGGATAATATCATACTGTGTTACAGGCAAGGGAAGTATATCATCAACCCTGATGCTGCCGCTATTTACAAAGGCAATGTCTGCTTGTGGAGCTGCACTTTGTATTGCAGCTACCAGCAATTTGGTTAAGTTAGTAATACCTGATCTAACTTTTGCTTCTCTTCCATCAAGTGGTTCACCACTATTTAAAACAACGGCTTTCGCATCGAAACCTAATGAGCTATAATTCTTCTCAGCAATGCTGTTCCACTTTTCAACAACGACGTGTGTTGAGCTATCACTTGCAACACTTTCATTAATATACTTTAGCTCAGGATCAACTTTAAGTTTGCCATTCTTTTTGTTGAGGTTAAGTTTTACAATGTAGGCGGACTTAGCATTTGCATGCGCTTTTGTTATGTAAACGTTTCCTTCTTTCACAAACCGCTGATCATGCTCATGCCCACCTAAAATAACGGCGAGACCAGGAATTTCCCTCGCCAGTCTTTGGTCTTCTTCAATCGTTTGATGAGTGATCGCAACAACGGCATCGACCGAATCTTTCAAGCGATCGTATAAAGTTTTAGCAGTAGTTAAAGGATCAGTATAACTAACAAAATCTGCTTTATTAAAAGGAAGAACAAGACCTATAAAACCGATCTTAGCAGTTGTGCCGTCTTTATCTTTTACGTTCATTATATAAGTTTCAGGAAACGGCGGGGCATTAGGCGTAGTGGTTCTGCTAAATGGCGACACCTTACCTTTTGTTTTATGAAAAGCGTTTGATGAGATCCAAAGAAAACCTGATTCATTAATCCTATCCTGCAATTCATTCTCATTAATATCAAACTCATGGTTACCAAAAACAACGAAGTCTGTTCCGGCCGCATTCATTGCTTCAACCATTTGTTTGCCGCGGATTCGTTTGCCTTCATACTGCAGGCTGTTGTATACTGATGGGCTCACAAAGTCGCCCGACATAATTAAAAAAGTATTTGGATTAACTTGCTGGTATTGCTTTTTCACCGTTGCTACTCTCGCCATTCCACCTTCTTTTCCACCGGCCAGTGGCGCAATTTCATACACATCATTTACCTGTACAAACACAACTTTAATCTTGTTATCGTCCCTTGTTGCTGTTGCGTTTCTGGTGGTTTTACACGAAGCGGAAACAAGCAATGTTGCTGCTAACAGCCAGCGTACATTTTTTTGCATAAGTAAATTTGATTTAAGTGCAATTTACAGAATCTGTTATAAAGCTTTAAGCGAGGCAAGTATTAGGCAAATTTTGGTCTCCAACATTTGCCTTTCATAGCATCATTGTTGTGTCACTCACTTGTACTTTTATATTCTTTATTCATCTTTTCTTATGGCTTATTATTTCGGTCATTAAAATTCATAAGTATGAAAGACAGGTTTTCGGCTGTTGCTGCAGAGTATGCTTCTTACAGGCCAACGTATCCAAAAGCACTTATCGAATTTTTAGCAGAGTCAGTCGAACAAAAAGAGACAGTATGGGATGTAGGAACTGGTAATGGTCAATTAGCTGTTGAGTTAGCTAAACATTTTAAAAGTGTATTGGCAACAGACTTGAGTAGTAAGCAAATTGAATATGCAGAAAAAAGAAAGAACATTTTTTATAGTGTTGAAGCCGCTGAAGAAACAACTTTCGATGCGGAACAATTGATCTTATAACAGTAGCACAAGCCATCCACTGGTTTAAGTTTGATGACTTTTATAGCGAGGTAAAACGAACACTGAAGCCCGAGGGAATAATTGCAGTAATTGGTTATGGATTAATAGAAACGGAAGGAAGCCTCAATGAATTAATAAAACATTTTTATTCAAATACAATCCATAACTATTGGGACCCGGAAAGAAGGTTTCTCGATGAAGCTTATCAAACAATTCCTTTTCCTTTTAACGAGATCAAAACTCCTTCTTTTAAAATTGAGGTGAACTGGAGCAAGCAACAACTGTTGGGTTATCTTTCTACCTGGTCTGCTGTAGAGAGGTTTATTCGTGAAAGGCAGATAGAACCTTTACTGGAATATAAGATGGAGATTGATAAAATCTGGTGTTATGCAAGTCATCGCTACTTTTCCTTTCCCTTATTTCTTAGAATTGGTAAATACACTTAGTACAAAACCCATTTCCTTGCTAAACTTGGTAAAGAGTAGAGCAATATTAATATTTCACTTTTGCTGAAATTAAGAGGGAAATGTCTTTTGATATGTAATTTATCCATCTGCCGTCATTTTGAAGCATCCAGTAATCAGGGATATTGTATTCTTAATTGCCTATTACCACTTTACCTTTACATCAAACACACCACTTGAACGAATTTTTCCAACAGTTTATAGCCGGACTTAAAGCAACCACACCCCTCGAATTTATTGCCGTTGTAACAGGTATTGCCAGTGTTTGGTTTTCGAAAAAGGAAAACATTCTTGTCTACCCTGTTGGATTAGTCAATACCATCATCTATGTGTATTTAAGCTTTACACAACAACTCTTTGGCGAGGCAAGCGTAAACGTTTACTACACGATAATGAATGTTTACGGCTGGGGTTTATGGAGTAAGAAAGACAAGCAGCACCACCACATTTTGTTAATCACCCATTCTTCTACAAAAGAGTGGATGCAGCAAATTGCTTTTTGCGCCTTCTTTTACGTTGCCATTTTTGCGGGCCTTAGTTACCTTAAACAAGATTTTGCTCCCGGTGCAATTCCGTGGGCCGATGCTTTTGCAAGTTCAACCGCTTTTACAGGCATGTGGCTTATGGCTAAGAAGAAAGTAGAAAGCTGGTACTGGTGGGTATTGACCAACATTGCATCCATACCATTATACTTTGTAAAGGGCTATGTTTTTACAAGCGTATATTATTTTGTTTTATTAGTTCTTGCTTTTGCAGGCCTTGCTGAATGGTTGAGGCGCTCAAAAGTTAAGCAGCATTATGCAACAGGTAAACAGTTTGACCTTGCAGAATAACTTAAAAAAAATTGTAATCATTGGCCCAGAGAGCACTGGCAAGAGTACGCTTTGTACCCTGCTTGCTCAACATTATAACACATTATGGTGCCCTGAGTTTGCTAGGGAATACCTGCTTAGTCACGGTACAAATTATACTTTCGAAGACTTGCTTACTATTGCCAAAGGCCAGTTGACTTTAGAAGATGAATACGTGGAAAAGGCGCTCGTGCATTATAAAAAGCAACCACAATACATTCATCACACTGCGGGTATTAATAGCCCCTTACTTTTTATTGATACAGAAATGTATGTAATGAAAGTATGGAGCGAATTCGTCTTTGGAAAAGTAGAACCGTTTATTACAGATCAGATCCACGAAAGAAAATACGACCTATACCTGCTGTGCAATATTGATCTTCCATGGGTAAAAGACGAGCTTCGCGAATATCCTGATGAAGCACCAAGGATAGAGCTATATAATATTTATAAAAATCTTCTTACTAATCAAACCACACCTTGGGTTGACATAAGCGGCGATTATGAAAACCGCTTCAACACTGCTGTAAAAGCAATTCATAATTTTTTTGCCTGCCAGAATAAAGCGAAATGTTCGTTCTTTTAAGTGAAGCCAAATACCAAGCGCCCCATAGGCTTTTTTGATAGCATAATTAGACGTCCGCATCCATTTAAACAACTGACGTGCGTTAATCAGGTAATCTAAAAAACCCTATAGAATGCACGCCATTAAATTCGAGCCAAACAAGTTTCAAAAGACCCTTCTTGAAGAACAATTTAGATTATGGGATGCGATAAGAAACGATTGTTCAACTAATATTATCGAGGATATTAAGGAGAGCATTAAAGATGCAAAAGCCGACATGATTGCCCTAGAGATCTTTTTTCAACAATCTATCCTATCTTAAAAAAGAAATATAAAATTTTTAAAAGGCCTTCAATTGAAGGCCTTTTCTCATTGTAACATCCTTGCAAAATTTGGATGACCCTTAAACGTTTTTAAAATTATCTGCTAACACGCGTTCTATCTTCCCGCAAGAAACGAGTAAAGGTTTCTTATCAATAGAAATAAAAATTTCTTGGCCGGCTACAGTATATGATGCTTTGAGAGAGCCTAAAGGTGTAGAGCCAATAAAAGAACCGCTTGTTGAATCACCTACAAAACTTCCCCCCTGCCCTTCAATTTGTTGTTTTGCCTGAGTCAACAAATGCTCTATAGGTTGACTAAATGAAAATTTAAAATTGCACTTCGCCATATTTTTTGTTTAAAGAATTGAACAACGTCTTTATAATCCATCGCTTATTTAAGTTGCTATTAAAAAATAAAGCCAGCTCTGTAAAATGTTACCCTTTATAAAAGGATTTATGAGCCAAGCCTTTGCAGTACTATTTTGCTTTACTTGCGTCGCACTCTTGTACTTGTAGATCACTAATGATCTGTTTTTTACTGAAGAGTTGATTCCTCGATCACCGCTGGTAATAAGATCAACTGAAGGTTTGCAGACGAACCGAGCATAGCAACGATGACGCATCGGAGACACAAACGCCGGAACCCAAATAATCTATAACACCTTGTATTAAATGAATTATTAGAGGACAAAAAAAGCACCGGTTTTGGCCGGTGCTTTTCTATATTTCTAAAATCTCAATCTTACAATGTCCTTTTCACTTCTTCGTTTTCAAACGCTTCAATAATGTCACCAACTCTAAGGTCGTTGTAGTTTTTAACTGTTAAACCACACTCCATGTTGTTGTTAACTTCCTTCACATCATCTTTAAAGCGCTTCAATGAACCAAGTTCTGCATTTCCACCTTCACCCTTCGGATACTCAACTATACCATCGCGTATCACACGAATTTTAGCGTTACGTGCCAGCTTACCTTCAAGTACAAAACATCCGGCAACAGTTGCTTTATCAAATTTGTACACTTCTCTTACCTCAACATTCGCAACAATTTTCTCCTGGTATTTCGGCTCAAGCATACCTTCCATCGCGCTCTTCAATTCGTCGATCGCGGTGTAGATAATTGAGTAAAGTTTTATTTCCAATCCCTCAGCCTCAGCAACTTTAGCCGCCTGGCTTGATGGACGAACGTTAAAACCAATAAGGATCGCATCGGAAGCTGTTGCAAGCAATACATCACTTTCCGAGATTTGACCTACAGCCTTGTGCACCACGCGAACTGCAATCTCTTCAGTAGAAAGTTTTTGTAGCGAGTCACTCAATGCCTCTACAGATCCATCAACGTCACCTTTAATAATCAGGTTCAGTTCCTTAAAGTTACCAAGTGCCAAACGACGACCGATCTCATCCAGCGTAATGTGCTTCCTTGCACGTAAACCTTGCTCACGTAAGATCTGCGCTCTTTTAGTAGCTACGTCTTTTGCTTCAGCCTCGTCTTCGTAAACTTTAAACTTTTCACCAGCCTGCGGTGCACCATTCAATCCTAATACAAGTACAGGTGTTGAAGGAGGTGCGATCTCTACACGTTGGTTACGTTCGTTAAACATTGCTTTTATCTTACCAAAATGTTGTCCGCTCACCATAATGTCTCCTTGGCGAAGGGTACCGTTTTGTACAAGTAATGTTGCTACATAACCACGGCCTTTATCAAGCGTTGCTTCTACAATTGTTCCAGAAGCCTCACGATCTGGGTTAGCTTTAAGATCTAGTAATTCTGCTTCAAGCAAAATCTTTTCAAGTAGTTGATCCACGTTTAAACCTTGCTTAGCACTTAGTTCCTGGCTTTGGTATTTACCACCCCATTCTTCTACAAGAATGTTCATACCTGCTAATTGTTCGTAAATCTTTTGAGGGTTAGCCCCGTCTTTATCTATTTTATTGATAGCAAAAATCATAGGTACGTTAGCTGCTTGCGCGTGACTGATTGCCTCTTTTGTTTGAGGCATTACCGCATCGTCAGCAGCTACTACGATAACTGCAATATCTGTAACTTTTGCACCACGGGCACGCATTGCGGTAAACGCCTCGTGACCCGGTGTATCTAAGAAGGTAATGTGTTTTTGGTTAGGTAAGGTTACTTCGTAAGCACCAATGTGTTGGGTAATACCTCCGGCCTCTCCTGCAACTACATTTGCACTTCTAATGTAATCCAGTAGCGATGTTTTACCATGGTCAACGTGACCCATGATAGTAACAATAGGAGCCCTGGTTGAGCGACGATCTTCCTCATCGTCCATATCGTCGTCGCTGTCAAAATCAGCTGCATCGTCCACTCCAATAAATTCAACTTCAAAACCAAACTCACCGGCTACAAGTTCAATAACCTCTGCATCTAATCGTTGATTGATTGATACCATGATGCCCAAACTCATACACTTACCAATGATCTCGGCAAAGTTTACGTCCATTAAGTTTGCAAGTTCACTTACTGTTACAAACTCAGTTACCTGAAGCTTGTTATCATCAGCACCTGAGCCCATGTTGTCCGCCATTTCCTGGCGTTTTTCACGGCGCATCTTGGCCTTCATGTTTTTGCCACGGCCCGTATTACCTGCAAGTTTAGCTTGCGTTTGGCGTATCTTTTCCTGGATTTCCTTCTGATCAATTTCTTTATCTGTGCCCCGCTTAGTCGGATCGTTCAACCTTGGTTGAAAGCGATTACCGCCACCTTGTCCTACTGGACGGTTTGGAGCTCCCGCTTGGTTCGGTCCTGATGGTCTTGGGCCACCCAGTCCTCCACCTTGTTGAGGTCCGCGGTTGAAACCACCCTGATTTGGTCCTGATGGTCTTGGTCCACCTGGTCCTCCACCTTGTTGAGGTCCGCGATTAAATCCACCACCTTGTCCTTGTCCTCCAAAAGGAGGTCTTGGACCAGGTTGAATATTTCCACTCCCGGCTGGTGCATCTCCTGGTCTTCTTTCCACAGGAATGCGCTTACGCTTCCTTTTTTCGTCAGCCTGTGTTGGCTTAGGGCGGGTATCGTTATGAACCGGAAGATTTATCTTACCTAAGATCTTTGGTCCTTCCAGTTTTTCTGCTTTTATATTAGTTATTACGGGTCCCTCCTGCTCATGGGTTTCAGCAGAAGTGGCAGGTTGTATTACTTCAGGAATGACAGGAGCAGCAGGCTCTTCAACTTTTGGCTGAGCCGGCTCAGGTAATGGAGCGGGCGTTTTTGCTTTTGCAATAGCAGGAGTAGCTTTTGGGGCTGCTTCTTTCTTCGTAGTGCTTTTTTTGGGCCTTGTAGAAGAATCAATAGTAGATAAGTCGATCTTGCTAATTACTTTAGGTCCACCTATTTCTGGTGCTTCTAATCGCATTGTTTCGATTTCCACTTGTGGTGGAGCTACCGGTTCTTCAACAGGGGCCTGTGGTATTTCTACTGCTGGTTTTGGATCTTCTACCGGTGCAGGAATCGGCTTTTCCTCTTTGATTGGCTCTGGCAGTGGTTCTGGTTCAGGAACTACTTCGGGCTGCAGTTGAGGTAATGGTTGTGCAACAGGTTCTGCTTCTGCTACAGGCGCAACTTCGGCTACAACTGGGGCTGCAGCTTTCTTTTCTTCTCTTTTATGAAAACTGATCTCTTCCTCGTCTCTCTTCTTCCTTCCTTCCGGGTGCATTCCTTTTGGAATTTCAACCAGGTCAGCCTTGTTCTTAGCCACCTTGTCGCCCTGGAATTCACGCTGAAGCGAGACGTACATGTCCTCGTTCAGCTTGGCTGTAGGTTTAAGGTCGTCACGATTGAAACCTTTGCCCACCAGGAAATCTACAAGTGTATCCTGGCCAATGTTGAATTCTTTGGCGGCGGCTAATAATCTCGGTAATTTAATTTCTAACATTCAAGTTTTTTATTTGTTCCTGGGAACACTCTATTTTATGTGACCCAAAAGTAATCCTTAGTTCTCTGGTGGCAGCTTTCGCTTTAGTTTGTTTTGGTTTTTTTAGGATAAAATCTAACTGGGCCTCTTCCTGGTTGTGCTCACCCTGCTGCTCAACCTTCTTTATTCATTAAACTTTTAAAGGTCACCCACAGAATGAAAACATTTGCGAAAAAGATGAAAAGAGTTTTTAGCTTTCCTGCTTTCTGATTTAATTGCTCCTATGGATAAAACTGTTGAAGAGTGCGACGCAACGATGTTTAATTTCTGTTTGCCACTGGCATCCAAAAGCTATTCCTTCTCAAATTCTTCGTTTAATACTTTCCTAATTTCTTCAATCGTTTCTTTTTCAAGATCTGTACGACGCTCTAATTCTTCGGCTGTAAGATTAAGAACACTGCGGGCAGTATCGCAACCTATACGCTTCAATTCGTCAATCACCCATGCTTCAATCTCGTCGCTGAATTCTTCAAGATCAATGTCAAACTCCTCTACTTCACCCTCGTTATCACGGAAAACATCAATATCGAAACCGGTAAGTTCGCATGCTAATTTTATATTAACACCACGGCGGCCAATGGCTAACGAAACCTGGTCTGGTTTCAGGTACACACTTGCACGCTTTGTTTCCTGGTCAATATCCATGCTGGTAATTCGGGCAGGAGTAAGCGAACGCTGAATTAATAGGTTGATGTTATTGGTAAAGTTTATAACGTCGATATTTTCATTTTTCAGCTCGCGAACGATTCCGTGAATACGGCTACCTTTCATGCCTACACAAGCACCAACGGGATCAATACGATCGTCAAAACTCTCTACGGCAACCTTGGCTCTTTCGCCCGGATCTCTTACAATTTTTCGAACAACAATTAGGCCATCAAAAATCTCAGGAACTTCGATTTCGAGCAACTTAGCAAGAAACTTAGTGCTTGTTCTGCTTAGGATTATTACCGGCGTATTATTCTTTAAATCAACCCTTTCCACAACTGCGCGAATTGATTCACCTTTTTTGAAAAAGTCGCTCGGGATTTGCTCGGATTTTGGAAGGATCAATTCACTTCCTTCTTCATCAAGTAATAAAACTTCTTTCTTCCAATCCTGGTAAACTTCTGCGTTTACTATTTCACCAATGCGTTCGCTATATTTTTTAACGAGTACATTCTTTTTAAGATCGCTGATGCGGCTTGCCAATGTTTGCTTTGCAGCAAGAATTGCACGACGACCGAAATCATAGATGTTTACTTCTTCGTAAAGCTCTTCACCGATTTCGAAATCGGGTTCAATCTTTACAGCGTCACTGTAGGCAACTTCTGCAAGTGGGTCCATAACCTCACCCTCGTCTACAATCGTTCTTCGGCGAAAGATTTCAAGGTCACCTTTTTCCGCATTTACGATAACGTCGAAGTTGTCGTCGCTACTGTATTTTTTACGGATCAAAGTTTTAAATACATCTTCTACCACCTTCATCATTGTAGGACGGTCTATATTTTCGGCATCCTTAAACTCCTGAAACGCCTCAATAAGATTAATACTTGCCATATTATTTTTTTTAAAATCCCCGGCCTTGCTCGTATTAGAGCCAGGCTTTTAAATTAAAATTGAATTTGAACTGTTGTTGTTTTTATATTTTCTAATGGAAGAACTACTTGCTTGGTTTCTGCTTTTTTGCCCTTGCCTTCAATAACTTCAAGAGTTATCTCTGTTTCGGTCACCTCTACCAATTTGCCTTCAGTTACAGAACTGTCCAGTAGTGTTACTTCAACATTACGACCTATATTCTTTACATATTGCCTGTGCATTTTCAGTGGCTCATCAAGGCCTGGAGAGGATAATTCGAGCGAAAAATTTCCTTCTTCAAATATCGCTTTTTCCTCAATTTTTTTATAAAGCGCCCTGTTGTATCTCACACATTTTTCAATGCTGATGCCATTATCACTATCCAGGTTTACCTTTATATTATTGGTAGGTCTTACTTTTACTGAAACAAGAAAATCCTCTGGTTCGGTGGCAAGTAATTCGTTTAAAAGCTCTTCTACTGTTTGTATTATTGTTGTATTCTCCATGATAAAAATGAGAGAAGGGAACGTTTCCGTTCCCTTCTGTTTTCTTTCCCAGTCGCAAATGTAGTATAAAGAGGACATATCTTCCAAATTGAAAAATCGAAAAGGATTGTGAATGTTCTTTTTGTTAGTTGCTTATATCAGTTTCAGTAATTATGGTTTTGATACCAGCATTTTTTTATAGCGCCTTACTTGCGTCGCATTTTGTTGATCGGCAAATCTTTTAGCATCTTTTCTTAATCACAAGGAATTACGAGAATCGTTGATTAAATTTACACAGTAGTAGTTTCCCCTTTTCGGGGTACACAAAACCATTAATAGCATATTAGAAAGAAGAATTAATTTGCCGGCATGGAGCAACTGGTTTTTAAAGATGCCACTATAAATGACCTGCCTGTAATAGTAGAAATCTACAACAGTACTGTAGCAGGAAGAATGGTTACTGCTGACATTGAGCCTGTTTCGGTGGAAAGCAGAAAGCAGTGGTTTTACGAGCACAACCCATCTGTTCGCCCTTTGTGGATTATTGAAAATGCCAGTAAAGAAATTGTTGGCTGGGTGAGCTTCCAGGACTTTTATGGGAGAGTAGCTTACTCAGTTACTGCCGAAATAAGCATTTACCTGAATGAATCTAAAAGAGGTAAGGGCTTTGGTAAAACGGTACTTCGCTACAGCATCGATAATTGCTATAGGCTTTCAATAAAAAATTTAGTTGGTTTTATATTCGCTCATAATGAGCCTAGTTTAAAGTTATTTGCAGAACTTGGTTTTGAAGATTGGGGATGCCTGCCAAACGTGGCAGTATTAGATGGAGTGGAACGATCCCTAAAAATACTGGGAAGAAGAGTTTGAGTATGTTGGCTGAATAAAGAACAGAACGTACAAGAGTGCGACGCACCGGCTGCTACATAGTTAATTGAAGGTGGGTTTAAAATTAATTTCCTACCAAAATAAAAGCGCTTCCGGTTTGGAAACGCTTTTAGTATTTTAAAATGTAAAACCTTATTCAGCCTCGGCTACTACCTCTTTCACTTCAGGGATCATTCTTTTCATCATGCCTTCAATACCGGCTTTTAAAGTGATCATGCTACTGGGGCAACCACTACAGCTTCCTTGTAGCATCAGGTTTACTACACCGTCGTCGTAACTTTTAAACTGGATGGCTCCGCCGTCCATTTCTACAGCAGGCTTTACGTAATTTTCTAATAGTTCTTTAATGCGTTTTACAACATCATCGTCATCTGCATTTACAGTATTGCCGCCGTCTGATTTATTGATAACAATATCCTCTTCGTTAATTACAGCTCCACCGTTCTCGAGGTAATCTTTTAAGAACTGCTTTATGTTTGGTATCACATCCTGCCAATCGTCGGTTTCAGGCGTTTTGGTAAGTGTAACAAAATTGCTGGCGATAAAAACGCTTTTTATAAAAGGAAAACTAAATAGCTCCTTAGCCAGGGGCGAAGGGGCAGCACTGCTTTCATCAGGAAAATCGATGCTCTTGCCTGGGTATAGAAGTTTGTTTGCAACAAACTTCATAGTCTCCGGATTGGGCGTCATTTCGGTATATATGCTAATAATGGGATTTCCGGTTTTGATCATAACTCTAAAATTTACAATTGCAAAAATAACAAACCTGATCCAGATATTTTGTTAAGCGTAAACAGGTGTATGCTTTTGTCAGCTAATATTTCGTATTTCGAAAAAGTAAAGCGCTTCTTAAGTGCCCTTCAAAGAATATGTGATCACAGCATGATAGAGGCTCCAGTATAAAAATTTCAGAAACCATGCCAAATGGATTGATATTATGAGGCAAAAAATAAAACCAGCCTGGGTTAACAGACTGGTTTTGCGTGATACTATTGATTGATTGCTTGCTTGATGTCTTATGATAAAACTGTAATAAGTCCTTTGATGACTGCACCAACCTTCACGGCTTCAAAAACCTTTTGCTCGCTGCTGCCATGAAGCAACACGGATTGCTCATGTGAGGTAACACACATTTCGCATCCGTTAACTGATGATATTACAAGGCTAACCAGCTCGAAGAACTCTTTGCCTAAAACCGGGTTCATCATGATGCTCATTTTAATGCCCGCTTGTTGGTTATTGTAATAATCCTTGTTCATAAAATGGCGGAACCGGTAAAAAATATTATTGGTTGCCATTAGTGAAGTGGCTGCCACTATCTCAGCTAATTCTTTATCAGTTGCTCCTTCATTTTTTGCTAAAGCGGTAAGGCCTTCTTTCAACAAATCAAACTTTTCGTTAACTGCTACTGCAAGTGCCAGTAACACAGCTTCTTTTTTAGTTAAGTATTGATTGTTGTTAAGGGCATTGCCAATATTTATTTTAAGATCTTTTATGTAACGTGCTTCTACTTCCAACAAAGCAATTGCATTTGCCGAAGGCTCGTAATTGTTTACCTGCAGCTCGTTTAAAAGATTATTGAAAGTCTCATTTTGTATTGCCGTTTCTGTACTCATATCTCTTCTCTTAAACTGTGTGATTAATTAAGGCTTAAATCCTCTGTAAGCGTTTTTTCCCCTTCTTTCCAGTTGCAAGGGCAAAGCTCATCTGTTTGTAAAGCATCCAATACGCGTAAAACTTCCTGTACGTTACGACCAACATTTAAATCATAAACACTTACCCATCTTACAATACCTTGAGGATCGATAATAAATGTAGCGCGGTAAGCAATTTTCTCGTCCTGGTCTAAAATACCTAACTCTTCAGCAAGGCTTTTAGATGTATCGGCTAACATTGGGAATTTTAAGTTGCGAAGATCAGCGTGATCTCTTCTCCAGGCGGCGTGAACGAACTCACTGTCTGTAGAAGCCCCGATTAATACTGCATCACGATCGTCGAAATCGTTCCATTTTTTGTTGAACTCAGCAATTTCTGTTGGGCAAACAAAAGTGAAATCTTTAGGCCACCAGAACATTACCGTCCACTTGCCATCGGCAGTTGCTACTTCATGAGTGATTTCTGTAAACTCTTTTCCTTTTTCTATTGATACTACTGCCTTCTTTTTAAACTCCGGGAACTTGCTTCCGATAGATAATACTTTGTTGCTCATGGTTATACTGTTTTTAAATCGAGTGCAAATATCCAAAGTCTAAACATTAGTAAGGCTAGAATCTTTCTATTACTTGATAGATATTATCAATAAAAAAAAGCAGTAGCCACTTGCTACTGCTTGATTTTTTTTGTTTACCGGCTTTTGTTTTTCATAGCGTCATCGTTGCTATGCTCAGTTTAACTGCATCGCTTTGTTAAGCATAGCAGCGGTAATATTTATGATCAGCAACTTCCAGACGACCTGTGATCTTGTACATTACGCGCTGTAGTTTTAAGTGCTGAGTAACGATATACCGTAAAAGAGTGCGACGCAACGGAAGTATAATGGATTTACTTCTGTTGGTAACCAAAAAGAAAAAATATTATAATCTTACACCTACCGACGCACTCACGTAGAACATATTCTTACCGTTTTCTGAAATATCAGGACGGTTTGCTACTTTGATTAAGTTTTGAGGCATCACATAAGCCGGAGAAATGGTTGCATTGAACTTGCCGGCTACAAAAACAACCGGGGCAGAAAACTCGTACGAAAGTACCGAGAACTGCGTGACTTCTTCTGATACTGTTTGCTGACCTCCAACTGGCAATCCCGCTATTTGGTTGCGTTTCCGAACTGTTTGAGTGAAGTTTTGTGTGCCACCATAAACATACGCGGAAGGATTGATGGCCAAAGCATACTTGGTTTTTGGAATTAAATATATAAACAGGCGATCTAGACCAGCTGTAAGGCCGAGATCGGTACGGTTACTAAATTTAAGATCGGCACCGCCGTTTACGTTTACTATCTTATTGTTCCAGGTAAGGTTTACGCCTGTTTGACCTTTAAGTGCAGCTTGTACCACTGTACTGTTATCTTCGTACAGAAAGTGAGAGTAAAATACGTTTCCGGAAAAGTTTTTCTTTTCGGGGAAACGGTAACCCCCTTCAACTACAGTACCCGTATAATCCATATTTTGAACGGGGTTGTTCAAAAAGATAAAGCTTGCATTACCATAAAAGCCGGGCTTGGTCTCAAAACCAATTGAAGGAAAGAATCCCTGGCTTCTTAAACTATCGGTACGACCGAAATAATGAAGAGCGGACTGGTAAGTAGCATTTGCAAGAAATTGGTTCTTACGTTGTATGCTTGTATCATTTACCTGTGCTTCTGCTGTTGAATAAAAAACAGCAATTGCAAGAATTGCAATTGCTGTTTTTTTATAAGTGCTTTTCATAGTTGGCTTTCTTAATTATCCTTTTTTTACACCTGCAGAAGTACTGGTGCTGCCACTAACTTCTACAGAACCATTTGTATTTTTACGAACTTCTTTAACTTGTTCTTTTGCGGCTTTTTTTGCTTCTTGTGCTTTAGCACGTGCTTTTTGCTGCTTGTCTTTTACTTCTTCTCTTACTTCGCCTGAACCACTAGTGTTTGCAGTGGCATCAACTGTTGTAGAGGTGCTACCGTTTAAAACATTGTTATTGTTAGCGTTTGCCTGTGCATTTGTATTTGCGTTAGCGTTTGCATTCAAAGAGCCATTAACCCTGGCGTTTTCCCTTGCTTCTGCACCGGTTTGTTTCACACGGTTACGGGTTTCATTAACCCTGTTGTTTACTCTATCTTTTGCTTCAATAGCTTCTTTCCTAAGTGGTTGCTGAGTTTGCGTCGTATTTACATTTACAGCCGTATTTACGTCAGTTGTACCAGCAACAACAGCACTATTTCTATGGGCATTCACGGTAGCGTTTTGGCTGGCGTTAGCAGAGGCTTTTACTGCGCCGTTGTTAACCACTTTGTGCGCCGCGTTTGTTGTTTGATTTACTGCATTTTTAGTAGCGGTTGTAGCTTTTGTTGCAGCTTTAGTAGCGGCAGCAGCAGCTTTTGAAGCAGTGTTATTTACAGCTGCAGTATTTACTTTCGCTTGTGCTGATGTGTTTACTTTTCCTGCTGCACCTAATCCTAATTGCGCCATTGCACTGGTGCTACCTAATATTGCAGCAACAGCAATCATTCCCTTTACGATGTTTTTCATATGTCTCTTTTTAAGTGGTGAATTTTACTACTCTAGGCAGAAAATGTGCCAAAACAAGATTAAGGAAGGGATAACACATTGATAAAATTTCTGAACCGTTTGTTTTTCAACAATATAAATATGCATAAGTAGAATAGATTTTTCTTCTCTTCGCGCTTAATAATAATGGGTAGGCAGGTTTTTGTTTATTGTAGCGAGTACTGCAGCTCAATTTTAAACCTGTACTCGCTTACATTTCACATATCATTTTAAATTTTCTCCCGTGCAATGGCCCTTTGCCCTTTACAATACCCTATTTTTGACGGCTTAGTAGTATATATGAAAATAAAAGTTTTACTATCTGCGGTTTTATTCATGATTGGTTCAGTAACGTTTGCTCAACCAAAAAAAGTAGTAGCAGATAAAATAATAGCACAGGTAGGGGATAAGATCATCTTGAAGTCTGACATTTCCAATGCGGTTTTAGATATGCAAAGACAAGGAGGACCCGTGCCTGAAAATGCTGAATGTGCTGTTGTACAAGCTCAGTTAATTCAAAAAGCTTTGGTATTACAGGCAGAAAAAGATTCACTTACTGTAAGTGATGACGAATTAGAAGCTTCCCTTGATAATAGGATCAGGTATTTCATTAGCAACTATGGTTCTAAAGAAATATTGGAAGAAGTTGCCGGTAAAACGGTTTACCAGTTAAAAGAAGATTTTCGTGATCCTATAAGAGAACAAAATCTTGCTGACCAGATGCGTAGGAAGATTATAGAAAACGTGAAGATCACGCCAAACGAGGTGAAGGCTTATTATGATAATATTCCAAAAGACAGTCTTCCTTTTTACGAAAGTGAGTTGGAGGTAAGCGAGGTGGTAATCTATCCAAAAGCTAATCGTGATGTTGAAAGTTACGTAACCCGGGAGATGAATGAGTGGAAGCGCCAGGTTGAAGCTGGAACAAAAAAGTTTGATCAGCTTGCAAAGCTTTATTCAGAAGATCCGGGAAGCAAAGACAATGGTGGACAGTACAGCATTAACCGTTCTGAGAAGTTAATGGATCCTACCTTTCTTGCAGCAGCATTTCGTTTAAAAGAGGGACAGGTTTCACAGGTAATTAAAACAAAGTTTGGTTTACACATCATTCAAATGGTGAGCCGTGCTGGCGACGATGCAATTATTCGTCACATACTCCGCATCCCCCCGGTTACAGAAGAAGAAGTTGCAGCAGCCACCCAAAAATTAGATACATTAAGATCAAAATTAATAGCCGGCACCATGAACTTTGGTGAAGCCGTAAATAAGTTTTCAGAAGACGAAGGCAGTAAATTTAGTGGCGGACGGGTGCAAGCTCGTGATGGTTCAACTTATGTAACTATCGACCAGCTGGATAAGGATATGGTAGTGGCTATTCAAAAAATGAACGTTGGTGATATTTCTCAGCCGGTAACTTTCACTGACGAAAGAGGTAGAAAAGCAGTAAGACTCATTTTTCTTCAAACCCGTTCACAGCCGCACCGCGAGAATTTGAAAGACGACTATAGTAAGATTTCTAACCGCGCCTTAGAGGAGAAAAGAGAAGATGTTTTGGAAAGATGGTTCCGTTCTCACCTTCCGAATTTTTACATTTCTATTGATCGCCAATTCGCTGGTTGTAGCAGTGTAAAACAGTGGATGAGTAATGCAGTAGTTAATAATTAGGTATACAGGAGCGATTAATAAAAAATCCCACCAACTCGGTGGGATTTTTTATTAATATGTAAATTTTGTGAGCCGGACTTAGTGCTACTCTTAGGCATCCGTTGCGTCGCACTCTTGTACTAAAGTAATTCTACGAGGCTCCGACTGCTACTGGGATTTGTTTATTCTAAAAGTCTCGCTATAATATCAAAGTCGGGTTTTAAAAAGAAGGCCTGCTACCCATTCCCTTACCTTCCATTTTATCAGTGTATGCAACACTTCCTAAACGAAATCTAATGGGAATTTTTACAGCCTTTTCCAGCTGTAACTCTTTTTTACAAAAAAAGCCGATGTGTTGTGAGTAGTAAGAAGCAGGGACAGAACGAACTGGTGACAGCAAGCTACCTTGAGAAATACCCCGCATTTGTTTATGTACTACCACCCCATTCGTTGAATCATACTGTTCCTTGGTGAACGAGGATTTTAAGTCAGCTGCTATTTGCATGTTTTCTCGCGTAGTAGTGTGCGCAAAACTTGCCTCTACCACAGCTATAGAAATAGAGAATACCATGAGTGCTTTAAATTTCATTTTCACTTATTTTACAACCCCCACCAGCTGTGTTAATTGCTCTAGTTTTTTGTTTATTTGTTCCTGCTTTTCTTTGCTCATGTACAGTGGCGATATCATTAGAAGTTCTATTCTTTTGTTCATTCCTTTTTTAAATAAGATGGTAATA
>JAQBNN010000295.1 GCA_028288505.1 Segetibacter sp. | reverse complement strand
GGCGAATCTCCTAATCAATACCATCTAAATCTTAGGTTGAACCGGGCTAAAGATTTACTTACAACAACTGCACTTAACATCAATGAGGTGGCAGATCAGACAGGGTTTGACTCGGTCTTTTACTTTTCAAAGCTTTTCAAAAAGAAGAACGGTGTTTCTCCGAAGTATTACCGAACCGAAGGTGTAGAGCAAGAAAATTAATGCCGGTATTGTTGATACCTTTCATGCACAAAGTCTTTCATAAAACAATTGATAGCAAACTGATCAGCAACGGGTGTATTGGTAAATGGTATTGAAGGCATATAAGGTTGAGGTCCAAACTCTGTTGTCATTGGCATAACACAAACTTCATTCACTGCATTTAATTCCACTATCCTATCCCACCAGGCAACAAACTTATCTAAAGCATACTTCCACTCAGGTGCGTTAGGATGAGGCACCTGTGGCCCTTCTTCATAACCTACACGGGTATGTATATGGCGACTACGAAGAATAGCTTCATCCAGTGTTGCCGAAAAATTTTCTAACATACTTTCAGTAACACACACCCAATGACTTAGGTCTGCTGTTATCATAAAATCTTTTCGTGCAGCAAATATTTCTGCAGTCATTTGCGGGCTATACCCTACTCTTCCCCTATGCGTTTCATGTACTACCATAATTCCTGTCTTTGCTGTAAACTCTAAAGCAATATCAATCAGCTGAAGGTTTTGATCCAATGAAAAATAATCTCGCCCAGTATGCGAGTTTATAAGAATTGGAGCAGGTTCAGCACAAGCATACAAGTTCTTCCGAAATGAAGTTTTGAACGCTTCAAAAGTTTCGCCACCTGCCTGGTGCTGATGTGTTACTATATACATTTCATGTTGCTGCAAGTAATCAAACAACAACTTCTTTTCATTTGCATCGTCCGGTATCCAGGTATCAAACCCATCATAGCCTGCAAACCTCATCTTATTTAAGAAAGCGCCATACTCCAAATGTTCATGCCCCCATAAAGGCGCAAGTATTTTTATTTGCATAGTTTATTTATCTTTTTGTTACCAGCACTTTCACTTCTGTCAACATCGTTGTGTCACTCACTTGTACTTATATCACATTGTTCAACTGAAAACATAACATTACCTCAACATCAACTTCCAACCCCACCATATTACAATCTCTAAAGCTTGTTCAACAACATATTAGCATCCTTTTTTTTAAACGGATCACTTAGATCGTTAAATAATAGCACGGCATCCAAAAGCCGTTCTGGCCCTTTTTTTCCAATTGATGGAGCATTCCCTATCTGTCTTCCCTTCGGCACCAGTCTTCATGACATCGTCATCATCTAACCAACACAAGGAGTATTATTGGTAGAAACAGATTTAATGATAACTGGATCACCATCCTTATCAAGAATAAAATAAGTTACCTAATAATCTACAGGCGAAGGAGGAAGCCTATAAGGAAGAATGTTTAAATGAATATTCCAGTAGGTATTATTTGCAGAACCCCTGGAGAATTGTGAATGGGCACAAAGGGAAACAAGTAAAGAGAGTGTAACAATTAGAATTTGTTTCATGCTGTTATTTATTGCTCATCCATTTGTTGCTTTTCATCCAATGTAAACATCTTCCAAACCATTCTTCAAAAGTGGGTGTCGCACCAAAACCATGTCCGCCTTTTGAATAGATATGCAGGTCTGCAGAAACATTATTCTTATTCAACGCTTCATAAAACTTGATGCTATTAGCAACCAACACAACTTTATCATCTCCTGAATGGACCAGGAAGGTTGGCGGAGTTTGCTTGTTTACATGCAACTCACTCGAAAAATAATTAATATTAGCAGTTGTAGGGCTTTTTTCAATCAAATTATCTCTTGAACCAATATGCCCTATTGTATTAGTGAAGCTAATAACCGGGTAAACCAACAACATAAAATCAGGACGAAGACTTGTATTGGTTGGATTAGGAATAGTAATATTTGTATAATGTGTACCTGCAGATGAGGCTAGATGCCCACCAGCCGAAAACCCCATTATACCAATCTTATCAGCATCTATGTTCCATTTTGCTGCGCTGTCCCTTACCATTTTTATGGCTTGCTGCGCATCCTGCAGTGGAGCAATTGATTTATTATTGTTTGTCTTATCATCTGGTAAGCGATAGCGTAAAACAAAGGCTGCAACGCCTTCTTTATTGAATGCTTCAGCAACGTTGTAACCTTCTCTTTTAATATTTAAACCAGCATAGCCACCTCCGGCACAAATGATCACTGCGCTTCTTTTTCTTTGTAATTGTTTTGGTAAATAAATGCTTAGGGCTGGAGTTGAAATGCGATGCCATACACTTGAATCTGCATTGCTCTTATCTATCACAGATCCTTCAATTGAATTAGGGATTTCACCTTTATACAATGGTATTGTTCGTTGTGCAAATAGCAAGCTGCTTATGCTTAGATGAACAATAAGAAGCGAAACGATTTTATAAAAGTTGTATTTCATCATTTATTATTATCACGCCAAGAGGCACAGGAAAAATATAAGTGGCAAAGAAAAACCTGGTGTCTTTGCTTCTTTGCATAAAAGCCTGCTAAGGCCCAGTAACGATTTGCGGTTCAAGTGTGCGACGCAACTATGTTTAATAGTTGTTCCAATGCTAAGTACATAAAAACCACTAACCACTTAAGCCTTTATCCTATTCGTGATTCTTCTGTGCCATTTTACATCTTCCCAAATTCCTCTGAACTGGGGATGCGTAAAATTGGAGCTGCAGATGTACTTATAGTTGTCGTGTTTCTTTGTAAGCTCAACAGCAATGTCGGCGGCTTCCTTTACCCAATTCCAATTAAGCTCAGGGTGATCTAACCAACCAACAGGACCCCAACCTTCAGTGTTGCCAACAGGTATTTTATGTAGACGACCTTTGTTTGCAACAGCAGTGATTGCCTTGTCCATCCACTGTGTCATCTCAGGTTTTTTGTCTTCCCAAAACTTAAGCAATTCATTAAAAGCAGGACGATTATCTTTTGATTGATCGATGCCACCTAACGACCGCCAATGCGGAATATCAGCAGCGGCAGTGAACCACAAATGATAATCAAGCGTACCAAATTGCGAGATGTCGATGCTATCTAAAGGCGTGGTGTAAGTAACGCTCATCTGGTAAGGATAAGCGGGAAAACGAGCTTTCAACTTTTGTATGAGATCATTGCCAAATTCATGCATAAACTTTGTTTGTAAAACATTGAAGCCACCAACTTTCATGTCTAAATTTTCAGGCACAAAAGCATTAGGATTGTTTGCTTTAAAGTTTGCAACATCGCCACGATTTCGCATTTGATTATGAAACCAATCGTATCCAAAGTACCTCGGATACTCGTTCAACAAATCAATATAAATGATGTTATCATCTAACAAATTATGTTGCTGCAAAAAAGTAAGCGTCTCTGTCCATGCTCTTAAAGCCCCGCCTTCTTCGTTAAAGATTCCTCTTGCACCAGTACCATGATTAGTAAACCAACTTGACAACGCAACTCTAAATCCATACTTCTTACACATAGGCAAAAACTCGAGCAAAGCCTCTCTGGGCCTGAAGCTCATCGTATAATCGTTGCCCCATTTTGCAGGTGCCCAACCATTCTTAAAACTCCTGAATTCTTCGGTGATTTTACCGTCAGTGTCTGCTGCAATATACTGCGGCATAATGTCTAACCGAAGCGCATTATAACCTCGCTCCGCTAATTCATTTAACACCTTATCCCAGTTTTCAAATTCGCCATAACGATGATGGCGAAGTATCCAACTGAAATCCCACATAGCAATAGCCAGTGGTTTTTTTAATTGATGGAGTGGAAGTTTTTTCCGCTTTGCAAAAGCATCAGCCTGTTCCGTTTCAGCATTGGAAAGAAGCGGACTTGCAAGCAACGAACCCGCACCAAGTGTAACATTTTTTAAAAAATTTCTTCTTTCCAATTGGTTATTTATTTATAGATAATTCTTTTGTTACGGGCTTTTGTTTCTTTACTCATCATCGTTGTGTCACTCACTTGTACCGTATCTCTTTGTTCGTCATTGTTTATGTTCTATGCCTCAAAGTTCTATGTCACACTTAGCTTGGCGAAGTGTTGTTCATCTTATTACAAATGCCGAGCAAGGCTTTCGACACGCTCAGCCTGACAACTATTGTTCGTCATTGCGAGGAACGAAGCAATCTGCCTTACAACTTTCTCGTTGCCTTAATTTCATATGAGTAGATTGCTTCGTCGTTCCTCCTCGCAATGACGTTTGTATTTATCCTTTAGTAACTACAATCTTACCTGCAACAGGTCCAGTCTTATGATTAAAAATAAGTGTACCATTAGCAGTACTTTTTACATGCATCAACTGCTTATCATTTGCTCTTACAGTGTAGTAAGAATTAGGGGTTAGCTGATTGAAAGTATAAAGTATCTTCTTTGCTTGCTTATCGCCACAAGTTTGATTGAAAGAAATCTTAGTTGCATCCCAATTCTCTACATCAATTGTCAGCTTACCGTTGCCTTCTGTCTTCGCTGTCATTGCAGCAATTGCATCGTCTCCATTGAAGTACGACACTTGGTTTGCTTTACTATAAAAACCAAAATGTTTATTTGAAATAATCTTATGCTTCTCATTAGAAACAGCATAACGATTCATATCTAAACCAATAGTTAACTTCTGATCGTGATAGTTGTACTTCAATTCAGTACCTGCAAGATCTTTAGTAATATGAGGATTTAAATAGAACCTGTTATACATGGGATTGATACCATAAATAGCCTGGTACAATCCAACTACAGAAAGACTGTTCCCAGATAGAATATCATCACCTCTTCCATCCTGCTTTACACGTCCATATCGTTGAAATGCCAATCCGTCTTGCGTATGACGTTCCATAACATTACGCACATACTTTAACGCAAGCTCTGGTTTATAATCAGCATATGCTTTTACTGCAACTGCACCCCATGATAAAAACAGATCACCATTTTCATATTCAGGGAAAGGCCATTGTGTTTCTCGTCCTTCGCCTACTTCATAACTTGTCAACGTAAGAGGCCAAAAGAATAGCTTTTCCTTTTGCATTTGTGTCTCAATGTTATCAAGAATAGTTTTGGTTCTTGCTTCATTATCACAAATACCGTAAGCAATAGCCATGAAGTTTACAGGTGTAACCATGTTTCTTCCATGTACACTCTTGTCTTTATCTAACCAATGCACATAGCACTGTTTTTCTTCATCCCAAAAGCCACCTTGCTTAGTTGACTTATTAAAACTCGTTTTCATTTTAGCAGCAAAGTCTTCATACTGTTTTGCCTTTGTTGTGTTACCTAATTCACGTTCTACAATTGCCCATTTAGTAAGTGCATAATAAAGTTTAGCATTTACAAAAGCATTCTCATATGCAGCCCAAATAATATCTATCCAATCGCTACCTCTTGCTTCTTTATGACTATCAGTCATCATCTCAACTAAACCATCTTTATCGCTATCCCTGTTAATGATCCAGTCTAACGCTTTCTCACATGATTGTTGGTGTGTCTTCACCCAGGCCTTGTCGCCTGTCATATCAAAAACATCAGCAACATTGGTAACAAGATCAGGATTTGAATCAAGCAGGAAACCCCACTGCGCTTCGTAGAAACCTTTGTCTGTTACCTGCCCAGGCATAATGTCAACATTGTTATATGCCCAGCGGGACCAAACACGACCATCAGGTTTAATAGCATTGTCGCGATAATAATCAAGACCCTCTTTATAACCACTTAAGTAAGTATTGTCATTAATTGCTAATCCCATTTGAGCTATGTATTGCTCGTGCAAACAGATAGGACCATATGGTGTATGCCAACTGTTACCACCAAAATGTTTTCTATCAATAACACCAATTCTTGCAATTGTATTTAATACAGAGCTTACTTGTTCACCATTCATTCCTACAAACTTTCCACGTCCAAATTCTTTATTGAAATCAAAATAAGAAAGGGTGATACTTTGAGAAGTTTTACCTGCAGGAACATTAAAAGCAGACCAGACATTTGTAGCACCACGTATAAATCTTTTACGATTGGTACCACTATCGTAGCGTGGTATTATTTCTTTATCAGTAACTGTTACTGTATACGCTAACTTATCATCATTCGTCCTTGTATACTTCATCGCCACTTCCTTTCCGGGTGCATCAACCGAAACCTTTAAACCATTTCCATTCTTGCTGTTCCAAAAACGTGAGGAGTTAGAATGAACACCATAGGTAGCCAATCTTTCATTGAACAAATAAAACCACGCTAAACCACCATATGATTGGTAAGCTCCTTCCCATGTATTAATGTTATTAAAATTGAAAGATGGCAGAGAGACTTCCTCAACCAAAGTTGCTTTTGAAAACGTTCGATCAACATCCAACTTTACATCATTGTCTTTGATCGTAAACTTCCATGTTTCATTAATAGTTAAATCCTTATCACCATAAGCTATACCAGATAGTTTAACTGTATTAGCAGTTGTTACAATCGTTGGTGCACCAGTTGTACGAAGTGAAGAATAAGAAGCCTTTGGAGTTCTAACTTCAGAATAAATACCTGCAGTTCCGTCAATTACTTTTTGACTATTAACTTCTAACGCAGAAACATTAGCCTTACCATTATAATCTAATGTTAGTTTGATCTTTTTATTACCAAAGGTTACGATTTTACTCTTTGTATCATTCTTTGTAATGATAGCCTGGGCAATAACAGTATTTGAATTATTAATTAATGTAACAGAAAGAAAAATTCCAACAGCAATCGTTTTTTTAATAACCATGTTAGCCAATTATATTATGAATGTCCAAAAAATCTTATTCAGCAATTCCTTTCCAATTATCTGTACGGAAAGGGCTTGCAGGAAGTCCTGCTTTATTATATAAATTACAAATTGGGTTATTAGCCCACGCATATCGTACTGCCACAGGCACCTTCACTTGGTTTGACCAAACCACTATTCTATCCCCTTCAATTTTAGCTTGTGCCCAATAAAAATGTTTATCGGCACCTGCTATTGCAAAACCTTTTAGTGTATCACCTTTTGCTTGTAAGCCACCTTCAACATGATTAAAGCTTAATTCGATCTTATCTCCTTTTACTTTGGTTCTTTTATAAATAGGACCTGAGTAAGCAACCTTTTCTTTATACACTTCTGATCGTGCAATTAATGCTAATCTAGATCCAACATCTTGTTTATTCTTTGGATGAATATCTTTTGCTTCCCCAATGTCTATCGCTACAGCCATCCCTGTTTTTGGAACCTGCAATGTTTGCAGTTGTGCTTCACGTAATTCAGCCCATGTTGACTCTACAGGCTTATCTAATACCTCTGTAAAATTTGCTAATTGAACATAATAAAAATGAAACTGGTTATTCCATCTATCCCGCCAATCTTTAATCAGCAATGGAAATAATGTTTTGTATTGCTGTGCCTTCTTATCATTCGATTCGCCTTGGTACCAAATAACACCACGAATTCCATAAGGAATTAACGGGTTGATCATTGCATTGAAAAGAACAGAAGGTATATGTGCATCTTTAGGAGAACCTGCTTGCTTACTAATTACTTTTACAACTGTACCATAAGAAGGTATTGCTTCTAATGCTTCACCACTTACCCATGATTGCGCAGGTGTACCCGAATAAGCCGTTTGAATTAAACCAATAGGAACATTGTGATGTTGCTGAATGTTGCGAGCAAAGAAGTAAGCAACAGCAGAAAATTGAGGAACAGTTTTAGGCGAACATACTTGCCATCCTTCACTAAACTTTGCTTCGGTTAATTGTTGAGTACTTGTACCTTTTTCAACTTTAAGTAGTCGTATAGTTGGAAAGTTTGCTGCTGCAACTTCCTCTTTATAGTTCTTTACTTTTCCATAACCTTCCAAGCCCATCTCCATATTAGATTGTCCAGAACAGATCCAAACCTCACCTATTAATACCTCTTTTAATGTTGTGGTTTCGCCATCATTAAATGTAAGGTTATAAGGACCACCCGCTTTAGGCGTAGTAACCTTTGCTTTCCATAGACCATTTGCATCAGCAGCAACTGTATACTTTTTTTGGTTCCATGAAGTAGTGATTAGAACTTTTTTATTGGGCTCTGCCTTACCCCATAGTGCTACTTTATCTTTTTGCTGCAACACCATATTATCACTGAAAAGAGGAGAAAGGACAACTTTGGCGGAAGCACTTTTAACAGAAATTAATGCAAGTAAGCCCCACCCTAAAAATGCGAGGTTTACTTTAGTCCTAAATGTTTTTGAACTATGCATTGGGGGTGTTTATTAATCTTATATTAGTTATTCTATTTTTTATAATGTTATTTTTTGAAACCCGCTTTTTAAAGCTACTGTTTTACCTTCCCAGATAAAATTGCCTTTTAAATTTTCCGGTAATGTAATTTCAGCCTGAACTCCTTTAGCACCTTTCCTATTAAACGCAACAATTATATTTCCATCTGGATGAGGCATCAATCCACGGACTTGTTGAAGTTCACCCATCGCAGGTTCTATCCTAATTGATGCAAAAGCAGGTTTGTCAGGATTAATTCCACAAATGGTTGCAAAGAAATCATAGTTAGGACTTGAGCTCCACGCATGGCAATCAGATCTTGTAGGATCAGGGTTTTCAGCAAAAGTGGTTAATCCGATATCAAGCATTTCCCTCCAAGGCCTCAGCTGCGAGTAATACATATTTGCCATACCTGCTTTCTTCAAGGCTCTCGTTAAATAAAACCGGTAGTAAAATGTAGCCTGGCTTAATGATGTATCATTTAAAACTTTGTTCATCACTGCTTGCATATCATTTACAGGAATGCTTCCTGTAAGAACACCCATGATGCTGGCATGTTGGCTATACGTATTATTCAAAGGTGTATTAGCCATTGCACCCCTTGCTTTATTAAAGCATTGTCTATATACTCCTTCATTAATTTCAGCTGCTAATTTTCGATAATGATTAGCTTCAGCTTTTTTACCAAAGTGATCGAAAAGAACAGCAGCCTGTTGAAGTGTATAAACGTATTGAAGTGAAATGATAGAAGAATGGCCTTCGTTTGCTCCGTCTGGTGTTCCGTGAGGCCACGCCAGGTTCCAATCAACAAAGTTCCACCACTTCATTCCCCCTAGCATTGCCTTTTCTTTATCAATTCGCTTTTCGTACCAATCTAAAACGCCACGAACAGGCATTAAAAAACCTTCTACAAATTGCTCGTCTTTGCGGTGCATCAGATAGTCGTATAACATAGACACCCAATACAACGAAAAGGGAGGAATAACCTGTAATCTATTGCTTGGATACCTACCTTGTGTAAGGCCTTCAGGCACACGGGAATTATTGAAATCTATAATCGCTTTACGCATTAGCCGATCATCGCCTGTTACATACAAAGAGATGAGTGATTGAATGCGGGTATCACCCTCATATTGCAATTGCTCGTAGTAAGGACAGTCATAGTAAGTTTCACCGGCACAAAGGCGGGCAGTTCTCCAACCTACATCCCATATTTGTTGCAGCGATTTATCATTACTTGTAAAGGAAGATTTTACTTCAAAGGGATAACCGGTGTACATTCCATAAAAATCATTAATCACTAACTCCTCTTCCTTCGTTGTAATCTCTAATTGTATGTATCGATAAGTGCGTTGCCATAGCGGACGAAATAATCGACCTAAACCACCATCAGGATGAAAAATATCGTAGTTGCCAATCACCAACTTGCCTTCAACTTCATTTCTATTATTCTTGTATCCATCTGGTGTTACCAACGCTTCGGTATAAGTTTGTTTAATAGTACTTCCCTTACCTTTACTTACGATCATTTCAAGATAAGCAACCGTATTATAAGATTGATCCAATAGCATTGTAACGCTTTTATTAGCCGGAATAATCAGGGGACTTTTCTTATTTAAAAAGTCATTACTCACTTGTATCCCTGTTGCCTTTCTTACAGATGGAATTCTTTGCAAGCGTTCTTCCATTAGAGGAATATTCCTTGGCACTAAATTCCAATAATTGTCAGTACCATAACCAAGTGGAGCAGGATTGGTAATACTTACCGTTGCTTGCCATTTAGTATCATCAAATGATGGAGTCTCCCATCCCCAAGGATAAGTAAGTGCATCTACTTCATCTCCTGGTCCAATAACCATGTAGGTATTCATCCGCTTAGCATTATCTATTGAGCAAGGTTTGTATGAAAGATTTTGGAAAACTTTCCAGCCGGTTCCGGTATTAACAACCTGTTCTTTTTCGGTGTTGCCTTGCATTACAAAAGCAGTACGGTTTGATATTTGTGCAACAGGAGCATAAACACCCATGTTCCAAACAATAGATGAAATTGTATTGTTACCCGCTTGTAGAAAAGGACCAATATCTACTGTTTCATAATACCAGTTATAAAGGTCACCTCGAGCAGGACCATAACAAACTGGCTTTCCATTTACAAATAACCGGTACCGGTTATCGGCACTTACATGAACAATAAATTTAGAAGGTCTGCTACCCAGGTTAAATGTTTTTCTGAAATGATAAACTCCATAATCCTTTTGCGGTACATCAGCAATAGATACCCACGAAGCAGACCATTGCTTCAAAAGTTGAGGGTTAATCTCTTTGTTATCCTGTGCTTTTAAAGATGTTGATAGCAACATTATAAACAGACATACGAACAACAATTGGCTTTGCTTAATGCTCATTTAAAAAATTTTTTGCTTGGTGTTTATCAGCTCTTCAGCCTGTGATTGTATAGTAATTTACTTTTTTATATCTGCAGTTAATAAATTAAGAATGGTTTGTCCTGCCCTTGGATCATATTCAATTGCGCCTTCAATAATCAGGTCACACACCACCAATTGTCCCCATGGATAGTTAACTGCAAACACAGGATAACCAATCTTTTGCTTGTAAACTTCATCGAGGTTACCACTCCAGTAAGCATGTGGCTCAAGGTATCTTCCTAAAGGAATTACATTATCTCTTTCTGTCTTTATTTTATGGCTTGCTATAGTTACAAACGCTGGTTTGTCCTTACCTGTAGCCCACCATTTCCAATCCATTGGCTGCAGCCCTTTATGTAAAGCAGTACTGTTATTGTAATGCAACATCTCAACAAATTCACCTTGAACATTTTGAATTGTTGCTTCACGATTTGGAGACTTATCAATAATTTGATTGGCACTATCACTGTAAGTTGCTATAATTTCTTTGCAAAAACGTTGTGCTTTTTCACCTTGTCCTAAAACCAGTACTCGTCCTCCTGGTTTTAATATTTTTTCCAATTGTTCTTTGGTTGAAGTTGCATCCGCTGATCCTACAATAATTATATCAGCTCTATCTTTCAACGCTTGTATATCTACTGCATTTACACCTGCAGCTTTTAAATAATTAACTAATTGCGGTGCTACACTTGACAGTCCTACAACCTTACTTTTATCAGCTGTATTTGTCAATCCATCCTTTGCAATAATTCTTACAGGATAATTATTAGAGCTTATAACTTTAGTTCCATTGTACAAAGAAACGTTGATGGTATAATTGTTGGAAGTAGCAACAACACCAGGTACTTTAAACTGAACCGGATTTTTTTTCACTTCGTAATAACCAATGTTTCCTAAAAGAAATTTAGAAGTCGAAACAGTTTTACCATTAGCATCTTTGAAAGCTATAACAGCTTCAAGGTTTTTAAAACCTGATCCTCTTGCATCATCATTTACAACATACACATCTGTTGCTACACCTGTTCCGGCATAAAATACATACTGCGTACTTGTAAGCCCAACAAGTACAGGTTGAGACGCATCTTTTACACCATCATAAACAGGAAAAGGTTTCCATTGCTCTACAGGTTTCGATAAAGCATTTTGTATCCATGTAACGTTACTGAACAACATGTAACCGGCAGTTGGTTGTGCAGCCCTGCTGTAACGGAGCTTCTCCATCTTTAATTTTGAAACCGCTCTTGTATGTTCCTGGAAGTAAGAATAGTCACCTCCAAATACACCCAAATCTCCAACCCATGCTTGCGCACAATAACGGGGAATGTAGGAAGGATGAACACTACCATCATCAATCATGCTATAAGGAACAGCAGCTTCATGGTTTAAGAAAGGACGATTAGGATTATGCGGTAAGCCGTGTCCTTTCTTTGTATAATCATTCACGTAAGAAGATGACCAATACCAATCCCAATACGAGTGTGTATCTTCTATATCAGCTATACCAAGGTGATCAGGGTTACCAGATGTTTGAAAGATCAACCTTGAGTTATCAATCTTACGCATATCTGTTATCACATCTTTATAGATAGATAACTTATCCATGTTCTTAAAATCTTCCCCTTGTGCAAGACCTTCATTAGATACTATATAGAAAAGAATACTTGGATGGTTGCGATATTGCTTCACCATTTCTAAAGTCTCTTTCTTCCATGCGGCTATGTTACCTGCGGGTGGAATTTCTTTGGCTAATAAAACCCATGTAGCTCCTTCACAACTAACACCTATGCCAATTTCATCAGCAGCAGTAAACCACATATGGTTCCATGGATTACCATGAGAACGTGTCATCACCGTATTACCATCGTGCATTAATTTTAAAAAGCCTCTTGCTACTTTTTCATCATTAGGTTTATATCCATAAGGTGGCATGTTAGCCCCACGAGACCAATAAGGTTTACCATTTAAAATTACCTGTGCACCTTTTGCAGTTACAGTTCTATAGCCAACCTTGTCTTTCCACCGATGTATTAATTTCCCCGATGGTGATGTCCATTTTACATCCATTACATATAGGTTAGGAATATCAGGTGACCATAGTTCAGGCTTTAATCCGGTTTTAGTAATGCTGAAAGTTGTTGTGTCACCAGGAGCAACTTTAAGGGAGGACTTTACTGTTTCACTTACTAAAATTTTACCTGTCTTTTTATTAGTGATCGTATAACTTAATTTACCAGAAGCGGTTTTATGAAGGTCAGGATTTTCAATGCTAAACTCCATTTTATGACCAGTTAAAGTTGGATTGAAAAACACATCAGCAATATGTCCACCATCTTCAGATACTTCTAATGTTACCGGCAACCAAATACCCATCACATTATACTTCGGACCAATCTTATCAAACATGCTTTTATTAAGTGATAATAACATGTTTTGTGTTACAGGCACACTCACTTCAACTGAAATAACTTTATCGCCTTCACCCGACTTAACCGCTCTTTCAACATACACTAACAACTGATTATTCTGTCCTGGTTTTAAGTAAGGTGTAAGCCTGCATTTGAATGATCCAAACATTCCTAAATGACTTCCCACTAATGCACCGTTGCAGTAAACTCTTGATACCAATGCAACGCCTTCAAAGTTTGCATACACTTCTTTTGTTGATGCACCTGCAGGAACATTAATAGTTTTTGCATACCAACCTGCCTGCGTTGTAGTTGCACCTTCAGGCAGCTTTGCTACACGCTCAATTTCCTGTTGCTCATATTCCTTCGAAACATCGGGCAACCACCAAGAAATTCTATTCAAGAATTGTGGCACTTGCACATCTGTCCACTTGCCCTTTTTAGCAAGTGAAGTTGCAATATCTTTCGCCTTTGCATCTACAACTTCCGGCGCGGATGATTTAGGCATTAAGTCACCTTTAGCAATTGTAAATTGCCAATTACCATCTAAACTAATTTTATGAACACCAGCCGAGGAAGGAATGCTAACACTATTACCACTTTGTGCAGTAGCAATTGCAGAGATAAATAAAAGACAAAAAGCAAGTATCGTATTTCGTTTATTCATAAGACTTTTAATAACAATCGTAATCGCCAAACTTCTATTTAATTACGTTAGAAGTTTATCTTTTTTATTTGTTGATCCAGCACCTGATTTTCATAGCAGCATCGTTGCGTCACACTCTTGTACTGTTGGTTCATTTATCATCAAGTAAGTAATGCCTAACCATACTCGTCGTCATTGCGAGGAGGAACGACGAAGCAATCTGCTGCACTTAATTAACAGCTTTATAATTACATCATCAGATTGCTACGTTCCTCGCAATGACCGTTCCTGTAATACTTATCATTTCGTTTTCATTTCCATCCTCCGCTACCCTTCGGCAAGCTCAGGGTGACAGAGAATAAGCATCAACATCAACTTGTCCGGCTGAGCTTGTCGAAGCCTTGCTAAATTATAGTGCTGCTGCATTTAGTGAAACAATTCTACAACATATTATCAGATTGCTTCGTTCCTCGCAATGACGTTTGCTTTAGTACTTATCACTTCGTCTTCATCTCCCTTCCTTCGCAACCCTTCGACAAGCTCAGGGTGACAGTATGTATAAAGCAACTAATCAATGTCAGGCTGAGCTTGTCGAAGCCTTGTTCACTTATAGAACTGTTTCATTTAGTTAAGCAACTCTAAAATGAAATTATTAGATTGCTTCGTTCCTCTTAATGACGAATAGAATTACTAACCGTTCAAGTGAGTGACACAACAATGCTTAATAGTAGTACAAATGCTCACTAACAAATCCTACTAAAACAGACTACTTCCAGGTAGCAACTACTTCTCTAATTGCCGGAACCGCATCAGGAAAATGATCTAAGCTATCCCAGTTAAAAATGGCTAACAACCGACAGTCTTTAAATGAAAGCGTTTGCAGTATATTATTCATCCACTCAATCTTGTTGCTACCGGGCCACCACCACTCTGCTGCTGCCCAACCTGAAACCGTTCTTCGGTCTAAAACATCAGTAAGATCGCCGGCAGTTGCAGGGTTGGTACTATATAAACTATAACCAGGCAGCGAATAATTATTGCTAGCCGGTTGAAAACTTAAGTGCTTATCCCACGGAGCATAAGTGCCGCCCTGGTGTGTGTAAATTAGGTTTTGTGGCAGGCCAAGGGCATGGGTAGTTACACTGAGCGTATCAAGAAATTTATAAACTACCTGTTCCATGTCCGCTGCCGTAATTCGTCCCTTGTTTTTTATGCCAGCTGTTTTAACTGCGGCATAACCAATTGGCGCTAAACCACCAGTGAAACCTGCTTCTATGTTAAAACTTTCCTGCGGGTCTAAACTGGTGTTATTTGGCATTTGCTCAATGTACCTGTTTCCATTTTTATAGTAGTAGGCATTAACCCCAATACTTGCTTCGTGACCCACCTTTACCCCGCCTAGCAAATACTTTTGATGGGCAGGTAAAGCATTGTACCATTTTGTAATTTTTGGCACCAACCTTTTCAAACCTGCTACCTGTGCAGCAATGATAGTTGGGCTTGCAATGTTAGGCGCAGGATATACTCGAAATTGTGCTCCCCAATTGCGCCACGAAATTTTAATAGCCTGCGATTCGTCCCATCCACTCCACTCAACATTTTTTTTGTTCTCAGGATTGTAACCCGGCTTTTTTGGATCCCACCAATTAAATAAGTCCGGCCTACCATTAAGCCAATTAATACCATCTAAATGAATAAAGATGGGCACACCAGTTTCTTTGCTTAGCAAAAGGAATCGATCTAAACTCTTATCAATAGAATCTGCATCAGCAGATAAAAAATCGAAGATGTAAGAGATGCCAATACGAAGCTTTTTATTATCAGCCGCATTGATCTTTTTGGTTACTTTATCAAAAACTTCTCTTGTGAAAGTGGAAGGTTTTGCAATTCGGTAATGTTTGCCTGGTGCTAAGTTTATAAAAATGTATTTGGTTGTTTCCTGCGCTTTTACTGCTAATAAAAAAAATACAAATACTATTGATAACAATGCCTTTTTGTTCATATTAATATCCGTGAAGCCTATTTATACTTTACTTGCAGCTTGCTCTTGTGTATTTGTAACTGCTTGTTTTGTGCGACTGTAAATTAGTGGGGTTTGGTTATCGTCTTCAAGAGGATCCCCAACTTTAAAATTAGCTATTTGTTGGTCGTTCAAAATGTTTTGGGTACCGTTATAGGTATTTCCATCAGGCATGTAAGCACACGTCATAGCACGGCGATAACCAGGAGTCATGTTAGCATGTGCACCATGAATAGTTAAGCCATTATGAAAAGAACAGCTACCGGCTTTCATTAAAGCAGGCGCTGATTTTGTTGCTTTAAACTCAGGGTAAACACTGAAGATAGAGCCCATGTTTTTACCTATGCCGGCAATTTCTAAACGAGTAGTTTTATGTGAACCAGGTATGAAGAACAAACATCCGTTCTCATAATTAACATCATCCAGGGCAACCCAAATTGAAAGCGCTCTTCTGTCGCTAAACGACCAGTAAGGCGTATCTAAGTGGAATGATGTAGGATTAGCCCAAGGCTTTTTCACCAGGGCTTGGTCGTGCCATATACGTATACCATCTACATCAGCTAATTGAGCAGCCATTTTACCTAACCTCTCATCAAGCATAATCTCTTTCATCTTATCGTTGTCTTGCCAAAGATTAATTAGTTGTGCAAACACGTTATCGTAATAAGATTTATCAGCATCATCACCTTTACCGTACACTTCTTTACGGTCAGGCATTTTATTGCCACCGCGTTTGGCAATAGCTTCTTCTAATGCTGTGCGCCAAAATTCTAATTCATCAGGAGAAAGAAAATCTTCAATAACCACAAATCCGTCGTTTTGGTATTTTGAAATTTGCTCCTGAGAGAGATTATTTTTCATATAACAGTTTTAATCGTTAGTTATTAAGCAGCTTGTGCTACCAAAACTAATCGAACTGTTATTTTAGCAATAGAATAAAAGCAACTTAGTTTTGTACTTTTTGATAAATTAAAATCGGCTTAAATGAGAAACACTACTGGCTTGAAGTATATGCTTATAAAATAGCTAGCTGCTTGTTATTGAATTAATTAAATAATCGAAGGGCTTCAACAGGTAATTTTCAGGTAGATTAAGCCAAGGCAATAAGCTGCACAAAGCGCTACAAGTACAAGTGAGTGACACAACTATGATAAGTATAAAGTTCACTACCAAAATTTTTTTTATCAAAACTTAAGATGAGCAGCTTTTGGTATCGTTTTATTTGGAATTCCTTTACTATCTCTTATCGAAAAGTCACTTACATTTTTAAGATCGAATAATGGCTTACCTGTTGTTGGCTGCGCTTTTACATTGCGTAGTTCAATATTTTTTACATCATTAAGTATAAAGGCAGAACGAGTTTCTTTGCCCATATAACTTATCTCAACATTATTAAGCTCTATGTTTTTTGCATGGCGAATAAAGAAACCATACGCAGGCAACACACCAAACTTTTGCGGCTCAGGGTATGTTTTCTCATACTCGGGAACAACACTTTGAATTCTTGCTAAAGGAGAATCAATTGGGCGATAATAAATACGAATGTTATTGAATTTCACATCTTCAATATCGTTACCAGGAACGCCGCTTATGAGTGATGAAAAATGCGAGTCTGCGTTATAGGCGACGACATTGCTAATAATAACCCGACGAAGTTTACCAATAGGAATTTCTTTAGGACCACGCATACGTGCTCCCAGGCGAAGAAAGAAAGGTGAGTTTACAATGTCTCTCATGGTAATGTTAGTGATAGTTACATCTTCTAACAAAGCACCATCAACAGTTTCTAAAGCAAGCCCACGACAGTAGTCAAACACACAATTAGAGATAGTGATGTTCTTAAAACCTGCATTTGATTCTGTTCCAAACTTTATACGCCCAGTAGGTCCTTCCTGGTCGGGCACCTGGTTAAATTGTTTGCGTTGATAAGTTCCATTTATAAATGTTCCAAGATCGTAACCACTAACCTGGCAGTTAGTAATCGTTACATTTTGTGTTGGCTTTGCATAGCCTAATGCATAAGAACTCTTCAAACAAATGGCGTCGTCATAAGGTGAATTAATGGTGCAGTTTGATATACGAACATTACTACAACAGTCTATATCCATTCCATCACGGTTGGTATCCATCTTTAAATTATCGATGGTAAGATTGTCAACGCCAGTAGCTAAAATTCCAAAGTGACCGCCGTAGGTTAAAGTAAAATCTTTTAAGATAATATTGCGACAAAGCTTTAATGCGATTGCTTTGTTCGCTCCACCTTCCCACATAAAAGGGCCGGCATTTACACCAATCTTTTCCCAGTTTTCATTCCTGTAAAAACCACGGCTTAAGCCTTTACCATAAATAGTTCCTGTACCTAGTATTGAAACGTTCTCCAGGTTCTCCCCCCAAATTAAACTGTTGTGCCAATGGCTGTGACCATAATCCTGGTACTTATTTCCAGGGCCAGCATCAGGTGCATCATACTTTCCTCCATCGGCTGAATCTGCAGCAACCAAAACACAACCTTGATCAAGAAATAAAGCAATGTTGCTTTTAAGACGAATTGAATAACTTAAGAATGTACCCGCCGGAAAATACACAGTGCCTCCACCCTGTTTTACTGCTGCATCAATCGCATCATTAATTGCTTTCGTATCAACAGTTTTGCCATCGCCCTTAGCACCATAAGTCCTAATATTAAACCACTCGGTATTGGCGAAACTTGCAGTAGAAACTAACACCGCAAGTATAAAAGCAAGACTTCTGCTTGCGGAATTACGAGAGGCGGTTAATAGTGCTGGCATATCTAACAATCATTTAAAAGCGAAATGTAAACAATTCATCTCATAGCCTATCCTGCTGTATCATGAAAAGTAAAGCTTCAGTAGTTTTTTTAATACCAGCATTTGTATTTCATAGTATCATCGTTGCGTCGCAATCACTTTATCCGCAAATCACTTGGCAACTATTCCTACAGTATGCTACAGGATAGAATTACTTTAGCAATCCGGTAGCTTAGAACTTTCTTGCCTTAACGCTCATACAAATCGCGCCATATGAAATTGTATCACATACTTGCAAGTACCTTATTTACATTATTGCTTAGTGCCACTACTACCTGGTCACAAATAGGCAAACGTTTTCCATCAGAACGTAAAGTCGTTAAAGATCCTGTTACAGGAACTATGTTAACCTTCCTTACATCTAGTCAAAGTGGAGACTCTAAAATTTACCCTACACATAATCAATGGACATCTGATGGGCAATGGCTGATATTTCGTTCAGGTAAAGTGGCCGGAGAAGCAATGGCAGTTAATGAAAAAACTGGCGACTTAGTACAGGTAAGTGAAGGAGGATATTCTGGCATGCTGAACATAGCAAGAAAATCTATGAAGCTTTATTTCATGCGAACACCAGGAAGAGATTCTGCAACGAGAAGAATGCGTGACAGTACACAAAGGCAAGGTGGCGATACTTCGCAAAGGCCCACTCCTGATACTGCTCGTCGCCGTATAGCAAATAGTCCTGTTCAAATTATTGAAGTTGATTTGGCTAAGCTTTTTGCAGATAGTAAAGCTGGAACTTTAAAAGCTGCCTCTGTTTATCAACGTGTTTGCGGTACCACTCCAGCATCAATAGGCGCAGGTGGCGATATGGCTTTAGATGGTGATGAAGAATGGGCATTCTTCCGTGTAGGAACTGAAGCAGCTGCTAAACACTTACCAGCAGGCACAGAATGAAAAAGCAATTTCGGCCCACGTAATATGGGTGCAGGGCCTTCAGGTATTGCAGCAATGAATATTAATACCCGAGAGATAAAACATGTTATTTCAGTTCCATTTCAAATTGGACATATACAAACAAATCCCTGGGTTGGTGGAGAGATTGTTTTTTGTTGGGAAACAGGTGGCAAGTCGCCACAACGTACGTGGACTGTAAGATCAGATGGAACCGGACTAAGACCTTTGTACCCTGAAGCAGATTATGAATGGGTAACACATGAAGCTGTGATTACAAAAGACGAAGTGGCAATGGCAATAATGGGCCACCGTAAAATACCAGGAACAAATACAGGCGTTAATGCACCAGGCACACCAGTAAGTGGTGCAAACCCGGGCCAGGAAGCTGCATGGGGACCGTCAGGAACTCGTGAGAAGCCAACAGGATTAGCGATAGTAAATTTAAGAACAAGAGAAATGACCATTGCAGGCCAAACACCAAGCGGCAGTGGGTTATGGCATGTCCACGGTTCGTATGACGGACGTTGGGCTGTTGGTGATGATTTTTCCCGTAGCGTTTATTTAATAGATAGAAATACAAGAGAAATGATCATGCTTACTACTGGTCATAAAGAAACTGCAGCAGATCATACCCATCCAACGTTTAGTCCTGACGGTACCAAGATTCAAATTCAATCAGCCATGCTTTCCGCCGATAATCGGTCAATGAATATTTGCATTGTTCCTGTTCCAAAGGAATGGTTGAAGAGGACATACAAGAAGAAATAAATTACTCACTTATAAGGGTCTTTAAAGCTGACCAAAGGTTTGTCGACGAAGTGATTGCGACGCAACGATGCTGCTATAGAAAACTAATGCTGGTATTCAAAAAAACCAGAGTAATCGATTACTCTTTCCATACAACTACACTTGCAGGCTTTAATAGTTTTTCACCAACCAACACCTTTGCACCTATTGGAATTGCAACATTATAAGGCTTGTCAGAGTAATTAACAGCTACCCAAAAACCGTCACGCCAATCAATCATAACTCCTTCGGGAAGACTCTTAATTGCAATGCCTGCTTGCTGGTAAACCTTGGCGAGAACAGCTCTTTCTAAAGCACCATCATCAGTATCAGGGCCTACATAAGTAACGGTTCCTTTGCCAAGCTTACGAGATATTACTGCAGCTTTACCAGCATAATATTGATTAGTATAAGTAGCCCAAACTTGCGTGCCTGCAGAGGGGTCAAGTACATCGGCCCAGTTGTTCCATTTATAGTTTTGTATGCCCGCTTTAATTGTGCCCTGGACGCTATCAGGCAGCAAATCATAGAAAGAAACTTTAGCACCAATCAAATCATAAATAGGCTCGGCCCATTTCATTTCCCAAAGCTTACCAGTGCGATCTTTTTGCCCTGTGCGAGTTGTTAGAACTAAGTGCCCACCGTTTTGAACATACTCCTTCCAACGGGTAACAAGGTTAGCATCTAACAACTGGTATGCAGGTGCTACCATTACCGGATACTTTGAAAAATCTCTGTCTTCAGTTATTACATCTACCGGTGCACCAAATTGTTTTAAGGCGCCATAGTAACGCTTTAAATGATCCATGAATGCCCATTGGTTCGTTTGAGGTTGGTTGTCCATCTCCCACCTGTTATCAGCATTGTAAAGAAGCGCAGTTGATCGTCGTGCATAAGCAGTAGGCATTTTAGCAGTAGCATTATACTGCTTTCTCAAATCCTTAATCTCGTTGATCACTTTTATATATTCTAATCCGCTTGTACTTGGCGTAACACCGTCGGTGCTTATAATGCCGTAATGATATTGTTCACCTCCCGTTAATGGTTGCTTGAAGCGATAGTTACAAACCAATTTATTTCCACCAGCAAACGCATGCCAAATCCACATACGAACTGCACCTGGTAAAGGCTGAGAATTAAACTTGCCCCAGTTAACTTGTCCTGGCTGTAGTTCCATTACACCGGTGGTTCCATTAAAAGAGCGGAACAAATCGTTGGCAAAAGCAATACTTGTAGCAGAGCCCATTCTAAAACCCTGTGTTCCTACCCCTTTATCATAACCCGCTACTAAATATTTTGTGTAAGTAACAAAGTCTAGACTTGTAATTCTTGTCGGATCAACATCAACATGTTCAGGCATTAGGTTGGTTGTTATCCATTGATCGGGAGAAATATGCTTGCGCAGAATTTTATATTGCAGCCCTAAAAAATCATTTGCTTCATCTGCTGAAAACCTTTTAAAGTCAAGCACTGCATGCGGGCTTGGTTGCGCAATTAATTCTTTTGGGTTTGGTATTAACACCTGGTTGAAATCGTTGTAGCGAATGCTCCAGAAAGCAGTGCCCCATGCTTTATTCACTTCATCAATTGTCTTGTATTTCGCCTTTAACCACTTGCGAAAACTTTCGCCTGCCGCCACGCTGTAATCGTATTGCCCATAATGCGAAGGCTCGTTATCTAACTGCCAACCCCAGATGCGATTATCTTTTGCATAGTGCTCGCCAATCGCTTCAACCATGCGCTCTACATGTTTTCTATAAACCGGGCTCGACCACGAGATATGTTGCCTTGAACCATGTTGCATTGTTCTTCCTTCTGCATTCACCATTAAGATTTCAGGATGCTTTTGAGCAAGCCATGCCGGCGGTGTTGGTGTAGATGTACACATGATAACTTTAATACCATTTTTGTGTGCAAGCTCCACTGCTTTATCAAGCCATTCAAAATCAAATTTACCTTCTTCAGGTTCAATAAATGACCATGCAAATTCACCGTAGTGCGTAAATTCAAAACCTACTTCAGCCATCTTTTTTATATCTCTTTCCCAATATTCCCTTGGCCATTGCTCAGGGTAATAATAAGAGCCGATGGTCATTAGATCTTGCTTAGGAAAAAACTTATCAGCGCTTTGTGCAAACATCTTTAAGCAGCCTGCTAACAAGAGCAATGCGATAAAATAGATGTGTTTTGGTGTTATGTACATGCAGATCGTTTGTTTATTTAAGTAAAGTAACTGAGACGCTTTTATAATTTGTCAACAATATTTAAGTAAAAGAAATTTCTTATGTTACGCACTTCAAAGCTGTGTTCAACATCGTTGTGTCACTCACTTGTACTTTTTGTTTTTCTATTCGTCGTTAAAGGCTTCATATTCCAACTCGTCTCTTTACCAGTAACTAAGCAAGTTCATACCTACTCGTAATTGCAGGAACGAAGCAATCTACTTTACAAAGTGCATTCGATCAACTATAACAAGAGCAGATTGCTTTGTCGTTCCTCCTGGCAATGATGAGTAAGTTAGGTGTAAAGTAACAACAGAATTACAGTTGATTATTAACGCAAAGTACAAGTGAGTGACACAACGATGTTGAGTAACTTTATACTATTGGTTAATAAAATTATTTATTAATTATGGGATGTGTATTAAACTTTAGTGCTTACTACTTTTTACTTGCGTAATTATTATAGTTGCCTTTTTAGTAAGAACAATATTTGTGTGCGTGCGCAATGTTAAGTGAAAAGATAGTTTCATTAGAGATTTTGCCTGTCCTGTTGCATCCTGTGTTTAAGTGAGGGTGGATGAACGATAAAGTATAACAATATTAAAGGGATGCCTGAAAGAATAAAAGCACAAGCGAGTTACACAATATAATGCTATAAAACCTTTGCTATACAATTAATGTTTTAAGAAACATGTTTCATGCTGATTGTTTAAGTAATAACAAATGAGTTACATACGGAACCATTTAAAAAGAAAAAGACTCCCTAAGGAGCCTCTTTCATATATAAAGGGGGGAGTACTAGTAATGTATAACCTTAAATTCTACACGCCTGTTTTTGGCCCTTCCCGCAGGATTATCTTTTCCGTTAACCTTGGTGTTAGGTGCAATTGGCATTGTTTCGCCATGACCTTTGCTTTGCAATCTTGTAGCTTCAATGCCTTTAGAAACAAGGTACTCAACTACAGACTTTGCTCTTAGTTCTGATAGCTCCAGATTGTATTCATCAGACCCATGTGAGTCGGTATGTGCGCTTATTTCAAGCATGGCAGTAGGATGCTTTGTTAAAAGATCAACCACTACATTTAAAGAAGGATATGATGACGGTTTAAGCTTGTGCTTGTCGAACTCGTAGAAAACACTATCAACAACAACTTGTTTGTTTTCCTCGTAGGGCTTCTCTACTATTGGCATAGCAAGACAAATATCAGCAGTTGCCAGAGTGTCGCGTTCAGCATCAGCAGGGGCGGTTATTTGATGCGTTTTTGCTATGTACCCCGCTTTACCAGCAGTTACGGTAAGTGGCTGGTATTCATCAAGCAGCACCTCGTACCTGCCTTGCTCATTGGTGGTGATATTAGCTATTGCGGCATTATTAGTACCTACTATTTTTACTTCAGTAGCGGCGATAGGTGAACCGGTACTACAATCTACCACTACACCAGTAAAAACTTTCTTCATTCTTACTTTACTAATGTTGTATAGTTCGAGGCAACATTCTGAAGAACGATCAGAACTGATGTATACGTTATCAAGCAGGTAATTCGATCCATTACTTACAAGGTAGATGTCATCTTTAACTGAGTTAACAGGATAACCAAGATTTTCGGGTTCTTTCCAACTATTGGTGGTGCCTTCTGCCTGGAAGAGGTCGTAACCTCCCATTCCTACTCTTCCATTGTTTGAAAAAACAAGTGTTTTGCCGTTGTGGTAAAAAGGAGCTTGCTCGTCGTTTGCTGTATTGATAGTTTTGCCTAGGTTTAATGAGCTAGAGGCTGGGTTGCCATCTTCTTGTAGTGATATTATCCATAAATCAAACATGCCTTCTCCACCTGGTTTATCTGAAGCATAGTAAAGTGATTTACCATCGGCTGTTACAAATGGTTGTTGAGAATTAAAGCCTGTAGCGTTTACGTCGCCGGCTAATAATACAGGATCGGACCATTTACCATTTTCTTTCCTGCTTAAATAGATTGCTGCACTTTTACTAACGTTTTCGCCTGACCATTTTGTAAGGTACATTTTGCTTCCATCGGGGCTAAAGGTATTTACGCCCTGGTGTACATTGGAAGGTTGCGGAATATTCAGTTTTGTTGCTGCAGATGCAGAACTATTAGTTGCGACTTCGTATAAACGATTGATGTGTTTGGCCGTTTCACCTTCAGTACTATCAATACGAGTTGATGTAAAAACAAGGCTGTTATTATTTAACAGCGAAGGTGCATAGTCAGCGCCGTGCGACTGGCCATCAGCAGTTAAACGATTTATTTTATAGTTCTTTATGTCGGTCTTTTTTAGCTGTGCCTGTATAAAGCGAAGGTTGGCTAGTTCTTTACCAGCGTCGTTGCGAATACTATCTGCAGTAGGGTACTCATTTATAAACTTTGAGAACTCTGCTTCGGCATCGTCGAATTTTGAATTGGAGCGCAGGCTCTTTGCTAACCAAAATCTAGCGTGGGGAAACTGTTGTGCCAGGTCTGCTAATTCTTTGTAATAAGGTTCTGCCTTCACAAAATTTCTCAGCATTCGATAACTCTCGCCAATCTTATAAACCACCTCTGCACGGCTGAGAGATTTTGGGCTACCACTACTTTTTATATTGGCAGTATTGCCGGCTATGGTGTAAGGTTCGAAACCTTGCTTTTTGGTACTGGTGTTGTTTGTACTTATGTATTTTTCGTAGTACTGGGAGGCTGAATAATAGTCTCCTTTATTGAAGTAGTTATTTGCTGCTTTGAGATAGTTATAGGCGAATTGTGCATTAGCAGATAGTACTGATGTAAGAACTGCAAATGAACAAATGCTTATTCTAAAAAGGGAGGTAGAAATTCGTTTCATTATTTATAAGGAAAAAAGTGAATGAAAATTAGACCGTTTTGAAATCTTAACCAAGTTATGCTGTACAGCCTGAAGTTGAATATTGGTGTGGCGATAAAGTGATTGCGACGCAAGGATGATGCTATGGAAAGCAAATGTTAGTATCCTAAAATTTACGGGCAACATTATTATAACCTTGGACACACAAATTCTTGCTCGGGTGTTTTAAATAATTTTTTTCCTATGAAGGAAAGAGAGATCTCGAAACTGCTGGCGCCTTTTGCCATTCGGCCTAGATCGGATGTATTAACATCGTAACTTACCCCCAGCACCATGTTTTTATGGTAGAAACCGGCATAGGGCGAAATGGCGTCGTTTAAACGATAGTTGGCGCCAAGCAGAAAATCGGTGTTTTCACTTGCTTTCAATTGTACATAACCACCTAGCATTTTTTCCTCTGCAGTGCCTTGGCGGGCATACAAAACGTTGGGTGTAAAACTTACCGTTTCGCTGAACATTAATTTGACGCCTGCATGACCAGTAAATCGTATTGGCAATTTTTCTTTTCGGTCTTTTGCAAAAGCATCTTCGGGCTGGTTAAGATGGTTGGCAGAAAATCCGAAATAGAGGTTAGCCTTTTTTCCAGGTTGGGCATCGTAATAAAGGGCGCCTGCACCAATATCGAGCACTACAGAGTTGTTACTTGTGAAAACCTCTGTTGTAGCTGCACCGGGGTTATAACCAGTGATGGGATTCCATTGATCTCCTAAAGTAAACTTTGAAGGATTGAACCTTCTATTGATCATACCTGCCTGCATACCAAAAGCAATTCGCTTTGTACCGTTGGCGCCAAAACGTACACCAGTGTAAGCAAGAGAGCCGTAGGTAGTAAGGTAACTGTAGCCGCCGTTGCCTGCGGTCTGGTTTAAAATACTTAAACCATAATTAAGGTTCTTGCTGCCTGCAAAATCTAAAGACACGCCAGGTGTACTAAAGGGGCTGGCCACACTATTCCACTGGTTACGATAAATTCCGGTTATCCGGTATGAACC
>JAQBNN010000119.1 GCA_028288505.1 Segetibacter sp. | reverse complement strand
AGAAATGATGAACCATACAACGAAAACTATATCTACCAACCTTAATTTGGAAAAACCATAGAAAACACAACGATGCTTATTTTTTATTCTGACGCTGAGCAAAAAAGTTATTTACTTTACCACAATTTTAATCCTGTAAATAACGATTACAAATAGCTTAACGCTATTAAAATATTAATGAAAACTATGAACAGAAACTTAGTTAACCTACGACACCTCCTTCCACTATTATTGCTATCCGTTATAAGCTGTAACGAACAATCGAAAGCTGGTGATAAAATAACAGCTACCGAAATTGCTGAAGGCAAAACGGAAGCTCCTAAAAATGTAATTGATACCGCTGCTTATGACCGGTTGCTAATAGCGAATGCCAACAACGATACCACTGGTAAGTGGCCGGTTAAAATGCCCTACCCTTTACCTGGAGCCATCTTTCCTTTTAAGCGTGTTATTGCTTTTTATGGCAACTTGTATAGCAAGCGCATGGGTATTTTAGGCGAGATACCTAAGGCTGAAATGCTTAAAAAATTACAAGGTGAAGTTGCAAACTGGCAAAAGGCCGATACTGCTACACCAACCATTCCCGCACTGCATTATGTGGCGGTTACTGCACAAGTCGCACCGGGTAAAGATGGCAAACACAGGATGCGCATGCCCTTTCACCAGATCGATACAATTATAAACTGGGCTAAAGAAATTAATGCTTTGGCTTTTGTTGACATCCAGATTGGGCATAGCTCAGTAAAAGCGGAAGTGGCACAGTTGGAAAAATACCTGTTGATGCCGACCGTGCATTTAGGTATCGATCCAGAGTTTTCAATGAAAGGTGGTGAGCGCCCGGGTAGTCGCATAGGCACTTTTAATGCCGATGATATTAATGACGCTATCGATTACCTTGCTGATCTTGTTCGTAAAAATAACTTACCTCCAAAGATCCTTATCGTACACCGTTTCACCCAGGGCATGGTTACCGGCGCAGACAAAATTAAGAAGACGCCAGAGGTGCAGGTAGTAATGGATATGGATGGCTTTGGCGATAAAATTTTAAAGCGCTCAACTTACCTCAGGTATGTTTACAAAGAGCCGGTTATGTTTACAGGCTTCAAACTATTTTATGGTAACGATACTAAAACAGGAGCTGACCAATTGTATACGCCTGAGGAATTATTGAGGTTCGTACCTAAGCCGGTTTATATACAATACCAATAAATTTTGGATACTAACTTTGGTATTCCATAGCATCATCGTTGCGTCGCAATCACTTTATCTTTTAGTTATAATGGCAGCTTGAGGATGTAATGTGTGAACGTTTCTTTTTTGTAATTAACCGCAGTGAATAAGAGTAAAAAGTTTTGCAGGCATCCTGTTTTAAACTTTTTCAAACCCTCTTCTCTGCGGTTCTTTTTTTAGCCTCATTAAAGGTATACAGCTGCAGTGTGCGACGCAACGGCTGCTTAATAGTTTTACTAAAGCTTGTCCCAAAAAAATAGATTTGATTATTCAACCAATAAAAAATCCCGAAGCATTTCTACTTCGGGATCGTTTTATTTATTAGTTGTGTATTTACTTTTTAATGTACATCACTTCCTTTACCAACTTAACAGTGCGGGCAATATCAGGAAGGTAAGCAGCAACCAGGTTTGGAGCGTAGTGCATAGGCGCATCCAAACTTGTAATACGACGAATAGGCGCATCAAGGTAATCGAAAGCTTCCTTCTGTATGCGGTAAGTAATCTCCGAACTTATTGAAGCAAAAGGCCACTGCTCTTCAACTATTACAAGGCGGTTCGTTTTCTTTACGCTCTCCAAAATAGTCATCCAGTCAAGCGGACGAATAGTTCTAAGGTCGATAACCTCGGCGCTAATTCCTTCCTTCTGCAATTCTTCAGCAGCACCAAGCGCCACCTTCATCATCTTATTAAAAGAAACGATCGTTACATCAGTACCGGGCCTTTTTACATCAGCCTTTCCGATAGGTATTAAATATTCTTCTTCAGGCACGTCGCCTTTTTCGCCATACAAAACCTCTGCTTCCATAAAACACACAGGATCGTTATCACGAATAGCACTCTTCATTAACCCCTTTGCATCGTAAGGACTATAAACCGAAATAACTTTTAAACCGGGAATGTTAGCGTACATGCTTTCGAAAGCGGTAGAGTGTTGTGCGCCTAATTGTCCTGCGCTACCATTTGGTCCGCGAAATACGATAGGGCAACCTACCTGTCCACCACTCATAGCAAGCATTTTACTGGCAGTGTTTAAGATCTGGTCTAGTGCTAACACAGCAAAGTTCCAAGTCATGTACTCAACAATTGGACGTAGACCGTTTTGAGCAGCACCAACGGCAATAGCGGTAAACCCAAGCTCGGCAATTGGTGTATCAATAACCCTTTTAGGACCGAATTCTGCCAACATACCCTGGCTTACCTTGTAAGCACCGTTGTATTCAGCCACTTCTTCACCCATTAAAAAAACTTTGTCATCCCTTCTCATTTCCTCGCTCATGGCTTCACGGATGGCCTCTCTTAAAGCAATTTGTCGCATATAATGATTTGATATTAAACCGAAAAAAATTGGAGTAGCTTAAAAAGCTGGGCAAAAATATAAGATTATGCCTTACAATCCCAAAATACCTATTGCTTTTAAAATGGCAATAAAAAAGTCCCTCATTTTAAATGAGGGACTTTATAAAAAAAGGTCTTAATTAAAATACATTATAAGCGAAGCTAACGTAATATAATCCTCCAACACCTGGGTTACCAAAACCAGTTCTATAATAATTATTAAGAATATTAGTTGCACCTAATTTAAGCATCGACTTAATAGGAGGAAACTTATAGTTTATTTGTCCGTCCAATGTATTAAAGCCAGGAATATCTCCTGATCCAAAATCTCCTTCAAAATACATCCCATCCTGGTAACGGTAAGTAAGGTTGAAACCAACCCTTTTATCCTTCAACATTCCACTATTAGAAAGAGAAATGTTTGCACGGTGTTCAGGCGTATTAAAAGCTGCAATAAAGCCTGCAGGAACGTTACGGATCACATCAGAAAAAACATTAGCACCTATCGAAAAATTCATCGGCAATAAATATTCTGCTGAAGCTCCCCAACCGCGTGTGTCAACTGTAGTTGATGTGTTGACTGCAATAGAGTAAATTTTAGGAGTAGCTAACCCAGCAACCGTTCCGTTTGAAGACTGAAGCCCTACTACCCTGCTTAAGAAATCCTGGTACTTAGAATAGTAGCCATACACATCAATCAATAACTTCTTACCAATTAGTCCTTTGTAACCAGCTTCGTAAGAATAAGATGACTCAGGTTTGTAATCGCCAAATGTTTGCTTTACTAATAAGCTCGGATTACCGCTCGCCCCAAAAGCTGCAACACTTTCAGGTGTGTACACTGGGTTAGTATTAAAGTTATGGAACTCTCTAAGCTGTGGAAGACCACCTATTAATTGAACACCGCCACCAATAGTTAAGTTGATCCATTGGTTTTGTGTGGAAGGAAAGCGGTAAGCTGTTTGATATGAAAGTCTGATATTATGGTCTTTAGCCACCTCAACTACTGCAGAGAAACGTGGAGTAAAACGTCCTTTAAAGTTTTCGTTCTTATCATATCTTCCAGATGCAGTCAGCCTCAACCTCTCGTTAAATAATTTTTGAGACACTTGCAAGTAGGTACCAACTTCATTTATCTTAATTCTTCCTGCAGTGTCGGCAAATAATGTACCCTGAGAGTTAAGAACATACTGCTTGATGTTTCCACCCACCAGTACTTCGGTTTTATTATTATCAAGGTTTAAATTTAAAAGATCTGTCAGGTTGTATTGACCTTCCGCTACGTACAAATCACTTTTATCAAGAAATAATCCGCCCCTTGGTATTGGAGTTGAAGCAACTTGCTTAAAGAGTGGGCTATTACCAACGTACCCGGTTGGCCTTCCCGCATCTGCAGTTGCTCTTGCCATGTTATGTGCTACGTTATCATTTGCACCACCAAGCCTTGAGGTTAAGTATTGGGTGGTATATTGAACGATCCAGGCCTGGCTTGGTTTTATTGCTTCATTAAATAAACCAGCAGTAGCAGAAGCATTGAATGATTCTCCTGCATTTTCCTGTGTTGTATAAGCTCTTGCAAACCATCTTGGTGCTCTTAGCTCAAATTTATACTGACCCATCTTTAAGCTTTTTAAAGAGTACCTGTCGCTTCCGGTATATACCGTATTACCTGTACCCCAGTAAGCAGTCAAAGAAGCTTCAAGCTGTTCTGTTAATTTGTAGTGTAAACCTCCTGATAACTTCACATTTAAAGTAGTAGGGTCAATTACATCCTTTTCCCTATAACCCGTCCTCGTAACTGCTTGTCCAGTAGCTACGCTACCAATTATACCATTAACAGCTGCTGCTGGGGCTGCTCCTGCAGCAATAAAACCTGCACCAACCTGTTGCAAAACTGAACGAAATGGTAAAAGTGTTTCATCACCGTAAACATTGACGCCGTTAAAGGCAGGATCAGTTGTTCTGTCTCCTGGCACTACTTTTCCCGTGATAGGATTATTGCCGCGGCTATAATTACTATAATCAATTCCTATCCAGTCTTTAGCCTGTATGAATTGTAGTCCCGTTTTAAAAGCAAACTTTTCTGAAATCTTTTTCGCCCACCGTACTGTCCAGTCGAAAAAAGGAGATGCTTTGCGCTCATAGTTATCTACGTGCATTACACCTTGCTTTACCTGGTAGCTCAATCCTTGGTATTTGAAAGGATTTTTGCTGTTGATTAACAAAGTTCCGTTCATTCCACCTGCACCATACAGCGCAGAAGAAGCTCCACTTAAAAGCTCCATACTCTCAACGTCAAGCTCAGTTACACCTACTACATTTCCGAGGGAAAAATTTAAACCAGGAGCCTGGTTGTCCATTCCATCTACCAGTTGATTTAGCCTAAGGTTACCACTGGTATTAAAACCACGAGTGCTGGGTGTTTTAAACAACAAGCTTGCAGTAGTCATATCAACTCCTTTAAGGTTGCCGATCATGTCGTAGTAATTACTTGCAGGAGTGTTTCTTATATTAGCAGCACTTACTCTTTCAACTGTTACAGGCGATTCAAGGATACGCTCAGCAACACGTGAAGCAGAAACTACAACTTCCTGCCCAATTGCCTGCGATGGATCAAGTACAACGGAAAGATCTGTTGAGGAATTAGTTACAATCACTTCTTTCGAGGTAAAACCTATTGAAGAAAAAATAAGTGTAACGGGAAACTTTGGTACCGATGAAAATCTAAATCGTCCGCGGTCATCAGTAAAAGTACCTAATGGAGATCCTTTAATAAGAATTGAAACAGCGGCAACGGTTTCACTGTTTACGCTACTTCTTACTGTACCACTGATAGAATTAGTTTGTTGAGCATGGGTGGCAATCGATAAGATTGTAGCCATTAACAACAACATAAAGTTGTAATAGCTTGTTTTCATAAACGTTATTTATTGGTTTGGTAAAGCAAAGTACAGATTGTAAAACGGACTTCGAAATTTTTTATTGCAATTTAATTACCTGATACTTATCCAATTAAAAGATTTGCCTTTGCTTTGCAGCTTAATTTTGCAGCATGGCAATATTCTCATTCCCGTTACAGACAAAGTATTATAAAGGAAAGGTCCGCGACGTTTATTCTATAGGACCAGATTGGATTGTTATGATTGCATCTAACAGGATCTCTGCTTTCGATGTAATTCTGCCAAAGCCTATCCCTTTTAAAGGACAGGTATTAAACCAGGTAGCTGCTTACATGCTCAATAAAACAAAGGACATTTGTCCTAATTGGCTTGTTGATACCCCTGCCCCTAACGTAGCAATAGGCAAACTATGTATACCGTATAAAGTTGAGATGGTAGTACGTGGAAATCTTACAGGCCATGCCTGGCGTACTTATAAAAGTGGCAATAGAATGTTATGTGGTGTTACTATGCCGGAAGGAATGAAAGAAAACGATTTCTTCCCATCTCCTATTATTACCCCTACAACTAAGGCTGAAGTTGGCCACGATGAAGACATCTCTAAAGAGGATATTATATCAAAGGGAATAGTACCTCATGATGAATACGAGCAATTAGAAAAATATGCGCTTGCTCTTTTTGAAAGAGGCAAACAGCTGGCAGCAAAGCAAGGTTTAATATTAGTTGATACCAAGTATGAGTTTGGAAAGATTGGAGACACCATTTATTTAATGGATGAAATACATACACCTGATAGCAGCCGCTACTTTTATGCAGATGGCTTCGAAGAAAGACTTGCCAAAGATGAACCCCAAAAGCAGTTAAGTAAAGAATTTGTAAGAGAGTGGCTTATCGCTAATAACTTCATGGGCAAGGAAGGGCAAACCGTCCCCGACATGAATAATGAATGGATAAACACTATTAGTAAAAGATATATAGAATTATATGAACAACTTATCGGAAAAAAGTTTGAGCCCCAGGAATTGAGTGACGAAGAAACCGAGGACAGAATTATAGAATCGCTTAATAAGTTAGGTGCGCTTAAAGCGTAGTAAATATTTTTTGTCCTAAGCATGTGTACTACTGGCTAGATCGTTGTTTCACTCACTTGTACCACAAATCATTATGCAGCAAAAAAAGAGTCTACCGTTCTGTGGCCATCTCTACCATGGTTAATTGGGTATTGAGGAGCCTGCACTAGTTTAGCAATCCGGGTTCCGGTGCTTAAGTGTTATAAAAATTAAGGCTTTTCAGCTTTTGTTGAAAGCCTCATTTGTTTCATCTCTTCAATTGTAGGCCTTAACCGAGCCTTTGATTTATTAAAAACCATTATGCCGTTTTGTTGTCCTTCGCGCAGCTTCTTTTGCTCTTCAACAGGAAGATTAAAGACTGTCTGGCATTCTGGGGTACAGCAACCGTCATACTTTATCGCACATTCATCACACTGAATAAAGAGCAGGTGACAAGCATCGTTTTTGCAGTTGGTGTGTGTATCAGCAGGCTTTCCACATTGGTGGCATTTTGCAATTACATCTTCTGTTATCCTTTCGCCAAGCCTGTCATCAAAAACAAAATTCTTACCTATGAACTTACTTCGTAAGCCGGCCTGCTTAACCTGCTTTGCGTAATTAATAATGCCGCCTTCAAGGTGATAAACATTATTAAAACCGTTGTGTAGCATATAGGCACTTGCCTTCTCGCAACGGATGCCGCCGGTGCAATACATAATTATATTCTTATCCTTTTTACCCTTTAGCAAGTCAACAGCCATAGGTAGTTGTTCTCTAAACGTATCTGAAGGAACTTCTATAGCAGTTTCAAAATGGCCTACTTCAAACTCGTAATGGTTTCTCATGTCCACGACTATAGTGTCCTCGTTCTGCAGCAGCTTATTCATTTCTTCTGCATCAACATACTTACCTTTTTTTTCCATGCTAAATGCAGGATCAGAAATACCGTCGGCAACTATCTTGTCACGTACCTTAATTTTTAGTACCCAAAAAGATTTACCATCGTCATCAACGGCAACGTTTAAGCGAATACAATTTAAAAAATCATACGAATAGAGGAACGATCTTAAGGCATCGAAGTTTGAAGCAGGCACGCTTACCTGTGCGTTTATACCTTCTTTAGCAACATAGATTCTGCCGAAAACTTTTAGAGGATCCATGCCTTTATATAAGGCATCTCTAAACTCTTGTGGATTTTGAATAGGATGATATTGATAGAAGCTTATAGTAGTTCGAGGCTCCGTTTCTTTATACAATTTCTCCTTAAGTTCCTTTTGGGAAACGCGGTTGTGTAATACAGGCATGTTTTAAATTTTATGACATCCACTTCTACAATGGTTAAGCGTTGTAGTAGTCAATGTTCCTGGTTTGGACCCACTTGCAGGGTGGGCTAAAAGGATGCAAAAATAAGTGACCCGTAATGAACTAAAAAGTGAAAAAGAATTGCGCAAAGCCTAGACCCCGTTATTACTAACACTTATGCTAGTATTGAACTACAGTTTTCGTTGAATAGAATTAACCGAAGTACAAGAGTGCGACGCAACGATGTTTAATAGTAGATCAGAAGCATGGCTCAAAAAAAATCAAGCATTCTTTTATCCAGAAAAAATTAAACACGCAAGATTGCTTGCATTCTTAATCTTCCTCGCCTCTTAAAAGTAAGGGCAGCGAAAACTTGATGCCGGAAGTATTAAATTGCTTGTGACCAAAAGATTGAACGTAATCGAGGCGAAGAATTTTGAGGATGTTTTCGATACCAACAGATCCTTCTCCATAAAAAGTACCGTTGTTTAAATAAAGCAGGTTTGTTGCACCAACAAGAAACCAGTTTAATCTTTTAAACAGCGGAATTTTATTGGTAAGCAAACCATTCAAGTGATACTCAGCATGCGCAGTTGTATTGAAACTAGAGGTGTTGCTTAAACTATAATACGGCAACAACTGAAAGCTGTTTAAATACTGTGCTGCAGCACCAGTTTGGTTGCCCTGGTAATGTTGGTAATCCTGGAAGTATACCGTTTTCTTATTTAAAAATCCTCCTACGTTTAAACGATAACTAAAGCGTCCGGCGAGCTTAAGATTAAGGTCATCGGAAACAGTGAAGCGCCACTTTGTATAATCAACATCGCTACCAAACAAGTCTTTTATACCAGTGGTTACTGCAAGGTTTAATCGCGGATACTTAGAGCCAATATTGACCTTCCTGTCAGGGTACTCAATATACTTTACCTTTGGTTGCCATGCAAATGAAAAAGTTGATGCGAATGCTTTGTGTGGTACTGCGTAAATATTTTCGGTAAACTCGCGATCTTTAAAATCTCTCCACTTGTGTAATGTGGTATTATACAAAGGTATCCTATCCTGGTATTGAAGGCCGGCACCAAACATAAAGCCGTCGCCGAAGCCTTGCGAGTACTGCACTCGGCCAAATCCTGCTTCGTATAATTTTAAAAAGTTCCTTTCCCAGTTTAGGCTACTAAGTGTGTTACTTCGTGGAAGCACAGGGTTAGCATTATTGAACTGGTAAACCTTTCGACCCCCTGACACAGAGATAGAAGAAAAGTATTTTTTGCCAAACGTATAAGTGGTAGAAAGATTTGCATTGAACCTTTTATTACTTAAACCATACCTGAAAGTTGGCGTAATAGAAAGTCGCCTTCTGCTTACCTTATCAAAACGCTTTGAATAAGTTGGAGAGAAATCTATTACAGCTCCTTCAACAGTATTGTAATTAATAACATCAAGCAAGGCATCAACGTATAAATTGGAACCTAATTTTTCGCTGCCAAAATTTTGCCCTGATAAAATTAGCTGAGTAATATTTGGCTTATTCCTTTTACGATCTAAAGAATCTAAATAGCGTGGATCAAGTGGTAAACGCTCCAGGCTGTCTTTCTTTATATAGTCAAGTATCTCTTCCTGCTGCAATGGCAAGGGGCGTATGCTGTCCCAATAACCAAGAGGCTTCTTATTGGCGCTGTCATAAAATTTAAGAACAGTATTACCGAAGAACTTTTTTGGAAAGACAGGCTTAAGGTTAAACTTATCGTACACCTGTACAAAACTACCATGCGCATCAAAGCTGAAAATTTTTATAGCAGGATAAATAGTTTGTTGCTTTATTACCCAGACGTTTCCTAGTGGCACATATAATTGCTCGATGGTAACAGTATCCGCAATCTGGATTTGGTTTTCTTTTAACAGCGTTAGTCGTAAGCTATGTATACGCCACTCGCCTTCAATAATATTTATGTACCCATTAAACAGAGGCTCGAAGGTGCGGCGTGGAATTACCTTTACCCGGCTAATCATTTTATTGTCTTCAAAGAAACTGCCTTCAAACTTATACCTGTAAAAGTTCATCGCACCTGCTGCAATTGGCGATACAAAGCCACGTGGATTAAGGATGCCGAGGTTTACATTATTTTGATAGAACGAAATTATTTGCGGACTGCTAAAACCAAAGCCGTCTTGGTCACCACTCACCTTTGTTGATATAACTTCTGTTTTGCGATCAGGTAAGTCAACAGAATATTTTGCTACCGTTTCCGAAAGAAAAATCATCTTTCGTTTACTCGTATCGCCGTCCTCAAAATCCACCTCTTCACCCATAAACTTCTTCGGATAATTGCGCAGCTTTAGTTGTCCCTTAATGTAAACTTCTGTTTCAAACTTCTTTATTTCATTCTCGTAATAATTCCTCTTTTTAATGGCATTCCTTATAATTTCATAAGCCGGGTCCTCTCCATTTTTCACTACAATGTTTCCCAGTTCATACTGTTGTTCGCTTAACTGGAAATCTATTAACTGGTCAGCTTTAGTAACAACAATCTTTTTTTCTGAACTTTTATAACCTACGTGCTGCGCAATTAAAACATATTCCCCTTCTGCTAACTGCAATTGGTATTCACCGCTCAAATTCGCCGAAACGCCTTGTGTTGTTCCCTTTACAATTATCGATGAAAAGGCAAGAGTCTCGCTTTTATCATTGCGAACATGCCCGTAAATCTTGCCGGCATATGAAGTATTACAAAAAATAAAAAGGGTACAAATAAAGAAGATAAACTTCATAAAGATGGAGATAAATTATAGGTTGTAAGTTATAAGTTTTAAGTAACAAGTTGTAATGGGTTTGCTTATAGCTTTTAACTTAAAACTTATACCTTTTTTCTGTTAGCCAGGCAGCAACTTTTCATAGCATCATCGCTGTGTCACTCACTTGTATCTTTAGGTTTTCTAATCAACAGGCTTTAGTCGGGATCTCGTTCTACTCACTACGTACATTTTTTTAAATGATACAGCGCTACAAGGAACATCTGGCTAAAGTTACTTTTAGAGCCAGAACAGTACCTACGGATAAGTCCATGTCGATTTAATCCAGTATCAGTTATAAGTGAAGGCATAGAAGGTT
>JAQBNN010000113.1 GCA_028288505.1 Segetibacter sp. | reverse complement strand
CAACTACAGCGATGCGTTCATTTTTCCTTACATCTATAAAGCGGCTAACATTGGTAAAACAATCGGTATGCCGGTAGCGGGTACAGGTACAGCCGTATGGTGGGAAACTCAAATCGATCCTACCATTGTTTTTGGTATTCCTATGATCGCCACTATTGGAAAAGAAAACAGGCCAACTGAAAATTTACAACTCGAGCCAGATATACGAGTGCCACTGGCTTACGAAGATCTTTTAAATGGAAAAGATACACAACTGGAGGCCGCAGTAAAAGAGATGCTGAAAGAGATAAGTGTGAAGAAGTAGGGTTTAAGTTGTAGGTGATAAGTTATAGGTTGTAAGTTTAGCGTAAAGAGCATAAATTTTACAATCTATAACTTTTTTTATTTTGTGACTAAGCTTCGGTATTTCAATTAAGCATCATTGTGTCACTCACTTGTACAGCTGTGCAAGTGGCAGCACGTCCTACATTCTAACGCTCGTCACCACATTTACTCGCTTATCAGTAAGGAAACTTTTTATACAGGTGTACTTTAAGAACACTTTTCCTCAGCAATTTCAGAACCGACTGTTTGTTCTGCATAATCTTGCATTTGCTTGCCGTATTTTTGCTTTCATGTACGAGGTATTCTTTAAAAAACTGGCTGAGAAAATTACACTTACAACAGAGGAAGTGGATCTGTTTAAAACTTACCTCACCCCAAAAAAGTTACGCCGTAAGCAATATTTGTTACAGGAGGGTGATGTATGTAAGTACTCTGCATTTGTAGAAAAGGGCGCTTTACGTTCTTATACAATTGATGAAAAAGGCAACGAATACATTATTCAATTCGCGTTAGAAGGATGGTTTATTGGCGATATGTATAGTATGCTTACAGGAGAACCGGCCACACAAAACATTGACGCCATCGAAGACTCTGAACTAGTGCTCATCAGTAAACAAGCGGAGGAAGAAATCATGAAGCGTATACCAAAATACGAACACTTTATGCGACTGTTGTTGCAAAACGCATACATAGCAGCACAGCGAAGGTTCAACCACATGGCCAGCTTAAGTACCGAAGAACGATATACCAAGTTACTTAATACTTACCCTGAAATAGTACAACGCGTTCCACAGCACATGATCGCATCTTATCTTGGTCTTACTCCCGAAACCCTCAGCAGGGCTCGTAAACAAATGAGTCGTAAGTAAATTTTTTACCATACTTGCGTTGACTTTTATCAATGCTTTTTCTTGCCTTATCTCAATGGAGCGAGGCCGCTCACCGCCGTAAGTTTGCATTATCAAACAGCATTGAAATGCGTACTAAACAAACAATAGCAATTATAGGATTGGGGGATGTAGGTAAAGGTTTAGCCACTGCATTAGCTAAAGGCACAGACCGTGTGTTGCTGTTTGATGAGAATGCTAAAGAAGCGGAAAACTTCACTGCAAACTTATTAAAAGCAAATCCTGCATACGATGTTGAGTTCATGATTTGCGCCGCAAACGCTTCATGGGAAGCAGACATTATTATACCAACAGTAGCCCAGGCAGAGTTGCCGAAAATTACAGCTTACATTAAAGAGTACGTCAATCAAAAAATCGTTATCAGTATCGGCAATACATGCAATGGCTATGCTTTGCAGGAACTGCTACCAAATGTAAAAGTTGTAAAAACGTTTACAAATGAAGTCTCAGTAAATCAACCTACCAAAGGAAAGATGGTTGACTGCCATATCGAAGGCAGCGAAACATCAATCGTAGAAAATGTGGTGGACTTAATTAAAACTATAGGATTTAACCCTGTGGTAATCAACCCAACAAAAACAGAAATTATTGAATTAGTATAAGCGAAGAAAGCTTTGTTTACAAGCATTTAAGCTTTATTACACATCGTTGTGTCACTCACTTGTACTCATATAACAATATTGAACTTTTATTTAAAAACAAAACAAGAACAAGCAAAATCAACATGAAAAAGATCAGCATTTATTTGGCAGCAGCATTAGTAGTATTATCTTCTTTCGCCGTTATCGACAATTGGAAAGTAGACAAAGGACATTCAAGACTCGGCTTTTCAATCACTCACCTTGGTATCTCTGACATCAGCGGTAGCTTTAAGAAATTCGATGTAACTATTAATTCAGCTAAGCCTGATTTTAGCGATGCAGTACTTAATGTAACAGCAGACGTAACGTCAATTAATACAGAAATTGAAATGAGAGACAAGCACCTTCAAGGAGAAGATTTCTTTGATGCTGCTAAATATCCTACGCTATCTTTTAAAAGCACAGGCATTAAGAGTGTAGCTAAAAACAAATTTAAAGTAACTGGTAACCTAACGTTACATGGCGTTACAAAGCCAGTAACGTTAGATCTTGTACACAGAGGCACTACAACCAACCCGATGAGCAAGGCGGTAACAAATGGTTTCCAGGTTACTGGTACAATCAAGCGTTCTGATTTTGGTATCGGTACTAATTTCCCTGCTCCAATGCTAAGCGACGAAGTAACGCTTAAAGCAGACGGCGAGTTCATAAAATAATTTATTAAGATCAAGGCTGGTTGCTTTACTTCCAGCCTTGATCTCTATAGTTTTTCGTTTACTATAAAGTAAAACAACAATCATGAAAAAGACAGCATTAGCAATAGTTGCGCTACTAGCAATAACAACAATATTTTCTTTCACCGTTGCCCCTATGCGGTTAGTTCAAAAGCATACCATCAGTTTTTCAACCTTTGGAGTTAGCGGTGTATTTAAAAAATTTGGTGGCACTATTGCTTTTGATGAGAGAGACCTTGCAGGTTCAAGATTTGAAGTTGCCATTGATATCAATAGCATAAAAACGAGTTTTGCGTTGCAGGACAAACATGCAAAAGGTGAAGATTGGTTTGATGCAGCTAAGCATCCGTTGATCAGGTTTAACTCTAAGCGAATTGTAAAAGCAGGAAGCAGCTATCAGGCAATAGGCAACCTACAGGTTCACGGAATTACAAAAGAAATCGCATTGCCATTTACTTATAAAAAGAGTGCAAACGGTGGCACATTCGAAGGATCTTTTACGATAAACAGGAACGACTTTAAAATAGGTGAACCTGGTGGAATGGTGGGTGACGAGGTGAAAGTAAAAGTATCTGTACCTGTTATTAAATAAGCTGTAAATAAGTTGGCAAGAACTGTAGAAACAAGTACTAAAGGTACAAGAGTGCGACGCAACGATGCTTAATAGTAGCTATTAAGCTAAGGACATAAAAAAGATTTTAGAAAGCGACCTTGCTATTTTGCATGGTCGCTTTTTTATTTGTACATCTGTTATTCTTATCATGTATGAGAGTTTAACAACAAACACTACCGGTGAGATATTACTTTTGTCTTCAAATTCGTTACATAGTAAACCTGGTCATTTGTCTCCTGTAAAATATTTTTTCATTCTATTATTTTTTCCTTTAAACCTTTTATCGCAAGACATAACCGGTTTGTGGAGCGGATCATTGTATAACGACACTACTCAAAAGGAGCTTCATTATGAAGTGGCGATAAGTGAAAGTAAAGGCAAGTATACCGCTTACACTTGTACCAATTTTATTCTTGCCGGGCAGGAAGTTTTGGGTATAAAATCAATTAAGGTGATCAAACAAAAGGATCGTTTCTTTTTTGAAGACGTAGAGTTGTTGTACAATAATTATCCTGTTCCGCCACCAAAAGGAGTTAAACAAATAAGTTCGGTTACGCTAACAGAAGATGCGAAAATGCTTACGGGCAAATTTATTACAACAAGAACGAGACAATACGGAAGGCAGGTAACGGGAACTGTAAAGCTTGAAAGAATACAAGATGCACAGCAAACGAAACTGCTTGCAGAACTTGATAAGCTAGGTCTCTCTAAAACACTTTCTTTTCTCCAGCCAAAAGAAAATTCAGATGAGTTGCTGGTTGCATCAAATAAAAAACTAGCAGAACAAATACTGGTAGAGGAAGAAAAAAGGAAAGTTGAAATTCTTCGCCTTAAAACAGATTCAATTGCTACTGTTGAAGCGGCTAATAAAAAGGCTCTTGCAAAACAAACATTAGATGCAGAAAAAAAGAAGGTTGAAGCAAGTCGATTAAGAGAAGATTCAATTGCAACTGTTGAAGCTGCTTATAAAAGGGCTCTTGCGAAGCAAACATTAGAAGCAGAAAAAAAGAAGGCTGCAATAATTCGATTGAGACAAGATTCAATTGCGGCATCTGAAGCAGCTAATAAAAAGGCCTTGGCAAAGCAAGCCTTAGAAACAGAAAAAAAGAAAGCTGCAATAATTCGAATAAGAGAAGACTCAATTGCAGCAGTTGAAGCAGACAGAAAGGCTCTTGCAAAGCAGGCATTAGAAGCAGATAAAAAGAAGGCTGAAATAATTCGATTAAGACAAGATTCAATTGCGACGGTAGAAGCAAACAGAAAGGCTCTTGCAAAGCAGGCATTAGAAGCAGATAAAAAGAAGGCTGAAACAGTTATTGCTGCGATAGAACCAAAGAAACAAGTAGATCCTATTGCAGAGCTGGCAAAGCGTAAGGTAGAAACAATCCAAACTGTATACTTCACAAGTGATAGTCTACAACTTACCCTGTACGATAATGGTTTTGTTGATGGTGACTCAGTAAGTATAATTATAAACGGGCAAGTGCTGCTTCAACACCAGCGGTTAACGGCGCAGCCAATTACTAAAACTATAAAGACACCCGCCGGTTCCACAGATTCTATCAACCTCATCATGTATGCAGAAAACCTTGGTAGCATTGCTCCCAATACAGGCTTACTTATTATTTACGATGGCAGTAAAAGACATGAAATAACCTTCTCTGGTGATCTGCAGAAAAATTCGTCAATACTGCTGAAAAGAAAAAAATAAATCGCTGCCTTTAATTAAAAGTATCATTTCAACCTTCTATATTATTTTTACCGCTTTACTTATTATGAAAAGCACCCCTTACATATTATTGTTCTTATTAGTCGCTTGCACTACTTCAAGAGTTACCAGCAACAAGCCTGGCTCACTTTCTATACAAGGAAAAATGTACGCGGCTTTCTTCCACCAACAAGCGGCAGAATACAGGGCGCTCTGCTACCAGGCCTTTAATATTGCAACGCTAAGAGTTAATCAATGGCAAAAAAAATCAACAAGACCAACCGCTATCGTTACAGATTTAGATGAGACGGTTTTAGATAACAGTGCATACGCGGTGCACCAAACATTGCTCGGCACTGATCATACTGCACAAGCGTGGGAACAGTGGACTTCGATGGCCAAAGCTGATACTATACCGGGAGGTTTAACTTTTTTAAAATACGCCGCATCAAAGGGTATAGAAATATTTTACATTACTAACCGGTTAGAAAACGAAAGAGCCGGTACACTTAAAAACCTGCAGCGCTATAATTTCCCTAATGCTGACAATGCGCATCTTTTGCTTAAGGATGTATCGAGCAAAGAAATGCGCCGTAATAAAGTACTCGCCACACACGATATCTTGTTGTTGCTCGGCGATAATCTTGCCGACTTTTCTTCGTTGTTCGACAAGCAATTGCCGGCTGCAAGAATGAATAATACAGACAACGTCGGTGCAGAATTTGGAAAGCGTTTTATCGTTCTGCCTAACACCACTTATGGCGATTGGGAAAGCGCCGTTTTTAAATACAACTACAACCTATCCCTCGCCGAAAGAGATTCTATTATCAGGCAGTCGCTTAAAAGTTATTAGTATTAATCGCGAACTAAACATAGTTTAAAAAAGGAGACAACTCTAATGTTGTCTCTTTTTTGTACTTAACATTTGTAGTACTATTAAACGTCGTTGTGTCACTCACTTGTACTTATATATTTTCATGGCATCAGCACAAACAAGTAGGATGAATCTTTGCATCAATGGCTGCTAAGAATACCAACTGTACAAGTGAGTGACACAACGATGTTGCTATAAAAAACTTCTGCTAGTAAACAATTCCTACAACAAAGGGTTACGTTTCTAAAACAAGTCTATCCGGATGCGCAATTCTCATTCTAAACTGTATTATAAAAGCCGATGCCATAGTTAATCCACCTATAAAAGTAACAGCTACAGTTATACCTAACCGGTCAGATAAAATGCCCGTAATAACTGCACCGATAGCATAACCAGAGTCGCGGCAGAAACGATAGATACCTACACTCTCTGCTCTTTGAGAGGGATGCGTATTGTCAGCAATTGAAGCTATGAAGGTTGGGTAAACCATTGCTTTACCAATACCTAAAATAACGGAGAGGGCTATAAAATGCGCATAAGCACTCGCTTGTATAAGCAACAACAAAGTAACAGCTTGCAAAAACATACCCCAGAAGAGAAGATGCTTTCTTTCAAAAAAATCGGAAATACGGCCGGAGAACAATTGACCTATCCCCCAGCATGCAGGGTAAATAGCTGTTACTAAACCTATTTGAGTTAGTGTAAATCCGTTTGCCGATAAGATAAGCGGGTATAATCCCCACACCATTCCATCGTTTAAATTGTTTACTAAGCCACCTTGCACTACGGCGCTTAAGTTACGGTTACGAAAGAGTGTATCCTTAAAAACATGTTGTAACAAAGGCCTTGTTCCTGAAGACACCGCTGCGGTCTTCATAAATTCCCTTGTATCTTTTATTATAAAAATTGATGCTAGTAACCCTACAACCGAAAACACAACACCTGTATAAAACGGGTAAGGACGTAAGCCGTAATTGCTCGCTATCCATGCAACAAGAAATGTTGTTAGGCCTACCGCCAAATAACCTGCAAATTCGTTTAGGCCAACAGCCAATCCCCTCTTCTTATCCTCTGCTAAATCTATCTTCATCATTAACGTGCTCGACCAGGCTAATCCCTGGTTTATACCTAGTAAAATATTGGCGGCAATTATCCAGTTCCAGGCAGGGGCGTACATTAAGATCCAGGGAATCGGCAGGGCAAAAAGCCAACCTACAATTAGTAAGTTTCGGCGACCGAGTATATTAGAAAGTACGCCAGTGAAATAGTTGGTAATAGCTTTCGTAATACCAAATGCAACTATAAAAGAAAACATGGCTGTTTTAGAAGCAATACCAAACTCCTGCGAGGCAAGTTGTGGTAACAGTGACCGCTCCATACCTACCATTCCCCCTATAAATGCAGTAACGCATAAAAGCAAAATAAACTGTTGTGCATTTGCCCTTATGCCGGGCACTCTTGTTATTTTTTCCATTATTATGGGCGCAAAGATGAATTGATAGAAGCATATAAAAAAAACGTTTATAATGCCACTACTAACAATCATTCCATACAAGCAACACTACGCAAATATCAACCATTGCTTGGCAGCTGAACTAAGCTTAGTAACGATGCTGCTAATAAAATCCAAAGGCTCGTACCATAGATAACTTCTGTAACCAGCATGGCTTTTAATTATGTCACTCACTTGTACTGTTAATTTTTCCTCAACAAAAAGAAAACGAATCCTAAAGGTATTAAACGCAAACCTTTTTCATAAGTTTGATGCTTTCAAAGCACCCCCTTCCTAAAATAGTATAGTAGAATTTGTGTATGAAAGTATTGTTGCCTGTTTTAGCCTTCCTGGTTCATCTTACCTGCAGCGGCCAGTACGCTTATACTAATGCTTCTTTCAGAACAGATGAAGCATACAATGCCAAAGGTTCCCGAAACTTTTTTCCAGGGCTTAAAGACCGGAAACTGTACCAGCGAAATCGTGGAATGATATTAGGCTTACAGCGCGGTCGGTATACAGCAATAGAACTTGGCGGCGAAGCACACTGGAGAAAATTAAGCCTTTTAAATAAGTCGCACATTATAGGTGCTACTGCTAACCTCGAATATAATTTTGGTAGCCACGTAGTAGGTTACAAAGCGGGCATGTGGATGAAACGCGGCCGTGTAAATCTTACGTACGGCGCCAACGTCAGCTATTATAACGATTTCAAAGATGGCAGCAGGTTTGGCTTTGGTCCTTCGGTTGGCTTCAGGTTGCTTGGCCTGCATTTAATTAATGGCTATACTTTTTTAACCAAAGACCCCAGGAGTAAGACAGCCGACCCGCTTGATGTTAACAGCCTCTATATGTCTCTCCGCTATTATTTTCCTGTTGAGAACAAATTCGTTTGGGATAGAAAGACGATGAAGAAAAAGAAAGAACGCAAGAGGGAAAAAGCTAAAAGAAAAAAAGAGCGGCAGAAAGAGCGTGAAAGCGGAGAAAAGAACGGCTTGCAAAAATTATTTGATTTCAAGAAAGATAAAGACAAAGAATAGTTTTTTGTTATCAGCAGTATAGCTGGCTTCAACATCGTTGTGTCACTCACTTGTACCGCAAATCCTCATTCATCTTCGCGCTAATGAGCTTAGTCTTTTAGTTTATACTATCCTTCTAAATGCCTATGCAGAGGAAAGTAACCATTTATAAAACCTCGAACAGGATGAACTGCGTTCTTTGCTTAGCATCAAAATTATTATCAGCAACAAAAACCAAGGTTCTATGTCCGTTAGGTAAAAGCGGACCAAATGTTACTCCCTCTACATTATCAATATAAGTACCGAGCTTATCCATATCCAACAACAACCGTTTTGCTACAGGAATACCGGGTGGATTTGCTATCAATGAATTATTACCGTTAATATCAGATGCGTTTGAAAGATCAGCAAGGTAAACTCGTATGCTGCTGTTTGAAATTCCTACAGAGAATGATCGCTCGACAATAATAAGTTGGTTTCGGCCCACAGAAAGAACATCTACTACCCCGTTAATCTTAAAGGCTTCTGCGGGTGTAGAAGGATTAACAACCGGATCAAGGTGATAAGCATATTGTGCGATAGGCTTTCTTGTTTTTACATTATACTTTATTATTCGCGTCCATGTAGTTGTGTCTTTTAATCCTGCACGAGGTCCATCATTATAAAGCGGCTCTTCTACTGAAGTATACATTGTTTTATAATTGTCTGCAAACGTCAATCCTTCCAACGCTGCATTTTTTCGCGGGCCACTTTCTGCTGCCTGCATTCTTAATTGTTGAGGTATTGGAAACGCGTAAAGAAATCCTCCTTGTTTTGTTATTGCCGTAAGTGACGGATCGGTAAGAATGGTATCCTTCTTTACTATTCGCTCTCCCTCGCTTGTCCAGATTAACTGCTGTGTTATGGGATTATAACGAATAGCTTCTGCATCAGGTGTATTAAACGGATCTTTTGCAGCACTAGGGTATGGAGTGCCAGTAGGTTGTAGTAAAGTTGTGACATTTATAAAATCAACGCGGCTAATACCTGAAGGGGTAATGCCAATTTTAGCTGTATAAAACCTGGCAGGGTTTATAGCGGAACCATCATCGCAAATGAAATAATACAAGTCGTTCTCCTTATCGTAGTCTATACCTGATAAACCTCCAATCGTAGTTCCTTTTAATTGCTGGTTGTGCGTGAGCTCATACTTCCCTAAAAACTTTAATCCACTAAAAGCAGCTGCATTTCTGCTATGTTTAGTAGCAACAGAACAAGAAGTCAGAAAACTTAATGCAAGCCATACCGAAAGTAAAATCCGTAATTCAATTCGCACATTGAAAGATTATGATTAAAGCAAAAGTAATATAAGTAGCTATGCAAGAACTTGGACCTGACCTTATTTATGCCTGTACTTGCGGAAACGCATTAGAACCGGATAAACAACCGTAAAACATAATAAAAGAAAAATGCAAGCACTACCGATGAACGAAATGCGACGCAACGATGCTAAACCGGAGTTCCCTGGCCTTGTACCAGAATAATTGCAGGCAGCACTTAATTAGCCATGAATTGAATTAGCATGTAAATTGCCTTCCTGATGCTTCGCTTAAACAACATTGTATTATATCATTTTAAAAATTACCTGCACGGTTCTTTCGCTTTTAACGAAAGAATTATAGGCATTAGCGGTAACAATGGGTTAGGCAAAACGAACCTGCTGGATGCGATTTACTACCTCTGTTTCACTAAAAGTTATTTTAATAAATCGGACGCCAGCAATGTGCACCAAGGCATGCAGGGCCTACGCCTTGAAGGGAGGTTTGAGAAGAATGACGAGTTGCAAAAGGTGGTATGCATCCTTCGTGAAAACAATAAGAAAGAGATAGCCTTAAATGACGAGGATTATAAAAGGTTTAGCCAGCATATAGGTAAACTTCCTGCAGTAATTATTGCGCCTGATGATGTGGAACTTATAACGGGCAACAGTGATGTACGACGAAAGTTTTTAGATACTTTATTAAGCCAATTGGATAATAGCTACCTGCAATGGCTGATCGATTATAACAAAGTGCTGCAACAACGAAACAGCTTGCTAAAATCTACAGTAGAAAGAGGCCACGTTGATGATTCGCTGTTGGATATTTTGGATGATCAATTGGTAGTCCCGGGAATAAAGATCTTTGAACAACGCAATAAATTTTTATCAGCTTTCCTTCCTTTGGTTACCGCTGCTTATGCAGAGATCGCAGGAACGGATGAACCTGTCGAAATAAAATATTACAGCCCTTTAGCATCAGAAAGTTTTGAGAGTTTATTAAAGACTTTCAGGCAAAAAGACCTTGCCTTGCAGCGAACTACAATTGGAATACATAAAGACGATATAGAGCTGACCTTACGAGAGGAGAATTTCAAGAACATTGCATCGCAAGGCCAGCGGAAAAGCTTATTGTTTGCCTTAAAGCTGCTTGAGTTTGAAGAGTTGAAAAACAACAAAGGCTTCGCACCTATCCTATTACTCGACGATGTTTTTGAAAAACTGGATGCGGGTAGAATGCACAATTTGCTGCATAAGGTGTGCAAAGAAAACGAAGGGCAGGTTTTTATAACAGATACGCACAAAGAAAGGTTGCAACTTGCCTTTAAACAACTAAATGTTGAATACCAATTATTAGAACTAGGATAACTGCTTTTATATATTTCAACGCTTGTGATGTTTATAAAAAGGTCTTTTAAAAACCTGCCCCCAACCCTACCTTTGTTGCTATGGCCGAAATGTCAATTGGAGATGCGTTAAAGGCTTTTTTAAGAAAGAGCCGCTTAAATACTGGTATTCAAGCATTGCAAATCGAACAGGTTTGGGAGAAGCTTATGGGGAAAACCATTGCCAAGTATACGGACAAGATCCAGATTATTAATCATACGCTATTTATTACCACCACCGTTGGTCCGCTAAAGCAGGAGCTTGTTTACCAGAAGCAACAGATAATTGAAAGGGTAAACGAAGCTTTAGGCGACAAGGTAATTAGAGAGGTTGTAATCCAGTAATTACTTCTTACCTGCTTCATCCAATTTTTTTAAAACATCATCGTAATCTGTATTAGCAAACTTCGCTAATACGTTTGCTTGTTGCATTACAAAATAGGTTGGATTAACTCTTGCAGCCGTTTTAATTACTGTAGCATCGCATCTTAAAAAAGTAACGTTTGGTTCCTGCAACGCCTGTTGTGCGTCTTCTGCAGTGGCAGAAACTACGAAGAAAGGAATGTTCTTTTCCCTGCATTGCTGAATAACCTGCTTTGCATTTTCTGACCAATTGCTTTCAACCGAGCTTACATCTTTTAAAAATAATAACACATACACATTCGGTTGGCTGAGGATAGCTAAAGTTGTATCATTACCTGTTAATGAAGAAATAGAAAAATCGCTGATAGCAGCACTTGCGCTTGCAGGGCGAACAAGCTTTTGGTCTCTCCCGATAAATTCATAAGTACTATCGTTGAAATCGTCGGGGAAATTGTTCATGTCGAATTTTACCTGCTTACCATCTTTTTTATAAATAAAATTTATAGCAAAACTATCAGCTACAGCGCCTTCCGGAATCTTCATTTGTTCCACTATGTTGTTTCCCTTTTTGTACGGCAGACAATCAATAAAAGGTAAGTGCTCTAATACATACCATTGGCTAACAACACAGAATAATACTGCAATAGATATGATAGCGCCATTAATGTAATTGGCAAAAAGAGGCCTGATCTTATTTCTATAAATAAATATGAATAATATCAACACCAGTAGCACCAGGTCTTTAATAAACGAATGGGTTGGCGTAAGCGGGATACAATCACCAAAGCAACCGCAGGTCTTAATCTTACCCGAGAATAATGCATAACCAGTAAGAAAAGTAAAAAACACAATTAGCCATAACAGCAACCAACTAAACATTCTCATCCGCCAGCCAATCAGTACAGCAACTCCTGCAACAATTTCAAAACCATTCATCAGCAAAGCAAATGCAAGTGTGTAATCATTTAGGAAATGCATTCCCCAGACTTCAAAAAATTCCTGCATTTTATAGCTCAAGCCAAGCGGGTCGTTTGCTTTTATCAGGCCGGAGAAAATGAACAGGACGCCAACAATAATTCGGGATATAGTAAGTAATGCTTTCATTCGGTTTAAGTTTTACTTTGCAGTACCAGGAAGTGAAAAAGTAATTATAATAAATGTTTGCGAAGGCATTAAAGCAGCACTAGCTTTTATGTTTCACTTTATACGCAAAGTATTACCTCAAAAATAAAGGAAAGGCGCTAATGTTTACCATCAATTGTAAAGGAAGACTGCTCGTTATTGATAATCCAATTATCATGGGGATCATTAATGTTACTCCCGATTCTTTTTATAGTGGAAGCAGGATAAAGGGTACGGACGCAGTGTTAGAGCAAGCACGAAAAATGCTTGATGAAGGCGCAACAATTGTAGACATTGGAGGGCAAAGCAGCAGGCCGGGCAGCCAGCAACTTTCAGTTGACGAAGAACTGCAAAGAGTAATTCCTGCTATTGAAACCATAAACAAGCATTTCCCATCGGCTATAATATCTATTGATACCTATTATGCCCGTGTTGCAAGGGAAGCCATACATTCGGGCGCTTCCATTGTTAACGATATCAGTAGTGCAGCTCTTGATGAAGCAATGCTCGAAACGGTTGCCGCATTAAAAGTTCCCTATATTATCATGCACATGCAGGGCACGCCACAAACAATGCAACAAAGCCCTTCATACGAGAATGTAACAAGAGAAGTCCTTGATTATTTTATACGTAAAATTGAGCAATGTCGCCTTGCAGGCATTAACGATGTAATCATTGATCCCGGTTTTGGATTTGGAAAAACTATCCAACACAACTTCCAATTGCTAAGAGAGCTTTCGGTATTTACAATTTTAGAAAGGCCAATTCTAGCTGGCCTTTCACGAAAGGGAACAGTTTACAAAACCCTTGGCACTACTGCTGAAGAGGCGCTAAATGGCACAACTGTTTTAAACACTATTGCTTTATTAAACGGTGCCAAAATATTAAGAGTGCACGACGTGAAGGAAGCAGCCGAAGCTATAAAACTGGTTAATACCTATAGCAATATAAGTTAATCTGACATGCTTTTGCGTCTGCCCAATATTGAGCGTCATCAAAATCAAATTCTTTTCGTAAATTTCAAGTACTAAAACCTAGCTGTATGACTTCAGTAAAAACTATTCTTGCCCGCAAAGCCACTCCCGTTGTTACAGTTAAACCAGGTGCCTCAGTATTTGAAGCGCTGCAAATTATGGCTGATAAAAACATAGGTTCGGTAATTGTTATCGAAAACAACGAATACCTAGGTATAGTTACCGAAAGAGATTACTCACGTAAGGTTATCCTAAAAAATAAGCACTCCATAAGTACCCCTGTTTCAGAAATTATGACGACCGATCTTCCACATGTTTCGCTTGAAGATTCTATTGACGATTGTATGGAAATAATGACCAGTAATAATGTTCGTTACCTTCCGGTTTTTAGCAACAACAATCTTAGCGGCATCATTTCAATGTCCGACGTTGTGAAGGCAACAATTCTTGAGCAACAGGTTACTATCAACCACCTTAACCAGTACATCAATTCTTAATCCGCCGCAGGTAGCACAACAGTACAAGAGTGCGACGCAACAATGTTTAATGGTTACGTTGCTGCCTGGTACAAAAACTTCTTTACACCTTATTGTAGTTAAGAGATAATCTTCTTTCCATTTACATTCACCCGCTAATTGTCGGTGGTTTATTTTTGTTTCCAACATCTAGAATTACTATTAAGCATTCTTGCGTCGCACTCTTGTACTTATACTTTTCCCTCAACTAAGCGACCTGTGGTGCCTACGTTTTCAATACCTTAAAATATTCGCTCAGCGCGGCAAATGAAGTTTTGAATATTTATGTTACCTATCTTGGGCCTTCGCTTTTTTAATCTAAACATCGTATTCATGAAAATTATTCTGCGACTGCTATTTCTGTTACTGCCTGCGGCTGGTTTTTCTCAAAATGCCGACTCAACCTGGGTCGTAAATAATTATACAAAAATTGAAAGACTGATACCAATGCGTGATGGAGTAAAACTTTTTACTTCCATTTATGTACCTAACGACAATACTGAAAAGCACCCTATGCTTATGACGCGTACGCCTTATAGCGCGGCGCCATATGGTGAAAATAAATTCAAAGCATTTTGGAGCAATCACTACAAAGAATATTGCAGGGAGAACTACATAATGATCACCCAGGATGTAAGAGGCCGTTGGATGAGCGAAGGTGAATTTGTAGACGTTCGCCCTTTCGACAGCACCAAGCAAACAAGCAAAACAATTGATGAAGCAAGTGATACTTACGATACTATTGATTGGTTGGTTAAGAATGTTGCGAACAATAATGGTAATGTAGGTGTATTCGGTATTTCTTATCCCGGTTTCTATAGCACTATGGCTGCGTTAAGCAATCATCCTGCTTTAAAAGCAGTAAGTCCGCAAGCGCCTGTTACCGATTGGTTTTTAGGCGACGACTTTCACCACAACGGTGCCTTTATGATGATGGATGCTTTTGGTTTCTACACTTCGTTTGGCAGGCCTCGCCCTAAGCCAACAACTGTAGGTCCTGAAGGTTTCAACTTTCCTACGCAAGACAACTATAAATTTTATTTAGAGGCAGGAGCACTAAGCAATCTTACCCAAAAATACATGGGCGATAGTATGAAGTTCTGGCACGACCTGATGAACCACGGCAACTTAGATGATTGGTGGAAAGCCCGCAACGTTCGCAACTTCATAAGCAATGTACAACCGGCCACTCTTGTTGTAGGTGGCCTATTTGATGCAGAGGATGTGTATGGTGCCTGGAAGACTTATGAGGCCATTGAAAAGAAAAGCCCAGCTACAAATAATAGGTTAGTAATGGGTCCGTGGTTTCACGGGCAATGGGCTCGCGGTAATGGAGCTAATCTTGGCAATGTTCAGTTTGGTAGCCCAACCAGCGAGTGGTATCAAAAAAATATTGAGCTGCCTTTCTTCAACTTTTATTTAAAGGGAAAAGGAACTGCTAGTAACATTGCTGAAGCAACAATATTTTTTAGCGGTGCAAACGAATGGAAACGTTTACCTCAATGGCCGCCAGTTAATGTAGAACAGCGCGAAATATTTTTAAACAAGGGCGGGATTCTATCATGGTCGAAGCCTTCAGGCGCGCAGGGCAACAAAAAGCCAACTGACGAAGACAGTTTTTCAGAATACATAAGCGACCCGGCGAAGCCCGTTCCTTATACAGAAGATGTTCACCTTAGAAGAACAAGAGAATACATGACAGACGACCAGCGTTTTGCTTCAAGGAGACCAGATGTGTTGACTTTTGAAACTGAAATTTTAACCGAAGACCTAACCCTTGCAGGGCCCGTTATAGCTGATTTAGCTGTAAGCACCACAGGCACGGACGCAGATTTTGTAGTGAAAGTGATAGATGTATTTCCCGACAATTTTAAATACAGCGACACCGACAAATATGTAATGAGCGGCTACCAAATGTTGGTACGAGGTGAGGTAATGCGCGGTAAATTCAGGAACAGTTTTGAGAAGCCCGAGCCTTTTGTTGCAAAGAAAATAACCAAGGTAAACTTCACCCTTCCCGACGTTGCACATACCTTTAAGAAAGGCCATAAGGTAATGGTTCAGGTACAAAGCAGTTGGTTTCCATTAGTAGATAGAAACCCTCAAAAGTTTATAGATATATACAAAGCTAAAGACGAAGATTTTCAAAAAGCAACTATAAAGCTTTACCATAACGAAAGTGTAAGCAGCCGAATTACACTTCCTGTTATGAAGTAATTTTTTTTTACCAGCAGTAGTTTTACATGGCATCATCGTTTGTCACTCACTTGTACTTTTAGATCCTTTATTTAGCTTACCGATTTATAACCATAGCTGTTTAATAGTTACAAAAGCAACCAGTTAATACCCCTTCTGTAAGCTTCAGTTTTTAAAACACCGTATGAAATTAACCTTCATCTTAATATTTTCATTAGCACTTTGTGCTAATACATTCGCGCAGAAACATTCTATAATCCCGGCCCCAGCTGATTACAAGGCTGGAAAGGGAACGTTTACACTAAACAATGCAACAGTGTTTTTGGTAACCGATGAAGGCGAGAACAAGTCAGTAGATTTCTTAAATAGTTACCTTGACAAGTATTATGGCTTTAAGTTAAAGACAGTAAAAGCTGCTACTAAAAACTACATTAAGCTTTCTACCAAACGCTTTATTAAAGCATCCGAAACACCGGAAAAATATTCGGTCACAATAACACCAACCAACGTTGTAGTTGATGGCGACACTTATGCAGGCACGTTCTATGGTATGCAAACCCTGTTGCAATTGCTACCGCCTGATGGTGGAACTAAAATTCAATTGCCTGTTGCTACTATCAACGACAATCCACGTTTCTCTTATAGGGGCATGCACCTTGATGTTTCCCGTCACATGTTTACTGTGGACTTTGTAAAACAGTACATTGACTATTTAGCGATGCATAAAATGAACACCTTTCATTGGCATTTAACAGACGACCAGGGTTGGCGGATTGAAATAAAAAAGTACCCTAAACTGCAGGAAATAGGCGCGTACAGAAACGGAACAATTATAGGACGTTATCCCGGTAAAGGAAATGACAGCATAAGGTATGGCGGCTATTATACACAGGAAGAAATTAAAGACGTGGTAAACTATGCAGCCGATCGATTTATTACTGTTATTCCCGAGATAGAAATGCCCGGCCATGCTTCTGCAGCCATTGCCTCTTACCCTGAGCTAAGTTGTTTTCCTGGAGAACCAACCCAGGTACCTGCACGTACCGTTTGGAGCGGACCTACACAAGGCAAACAAGTACAACAAACGTGGGGTGTATTCAACGACGTTTTCTGTGCAGGCAACGAACAAACATTCAAATTCCTTCAAGACGTTTTGGATGAAGTGATCCCACTTTTCCCATCTCAATATGTACATGTTGGAGGCGACGAATCTCCCAAGGGAAATTGGAAAAGATGTCCTAATTGCCAAAAGCGAATTAAGGATGAGAAGCTAAAAGATGAACACGAATTGCAGAGTTACTTTGTACAGCGGATGGAGAAATACGTAAACAGCAAAGGAAAGAGGATAATTGGATGGGATGAAATTTTAGAAGGTGGACTTGCACCGGACGCAACTGTAATGAGTTGGCGAGGGGAAAGAGGCGGCATTGAAGCAGCGAAGCAAAAGCACCATGTTATTATGACTCCCGAAGTGCCTTTATACTTCGATCATACCCAAACCAAGAGCGAAGATTCTGTAGTAATTGGCAGGTTTAATCCCATTGAAAAAGTATATGCTTACGATCCTATTCCGAAAGAATTAACGGCTACGCAAGCAAAGTATATTTTAGGCGCACAAGCCAACTTGTGGACCGAATACATACACTATCCAACTAAGGTAGAATACATGGTCTTTCCCAGAATGAGTGCTTTAAGCGAAGTGCAGTGGACACCTCTTGCTAAGAAAAATTATGAGGACTTTGAAAGGCGCCTGATTACGCAATTTAAGCGGTACGAATTGTGGGATGCACATTACAGTAAGGCTTACCTAAGTACACAGGTTGCGGTTCTTCCTGACTCCTTAAACAATGGGATTTTAATTAAGTATAGTTCTAAAACGCCTAACGCTTTCTTCAGTGTTACAGCTACCGATTGGAAGAGTGCGCAACCAAAAGAAACTAACACAATCTATATTACAAATACCAATACAATTGCTATAAGCCAGGCCGATAAAAAGAACAAAAAAGTAAAGATTGGCGATCCTTATATTCAAACTTTTTCTTTTAATAAAGCAACTGGTAAAAAGATTACACTTGCCTCGCCTCCTGGCATTACTTACCCTGGCAATGGTGGCGCCTTCGGTCTTGTAAACGGGTTAAAAGCTGCTAATTTTAATTCACCTGAGTGGCTCGGCTTTAATGGAAAAGATTTAGATGCAACCATCACTCTTGGAAAGACTGACAGCATTAGTAAAGTAACTATCAACACATGGTCGCAGGAGCCTAGTTGGGTTTATTTACCAACTGCAATTGATGTTTTTGTTTCTACTGATAGCACTAACTGGCAATCTTTTACTGATGCAGCTAACACGCAATCAACCAGTAAAACAGACAGATTCTTTACAGTAAATCTCAATAAAAAAGTAGCAGCCAAATATGTGCGTGTGGTTGCAAAAAATTTTGGAAAGATACCGGATGGTCGCCCGGGAGAAGGACGGAATGCCTGGTTGTTTGTTGATGAGATTGAAGTGGAGTAAGTAGATTTTTGTTTACGGACTCCAGTTCTTCATTGAGCTCCGGTTGTGTCACTCACTTGTACTTTTAGTTGTTTGCGC
>JAQBNN010000095.1 GCA_028288505.1 Segetibacter sp. | reverse complement strand
CAAACCTTTGGTCAGCACACTTTATACCCATTACCTTTGCCCCTTAATTAACTCAGCTTACTTATGAACGAAAAATTTGCCAATAGAATACAGCAGGAACTTACTGAAATTGAAGCTGCAGGCCTGCTAAAAAAAGAGCGGATAATAACGAGTGAGCAAGGCCCGGAAATTACTGTGAACGGAAAGGTTGTTTTAAACTTTTGCGCTAATAATTACCTTGGTTTATCGTCGCACCCGAAAGTGATTGAAGCTGCCCATAAAGCAATTGATACACACGGTTATGGCATGAGCAGCGTTCGTTTTATTTGCGGTACGCAAGACATACATAAAGAACTTGAACAAAGGATTGCAGACTTTTTAGGAACAGAAGATACCATTTTATACGTGGCCGCTTTTGATGCAAACGGTGGTGTTTTTGAACCGTTATTTAATGAAGAAGATGCGATAATTAGTGATGCTCTAAACCATGCATCAATTATTGATGGTGTGCGTTTATGCAAAGCGCAACGCTATCGTTACGAGCACAACAATATGCAGGATCTTGAAGAGAAGTTGAAGGCATCGCAACACCTACGCAGCCGTGTTATTGTTACCGATGGTTCGTTTAGCATGGACGGAACGATTGCTAAACTCGATGCCATTTGCGACCTTGCCGACCAGTACGATGCTATCGTAATGATTGATGAAAGCCATAGCAGTGGTTTCCTGGGAAAGACTGGTAGAGGTACACATGAATACCGCGGCGTAATGGGCCGAATTGATATTATAACCGGAACATTAGGTAAAGCGTTAGGTGGTGCAAGCGGCGGCTTTACAAGTGGTAAAAAAGAGATCGTTGAAATGCTTCGTCAAAGAAGCCGTCCTTACTTGTTTAGCAATACGGTTGCGCCAAGTATTGTGGGTGCCAGTATTGCTGTTCTCGACATGCTTACAGAAACTACCGAGTTACGCGATAAGCTTGAAACAAATACGAAATACTTCCGTGAAAAAATGACTGAAGCTGGTTTCGATATCAAGCCCGGCGATCATCCTATTGTTCCGATAATGTTGTACGAAGCAACAATAGCGCAACAATTTGCAGCAAAGCTTTTAGATGAAGGTGTGTACGTGATCGGTTTCTTCTATCCCGTTGTGGCAAAAGGCCAGGCTCGAATAAGGGTTCAGTTAAGCGCGGCTCACGAGCAGCATCATCTCGATCATGCTATTAGCGCATTCACTAAAATTGGAAAGGAGTTAGGTATTTTAAAAGGATAATACTTTTAGAATCTTTTGGTTACAAGCAGGTGTTTTTCATAGCCTCATCGTTGTGTCACTCACTTGTGCTTTTAGTTAAGGAATGATCGAATGAAGAACAGTGTAAAATAAAAAAGGACGGGTGATTAGCCCTTCCTTTTTTATTTTACATGTTTAATTTCCTAACCTGGTATTCTTGAAATATACTTTTCGATTTCCTTTATCTGGCTCACCACTTCTTTGGTTGTTGGCTTCAATGCTTTTGCTTTTCTAAAGAAATCTTTAGCAGCCCTAAATTCTCTTTTGTTCATATAAATCTGGCACATACTTAAAAATGCTACTGCCTGGCTTTCTTTATCAGCAATACCTGCTCGAATAGCCTGGCGAATATAACCTTCACCAGTTTTCATATCTCCCTTTTGTAAGGCCATCATACCAAGCTGTAATTTATTAGCTCCTTCCGCTTCCGCCATAGGTGATCCAAGATCAAGACTTTTCTTCATATGCTTCTCAGCAGAATCAAAGTCCTGGTTCATCATTGCCATGTTGCCCTTAAGCGTATAGTAAGTTGAGCGAATAGGTTTATACAGCAAATTTGGAAACCAGATGGTATCAATAATCCGCTTTACTTCTTCCATGTTTCCCTGCTCCATCGGCTCTTGTATTAGGCGCAAAGGGCCAATAAAGAAATGACTTGCCAGAGCGATAACGCCAAGAAAGTATAAGATAAAAGCACTCCAGAAACCGGCAGAAATATTTACAACAACGGCAAGTATAATAGCTAAAACACCAAGGTAAAAGCGGTATTTTATTAAAAGATTATAAAACTTCATATTCTAAAATTGGGGGGCAAAGATAAGAGCGAAAAGCAGATTGCAGATTTTAGATTTATAAAATGAAAGTTTGAATACGTTAAATCTATATTTTTGCCGCCTGAAAGAACAAACGTTCCTAATTTCACTTATTCCTGGTCCCGTAGTTCAACGGATAGAATAGAAGTTTCCTAAACTTTAGATACAGGTTCGATTCCTGTCGGGACTACTGATGATAGTTACATTGCCCTGTGAGTCAACTACTTGCAGGGCTTTTTAATTGATGGGGGACAAGTAGGGGGACATTTAAAGAATTAGGCTTTATATTTCATTCTTTTTATCATTCAATCTTTACCCATCATATTCAAAAATAGAATTATATTTGATTTCCAAATTTCCAGAATTGAATTGTAAAGGCACAGCTTCACAACTGTGTCTTTTTTTTATCCCTTAAACCAAACAACTTGAAACGCTTACTCCTTGGATTATTACTCTTCCTTTTTCTGCAATCTGCCAGAATCGAATAAATAGTGAAGTGCCAAAAATTACCGACACCATATGTGCCCGTAATCATCCTTAATTTACGGTAATTTAAACGTTCAAAACGGGTATGCGAATTAAGTTGCTAAATAATTACCAAAGGGTTCAACCATGGCTCATTTTTATGATATTAGAGAGGATTGGCCTGAGTTACCTTGGTTTAACACTGGGGGTACTAGGGCGAAAAAGTACGTACAATCACCTAATAATAAATACTACTACTTCAAAAGATCTCAATACAAACCGGCTACAGCCTCTAAGCCTGGAAAGAACTTTGAATATGAGTTTTAGAGTGAAATTATCGCCTACGAAGTGGGGGCTTATTTAGGTTTTGATGTCTTGAAATACGATATCGCATATGATGGGGTAACATTGGGCTGTATTAGTGAGTCGATGATTGACCTAGAAATAGAGCAGTTTACAGAAGGTATTAAATTTATTCAATCATTCAACCCTGACTACGACCCTTTCAACAAAGAGCATCGATCGCTTTATAATTTTCAAACGATAGAAAAAGCATTAGACCATTTTAAAATAGGTCGATTTAAACACAATTTGGTAGAAGTAATAATCTTTGACACCCTTATTGGAAATGGTGACCGGCATCAGGAAA
>JAQBNN010000094.1 GCA_028288505.1 Segetibacter sp. | reverse complement strand
TTTCCTGATGCTGTTTTTGGTACCCAGGCAGAAGTGCCTACTATAGATGGAAAGGCGAAGATTAAAATTCCGCCAGGAACGCAAAGTGGAAAGATCTTTCGCTTAAAAGGCAAAGGTTTTCCCGAGGTAAACGGCTATCAAAAAGGCGATCAGCTGATACAGGTTAACGTGTGGACGCCGCAGAATGTGAACAACGATGAAAAATCAATGTTAGAGAAATTGAGCGATTCAAATAATTTTCAACCGCACCCATCTAAAAATGAGAAGAGCTTTTTCGAGAAAATAAAAGAAGCATTTAGCTAAGGTTTTAATAGTAATACTAAAAGGCGCTGCAATTGTCAGCGCCTTTTTTAAGTTTAGAATTTTTGGTTTCCAACGTTAGATCAGTATTCGGCATCGTTGTGTCACTCACTTTTACCTCAGTGCTAAATTCATCTTCCGTAAGAGTGTTTAAGTAGCTGTTCGTCTGTTTCAAACGAAGGCATTTAGAGCGATTGCAATGGTGCAACTACCATTCATCGATTAATCGGTAAAACCTACCGCCATTCAAATACTTAATCGTACTAAAGCTTACCTTTGCGCCACTTTTTGCACGGTAGTTGACTTATTAATTGAGTAAGAAACCGGGGTTAATAAATAAACGTCAACTGCAGCTGCAGTTCTTAATTGTTTCAACTGCTGAAGTGTGCGACGCAACAATGTTTCATAATGGAACATAAAGCCAGGCTAAAAAATAACTCATAATCTAAAATCTGAAATTGAATGGCAGACGTTTTTGCAAAACTCGTGAAAGATGGTGGCCCAATAGGCCAGCACATGGATAGGGCGCATGGTTATTTTGCGTTTCCAAAATTGGAAGGGGAACTAGGCCCGAGGATGACGTTTCGTGGAAAGGAAATGATTGTATGGAGCCTGAATAATTACCTGGGATTAGTAAATCATCCTGAAGCAAGAAAGGTTGATGCAGAAGCGGCTGCAAAATATGGCATGGGTAATCCAATGGGCGCACGTATGATGAGCGGAAACACATCGAAACACGATGAACTGGAGAAAGTAATTAGCAAGTTTGTGAATCGTGAAGACACAATGTTGCTCAACTTCGGTTACCAGGGAATTATGAGTTGTATAGATGCTCTTGTTAATCGTAGAGATGTAATTGTTTACGATGCTGAAGCACATGCTTGTATAGTTGATGGCGTTAGACTTCACATGGGACACCGCTATGCTTTTAAACACAACGACATTGAAGATTGTGAAAAACAATTACAACGAGCCAAAGAGTTGGCTGCTAAAAACGGAGGCGGTATCCTAGTTATTACCGAGGGTGTTTTCGGAATGGATGGTGAGCAGGGAATTTTAAAAGAAATCGTTGCGCTTAAAGAAAAATACGAGTTCAGAATTTTAATAGACGATGCACACGGTTTTGGTTACATGGGGCCAACTGGTGCAGGTGCTGACGAGGCGCAAGGCTGCCAGGACGGAATTGATCTTTACTTCTCTACTTTTGTAAAAAGCATGGGTAGCATTGGTGCATTTATTAGCGGCCCAAAGGCTGTGATAAAATACCTTCGTTACAATACCCGTAGCCAGATCTTCGCTAAAAGCCTTCCCTTGCTAATTGTTGAGGGTATGCTTACCCGTATGCAAATGGTTAAGACAATGCCTGAACTGCGTGAAAAGCTTTGGAAGAATGTTGAAAGATTACAAACAGGTTTAAAGGAAAGAGGTTTTGATATTGGCAGTACCAATAGCCCGGTGACTCCGATTTACATGAAAGGTGATGTGCCTGAAGCAACATCAATGGTGATGGATCTTCGTGAGAACTACCACATCTTCTGTTCAATTGTTGTGTACCCGGTTATACCAAAAGGAGATATTATTTACCGCATTATTCCAACCGCTGCTCATAGCGACGAGGATATCGATCTTACTTTAAAAGCTTTTGAAGAAACCAAGAAGAAGCTTGACCTGGGCGCTTATAAGTCAGCCGAAATACCAGATATGGCTGAGGTAGGGGCGCTATAAGTTGTAAGCTATATTCTTTATATTAGTCCAGCCTTCCTGCTTTTAGGAGGGCTGTTTTGTTTAATTATCTTTTTGTCCTTAGCATTTGGATTTCTATTGCACATCGTTGTGTCACTCACTTGTACTTGTATTGCCCTATTCAGCCAAAAAGATAGCATAACGATATGCCGTACAAGAGTGCGACGCCACAGAAGCATAAGCAGTATTACTTCTGCCTGGTACAAAAAAATTAACTGCATACCCCACGTGCGATGTACCATAAAAGAGCCTCGCAATAGCAGGGCTCCCATTAAATCATCAGGAAAACTTTAGGTGATCAGAAAACTGTCATGAATATAATCTACCACTTTTACCAAATCGTTTGTTTCTTTAAAAACGGCTAATTGCCTGTCGGCACCTGTACCATTCTCCAACATTTTGGGTATGTATGCCATAGCACTTCTGCTACCTAAATGATCTACTACGTCATCAACAAAGTCTAACAACTCGTATACCAGCACCCTTGTGTTTACTTCGGCCTCTTTTCCGAAATCGATCATTGTTCCATCAATTCCGTACCTACCGGCGCGCCACTTATTTTCGTTTATAAGGGTGCGGTGGTACATTATAAAGTTTAGGTTTTGCAGGCGTAGTTTATACAACTTAGCACAAATGGCCTGGAATAGGGCTGCAATAGCGATGGTTTCATCAACCGTCATTGGCACGTCGCAAATTCTAAACTCAACTGTGTTGAAGAATGGATGCACACGAAGATCCCACCAGATCTTTTTAGCGTTATCAATACAGTTGGTTTTTACCAGTAACTTAATGTAGTTGTCGTATTGCTCAATACTTTCAAAAAAATCGGGGATACCGGTACGAGGAAACTTATCGAACACTTTGGTGCGGAAAGATTTGTAACCTGTTAGGCGGCCCTCCCAAAAAGGCGAGTTAGTACTAAGCGCATATACGTGCGGCAAAAAGTAACGGGCAGAGTTAGCAATATGAATGGCCATTTCCCTAGTCTCCATACCAACGTGTACGTGCAGACCAAAGATTAAGTTACTGCGTGCTGCTTCCTGTAGTTCATTTACAATTTCGAAGTAACGTGCATGGTCGGTAATCAGCTGGCGCTCCCAATGGCTGAAAGGATGGGTGCCGGCGGCGGCTACCCATAAACCTAAATCTCCTGCAATGCCGCTAATGGTTCTGCGAAGCGTAAGGACATCTTTATATGCCTCTTCAATGTTTTCGCATATATCTGTACCTACTTCTACCACCGCCTGGTGCATCTCGGCTTTTACCTTGTCCTTAATAACTTTTTGGCCTTCTGTTACAATTTTTTGTTCATGGCTTTTTAACTCACGGGTTTGTGGGTCAATAACCATGTACTCTTCTTCTACGCCTAAAGTAAAATGCTTATAGCTTATGTTAGCCATTGTTATAAAATTTGGGAATTTGAAAATTTGAAAATGCAAGAAGGTAAGACAGAAGCCTACTTATGCTAAGACCATTTTCAAATTTTCATAATGGCTTATTTTCAAATTAAAGTATCGGCATTAGAGGCACCGCGTTTTAAGTACTCGCCCCAGGTTAAATTGTCTCTACTTCTGTCAACACTTTGCGCTTTTTCAATTGCATATGTAGCTGCAGTTTCAACAACCCAATCAAAGTTTTCCTGTCCCACGCTGTTAATGTCAGCATCAGGAGCTGGGTTACAGAAGTCGATGGCATAAGGAATACCATCACGCAATGCTAGCTCGACGGTATTAAAATCGTAGCCTAGGTACTTATTAATTCTTAATACTATTTCTTCCATTTGCGCAAGCCTTTCTTCCGATGGTTTAAAGTCGGCCACATAACGAAGATGAGATGGGTTACGAGGTTCGTAAGGCATTATGCGAACATATTTTCCGCCTATGCAATAGCAACGATAGTATTCTTCAAATACGATCTCTTCCTGTAGTAACATTACAAGTTGCCCGGTTTCACCATGAGCGTTAAAGAACTCTTCAATATTTTCTAAACGATAAACATTTTTCCATCCACCACCTGCAAATGGTTTCATGTAGGCAGGAAAGCCAACGTAATTAAAAATGCCTTCCCAATCCATTGGGTAAGCAAGGTTGGTAAAAGAATCGTCGGATGTATCTGTTGGCAGGTCTCGTGAAGGAAGGATAACTGTTTTAGGAACAGGAACACCTATTTTAGTGGCAAGGCAATTATTAAAAAACTTCTCGTCAGCACTCCACCAGAATGGGTTGTTTAAAACGGCAGTACCTGTAAGCGCAGCATTTTTTAAGTATGCTCTGTAAAATGGAACGTCCTGGCTAATACGGTCAAATATTACATCATAATCTGTAGGTTCGCCCTGCATAACCTTGTCAATTCTTACAGGCTCAGCTACTATACCTTCAACTCCTTTACTATTTATTCTTTCTATTAAAGCCTGTGGAAAGCTTCTTTCTTTGCCAAATAAGATTCCGATTTTCTTCATAAAGTGAATTTTGATGTTAGAAATTTGTTGAAGGTTTTTGCTAAAACCAAATGATTTACTTAATAAATTATACCAGCCTGTTTTGCAACACTTTTGCTTTGCAAATTAACTTACAAATTCATAATCAGTCAGTCTTACATCCCAAAAGTTTATTATTAAGTTCTTTTTTTTCATTTACCCTATTTTTGGTGATATGGTGGAGGAAAAAAATGAAAAATGTGAAAGCGCCGTGGGGGTTGTAATTACTAAAAGAGAAGTTATTTACTCTGAATATTTAGAAAGAGAAGTGCATTTTGATGTATACCTACCACAACTGGCTCGTTTGCAACAAGAACCTTCGCTATTGCTTATTAATGATGGGCAAGACCTGGAAAAAATGGACTTTGCCAATATTCTTTGTGCTCTTGTTGAAAACGGCAAAATTGAACCGGTTGTTTGTATAGGTATACATTGTAGCATCGACCGCAAAATGGAATACGGTACAGCCTACTCCGCCGACTTCGCAGGTAGGGGAGCAAAGGCAGGATTGTATACCAAATTTATTTTTGAAGAGTTGGTTCCTTTTATAAGATCAGCTTTTAATTTTCCTTCATTTAGAGAAAAATCTTTTGCCGGTTTTTCATTAGGTGCCTTAAGTGCACTCGATATTGTTTGGAACAATGCCAACCATTTTTCTAAAGTCGGTATTTTTAGCGGTTCGTTGTGGTGGAGAAGAAAAGCTTACGACAACGGCTACCAGGATGAGAAAGATAGATTAATGCATCTGCAGGTAAAAGTTGGAACGGCTCACCCGTGGCTAAAATTCTTTTTCCAATGCGGTTTGCTTGATGAGGAAGCCGACAGAAATAACAACGGCATTATTGACTCCATCGACGATGCATTAGACTTGATAAAGGAACTTAATGCAAAGGGATATAAAGACGACCAGATAAAATACTATCTGATGGAAGAGGGCCGGCATGAAGTTGAAACATGGGCCAAAGCACTCCCCGTATTTCTTGAGTGGGGATGGGGTATAAAGAAATAAAATTTTTTTTCGCGCATTTGAATAAGCATTAAACATCGTTGTGTCACTCACTTGTACTGCAAATCTTTATTGAGCATTGGAGTGACTGTTGTTATTAAATCTAAGGCACCTATCTGCTTTTATTGCTGCTTCCGGCAGACTAAAAGTACAAGAGTGCGACACAAGTAAAGCTGAATAGAAGCACTAAGGCTGGTAACCAAATTACTCTTACAAGTTTCGCCATTATAAAAGATACAGACTTGATTTAAAAAGAAGAGGCAGCCGATTAGGCTGCCTCTTCTTTTTAAATGCATAAATCGAATTAGAAGTTAAATCGCACACCCAATTGGCTTGTCCAGCGCGCACTATAACTTGGTGCCGAACTGGTGCTTATAAAATTAGCAGAGCCTGGTTGAGTTAAAGTAGGGTTGAACCTGTATTGAGGTGTTAAGTTTGAATTTGCATTAACGTAACCAGCAAAGTTTACTATTGCGTAGTTGTCGTTACCGGTAAAATAGGTTCTTCCCCACTCCCTGTTTAGGAAGTTGGTAAAGTTAAACATGTCGTAAGTAAGCTGAAATTGGTATTTTTTTCCAGCAATTTTGAAGTTGAAATCTTGCAGAAGTTTTAGATCCAGCAAATTAGTAAAAGGTAAACGATCTCCATTTCTTTCTGTAAATTGGCCTCTGCGTCCATTTAAATATTCGTTATTAGCAATAAAAGCTTCCAGCGCATCTTTTTGCTGTTGAGGTGTGTAAACTACACCGCTCACTGTATTGTTTAAGAAAGTCATACTCTGTAGTTCGCTAGCTGTAGGAACGTAAACAAGGTCATTACCGCCGGAAGGATCGTCTCTGACAGGACCAGGATTGCCACTTGCGCCCTGCTGGTAAACATAACTGAAAGGAGAACCAGACTGACCTGTATAAAATAAAGTAATAGTAGTAGATAATGCTTTGTTAGCGTACTCAAACCTTTTAGATAAGTATGACAGAACTCTGTGTCCGGGAGAGAAATCAGACGTAGACCTTGTGATGTTATTACGTCCGTTTACAGTTTCTATAAATCTCCATTGCGATACGTTCACTGAACTTGTAGGCTCGTGGACTACCACTGCTTCTCCCCAGCTATAACTGGTATTAAAGGCGAATCCGTTGGTAAAACGTTTGTCGATTGCAGCGGTAAGGTTGTAAGAGAATCCTTTTTTACCAGGGGCGTTGCTTACTAAAATCGCGTTGTCATAAGGATTTGTACCAGCCGCAGTTATAGGAATATTGAGAGCCAGCGGATAAACTGTTCTTGATCCGGCACCTTGTGAGGTACCAACTGGAGGAAGAATGTTAATGTTAGTATAGTAAATCTCGTTAATATTCTTAGTGAAGATACCTTCAAGAGTGGTTGTCCAGTTATGTCCTAATTGCTTATCAATGCCCATTGACGCACGAAAAACCTTTGGAAGTTTAAAATCTGCTGAAACCAGGTTTAATGGTCCTTTGCTCAATGAAATACCTACATCGGAAGCCCTGTATTGGTTACCCGGGTTACTTCTAAACCGTATAATATCTAAAGCGGCCATGTTTTGCTGACCGTTTGAAGTAAAACCACCCTGGTTAATACCATTGTTATTATAGATACCGGCGGGCCATACTAAAGGAATACGACCGGTGAAGTAACCTACACCTGCACGAATTGTTACCTTTTCTTCAGGAATTCTATATGTTAATCCTAGTCGTGGCGAGAAAAGAACAGGGATGTTTGGTTTCAAACCTGAGCGTGCTCCACGTAAATCGTAGTACTGCGAGAACTTTGGAATAGCCACGTTATTAGTGAAAGAATCAGTAGCGGGTTGTGTAATGAAGCTGAATTTATCAGCCCTTAAACCAAAATTAAGGGTAAGATTTTCGTTTGCCCTGTACTCATCATTAAAGAAAATTGCGCCCCTCATCGTTTTAAACTTAGCAGCAGCAGCAGTAGTTTCATCTAGTTTGTTATCAATTAAAGGATAACCAACAGAGTAGGCAGCGGGTTTTGCATTGTTGTAAAAATCTGCAAGACTATTATAGGTATAATTACCAAAGGTATTTTGAATAAACGCATTATAAACATCGTTCAATTCGAAGTCTACACCAGCTTGCATTCTATGTTTCCCTGCATTGAAGCTTACAATATCCATTAAGTTGTAGTTCTTCTGGGTAAGCAGGTTAATTGTTGAACTATTATCTGGGCCAAAAACAATCCTGCCAGAAGTGCCGTCTGTGATAGTTACTCTTGGAAACGCAGTACCAATAGGATCGCGGTTGTCGTTATTATTTGCGTAAGTCAACAACAACCTGTTATTTAATCCTCTTGGTAAATTACTTCTTAACTCACCGGTTACTGTGTGTGATTTAGTTGGAAATACATAACCATTATTGTAAAAGTTAATGGTACCTGTACTGCTAGAGCTAACATTGTAACGTTCTCCGGCATTGTACCTGTAACTAAGAGAAAGCTTGTTAGCCGTATTTATATTCCAGTCTACTTTTGCCACAACCCTGTCAGCACTCACTTTCTCTGGGTTGTTAATATAGCTGCCTGGATTGTAGTTGTACCTTTTCATTAATGTATCTGAAATCGCTGCTAGTGCCGCTCCCCTTGTGGCACCTCTATAAAAAGATGTATCAAAAGTTTGCGGTCTTTCAAATCTTACGAGCTCAGCGTTTAGGAAGTAAAAGAGTTTGTTTTTAATGATTGGACCACCAACTCTAAAACCTGTTGTTTTGTCTGCAAACTTACTAAGCCTGGTAGCCGCAGATTTCTCACCTGTAGGCGTTTTACCAGTTAATTTTTCGTTGCGGTACAAAGAGTAAATAGAACCGGTTACGTTGTTGGTTCCTGAACGGGTAACAGCATTAATACCACCACCGGTAAAGCCACTTAAAGATGCATCGTAAGGGGAAATCGAAACTTGTATCTGATCAATCGCATCAAGAGAAATAGGAGGAATGTTTGCCTGTCCGCCGTTTGTTCCAGAAGCAGCTAAACCAAAAACATCGTTATTTAGGGCTCCATCTATATAAAATGCATTGTAGCGATTGTTTTGACCAGCAATTGAAATTGCACCCTCAGTAGAAGTTAGTTTCGCTTGAGGAACAGCTCTTAGCATGTCAGATATGTTACGCCCTACTGTGGGTAAGTTTGCTAACCTGTCTCTGCCGATATTTGATTCAATACCTCCTTTAGACTGGCTTCTTGTACCTGTTACGGTAACAGCACCAAGATTAGCTGAAGTAGTAGACATTGTAAAGTCCTGCTTGGAGCTTTCACCTAGCGTTAAATAAATCTCATCCCTTGTAAAACTCTGAAAATTTACATAAGTAATAGTAACTGAATAAGGTCCTCCCGGGTTCATGTTTCCAATATCAAACTTACCCTGTGTTTTAGTTTGAGTACGGTAAACGCTACCCGTTGGCACATGTAAAGCCGTAACTGTAGCTCCAATTAATGGCTCTCCATCAGCCGTTTTTACAAATCCGCCCAGACTACTGGTTGTAGTTTGCGCATTAATTGCAAAAGGCAAAAGGATTACCGCAATAAAATGCAGAATTCTTTTTAATAGCATAGTAGTTGATTTTTTCAGTTGCAAAGAAAATGAATAATTCGTCACGAATTCTCACATAATGTTAACAAATAATGACTACAAGTAGGCAGTTACTAATAACTAACTGCTGCATACAGATCAAAAGAAGTTTTTGAAAATCATATGTATTTAATCTTAAAACGTAAAGTCATAAGCTTGACATAAGATAG
>JAQBNN010000041.1 GCA_028288505.1 Segetibacter sp. | reverse complement strand
TAGTTACGATATCCTTATCTCCCGGCAGAGGATATTTCCACGCCTGAAGCGTTGGCTTTCCCACGTTTGTAGTAACAAGATACATGTCGCTGGCATTCCGCTGATCTTGCTGGTATGTAGCAATCTTTTTTGAATCAGGAGACCAGGCAAGTATAGGGTTGTCACTCTTCTTCCAACCTGCATTATCGGTAGCATAGCCAAAATCTTTTATGCCATCAGTTGTTAGTTGGGTTTCTTTATTAGTTGCCACGTTTCTAACCCAGAGGTTATAGTTGCGAATGAAAGCAGCAAGCTTTCCGTCTGGTGACATATGAGTGTTGGAAGACCTTTGAGGCATTGCAGTGTTTGGTGTGGCGCTCTCCCCTGCTGTAACTACAGATGTTTCCAAATTATAGTTCCATCTTTTTTTATCCGCGGAAAAGAGGATCGATTTTTCGTCGGGAGAGTAGCTAAAAGTAGAAAACGGAAGCCTGTTACTTTCATACGTTTTTCCTGTTGCTGCTGAAAGTGCGGTTGCGAGTTTCTGCTGGTCAAAAGCCGGAGACTTTGTACCCCGGGCAGGATTAACAAGCATAAACTGGCCGCCTTGCGCGTTTAAAGTGCGATACCAAAAGCGATCACCTTGCAACCAATTCGCACGAACATTCATGTTATCGGCAAGTTGACTCGTGTTATAACCCATCATCTTTTCTGCACGTTCGTAATCAGCGGCAGGCAAGTTGCGGTTGTTACTCTGCTGTCCCCAACCGGTTGTAATGGTAGCAAACACTGTAGCGAATACACAAAAATTTGTTCGAATAACTCTATTCATATTCTAAATATTATTTCAAAAAATCTTATTGTTTTTAAAGAGAACAATCATCACCAGGAGAGCCGCCCTAAATATATTCCTATTCGCGAAAAGGTAGAGGAAGATTTTGAGACGGGCATTTGAATAAAGTAGCAACATCGTTGTGTCACTCACTTATACTTGTAGTACTAAAATCAGCAACGAAGCTCGCTTGCTGCTACTATTTAGAGTTGGACTTCTGCGAGCTTCTAATTAAAAAAATCAGGATTGGGAAATTGAAGATAATAGGCGAGAGAGGGGTGACTTATCTAAAGATTATGAGAGTTATAGCTGTAGTTGGTGTTTGTTTCTAGCTCTTAATTCTATTTGCCATGGGCAACCGTTTTCCTGAGATTAATGTAAGGACGAAAAACAAAAAAGGAGGCGTGTCACTCATAAAGTGTACGGCTCCAAATTTATAATTAGTATGATTAAGCGGCGGGGTGGCTTACTTTTTGAAAGGCTGCGCATTGCCATTCTTTACCCTTTAAGTAAAGTTGGAATTGGTAGTTTCCTTCGCAAAGGTCGCTCGTTCTTAATTGAACAGAAGGCGCTCGAAATTGTCCCTTGCGAATGGTTTTATTATCCTCGCTGCAAATAGCGTATTCGAATGATTCGTAAAGTAAGGTTTGGTTAAGAATATCAACTAAAAACAAATCGTAAACTTGCTCAGTTACAGTAACCTGTATTGCGTTGTTTGTCATGGTTGTACTTTTTTCGTAAGAGTGTAGGCTTATTACTTATGTGTAACGAACTAGTTAGTAAAATATTTTATATTTAATTACTGAAGGCCAAAAAAGTAAAATTAGACCCCAATAGAGCAAGTTGTTGTCTTAAAGGGGTATATGAAAGTAGCCTCGGCGACGATCGTGGTACCAAAAGTACAAGTGAGTGACACAACGATGACGCCTTGAAAACTAATGACGGAAACCAAAGAAAAATAACCGAATAAATTGCTTGCGATTTATGTGAGATATTGCCTGATTTTGAATTAACAAAAAAAGCTTCCCGATGAAGGAAGCTTTTTCAAATGCTTTAGGATTAAGTTGTTTGTCGCGCTGGATAGATTGCTGGTGCATCCATTAGGAGTTGCGCTCCAACCAATATGCATTCTTGAACCTAATGTTCTTCTTTTATACGGTTTATGAAACAGCCGCAAATTCTTCACGTGGCTTAATAAGCGATGCCAAGGCGTGGATATTTGTTTTCAACTCATTCCTCGCTCTTTCAAATGCCTGCGCTTTCTCTTCCTTCGAAGTATCTTCAAGTGACAACTGAATATTTTCGCGGATAGTGCTTAGCTCGGGAAAGTGGAGACTCGCGGTTCTTTTATACTCGTCGCTGTAATTGCTTACATCGTAAAGTACAGAACTGTAAGTACTTAATATACTGTTTAGCTCTGAATATGCACGGGCTGAGTTTAAGGCGGGTAAACATTCGATTAAGCTTACTAATTTTTCGAATTGCTCGTTCATAAAGTAAAATGAGGGGTTAAACAGATATGAATAAAAGTAGTCAATAATTAATAATTTTTGTACAGAGTCTAATTAATACTTAAAATATAGAAAAAAATTGTTTTTTTACGCTACGGGCTCAAAAAAAGAATAAATAATAAGAAGAAAAGTTGGTTTTTTCGAGGCTATCAAATTCAGGCAAAATTATATATCAGCAGAATGGAAGGAATTAGGTTTGAAATGAAACTGTTGCATGTGTAATACTGTTGCTTTTGCATAGAAAGTGACGTACAAGGGTGAGACGCACAATAACTTATAGCAGCACTAAGCCAAGCACTAAAAAAAGGATGCACATGTAAGCTTTTAAATAGGAATTTAATCTTTCATATTCATCAGGTCTATCATAAGGTTGAATGCGTCGATGGAGGATGGGTTGTTTAACTTTAAAGGTTTTACTATGTAGCCAGAGATACCAAATTTTTCAGCAGCCTCCCTGTCAACTTTTTCGGCAGAAGTGGTTAAGACAAAGGACTTAAGATTTTTCCACTCTTCTGTGCTGCGAATTACCGAAAGAAATTCTAAGCCGTTCATCCGGGGCATATTTATATCTATTATGGCAATATTTGGAAAGGTGGGAGAAGAAGTATCCGGGCAAGACTTGAGTAAAGCAATCGCCTCTTCACCATTTTTTGCTACATGGAGTTTATAGAGAATATTCATTTTGTCGAGGCTCCTCTTTATATCTATTGTATCTAACTCGTCATCTTCGACCAATAATATATTTATGACCTTCATAGTAATTTAAAATTTAGTCCAGGTAAATGAGAAAACAGCGCCTTTGCCTGGCTCGGAATTTATATTAATTTGTTCTTTTCGATCGTCCAGTATCTTTTTAATAATTGCCAACCCCACCCCTGTGCTTTCGAAGCTGTCGCGTTCCTGCAAGGTTTGAAATATTTCGAATATCTTTTTATAGTATCCTTTACCAATGCCAGGACCATCGTCCTCTACAAAAAATTGATAGTGACTACTATGATCCTTGCTGTAAATGCTAATCTTACCTTCTGGTTTATCGTGATACTTTACTGCGTTGCTTATGAGGTTTGTAAATATTTGTAGCAAGGGTAATCTATTGGTATAAATAGTAGGAAGCAGGTTCTCTACACGCACAACTAATCCTGTCCTTACTGGTGGCAAACTTTCTAAAACATCGGTAATTAAGAGGTTAAGATCCACATCTTCCTTTACCTGTTCTTCCCTTCCCACTCTTGCGTAAGTAAGTAGTCCTTGTATCAAATTTTCTGACCTGTTAATCCTTCCTTTTATTAGTTGTAAGTACTCGCTCACCTTTTCGGGCAGTTCGTAACCATGGTCCTCTTCTATCCATGAAATAACGTTACCAATTCCTCTTAATGGCGCTTTCAAATCGTGTGAAACAACGTGTGCAAACTGGTCGAGCTCCACATTCTTTCTTTGCAATAGTGATATGTTTTCTTCCAAGGTTTTAGCCATGTGGTTAAGTGATCTTGTTAATTCACTTAATTCGTCATCACCTTCATCTTCTACCTGAACTTTATAGTTGCCATAGCGGATACTGTTAGCCATAGCCACCATATTCAAAATTCTTTTTGATATATGACGAGCAAGTAAAAGTGCAATCACAACCCCTACAACTATGGAAAGTCCTGTCAATAAAATTGATATAACTTTTGTTTGCTGTTCAGACTTTTGAAGGATAGCACTTCTTTTTGCACGATTGGCATATTCTACATTTAAGAGCTCCCTAAATTCTTTCTGTATAATTTTGTTCAAATTTTCCTCGTCTCTTAAAAATTGCTGGTAGTTAGCTGGTAAAGAATTGTTTCTTGCGTTGTTTGTATCGGGTTTAATTGCCCTTAAAGGGTTAGCAAACTTGTTGATCCAACTATTATAGACTGCTTTTACCTTTACTAATTTTTGCAGCTGTGTAGGATTGTTAACAGTTAAAGTAGCTAACTCACTTAGCAATACATCATTTTCAATAATCGCAGAATCGTAGCTTTGTAGCAGGTAATCCTCGCCTGTTAAAACATACCCTCTCAAGCCCCGCTCCATGTACAAGGTGTTTCTTTGGAAGCGGTTGGTTTGTTTCACAATCTCGGAAGAAGTTGAAAGGAACGCTGCATTGTCACGTACCTCTTCTGACTGGGTGTAGTTAACATAAGTAGTTATAGAAAACAACAGCAGTATAAAAAAGATACTAAAGAAAATGAGGTTAGAAATTTTCATAGTTGCAGAAAAATATTTAAGTGTCACCTCGTGCTTGTTGAGAGACCTGCAAAACTACTATAAACATTCTTTCGCCTTCCATTAATGGGTTGAAATGCATAACCTGCAAGAAAAGAATTATGTCCTTAGCTTTAGTACTCCTATTAAGCATTATTGCCACGCTCGGTTCACTTCTGGTTTTTCAAGGCAACAAGTACGTTGTATTATATTGTTCTGTTACCGCTCGCTTCTACTTTTAATTATAATTGTTCAACCTGTCTTTTATAATCATATCGAATGTCCTCATGAATCACTTCAACAAGGCCGTTCAATTTTTTTATTTGCTGTTGATACATCTTTGAGTAAGCCTGGTTATAATAATACTCGTTACCCAAAACTTTCAGCTTTGTACAGAAGTGCAGCAGCATCTCAACTTCAGATTCTTTATTTGCTACATGTTTACTGTATTTGCTAATAAGTCTTAAAATCTTTCTCAAACTTTTTTTTGTTGCATACCAATTAATCCTTGGCAGTTCAGCAAAATTTTCATCTAATTCATGCTTTATACTTTCTACGTAGCCATGCTCGTTTTCCGCATCAAATAATAGAAAGCTCAGCAGCTCTTTATTTTCTTTTTTAAACCTTGCAAGCTTCAGGCATATCTCTAAAACTTTTTTAGGTGGTAGCGCTAAAAGCTCTTGTTTCAAATCGTTAATGCTCGCTGCTTTCATTGCTGATCTTTAAATTTTGTTGTTACAGTTGTAGCTATTTATTTACTTGCTTATGCAATACATCAAGGAAAGCAGGTGGGTTGTTTTTAAGCCTTCTAAATCTTTCCTCTGTTTTTTTAACCATGTTTTTTTTAAAAGAAAGCTGCGCCTTTCCTTTTGTTGAAACACCGTTGATGCCGCTTAAGCCTTGTATGGTCCAGCGGTAGTTGCGCTTGTTTCTTTTGTACCAGTTATGTTTCTCTATCTTTTTTGGGGGGAAAATGTAATACATTCCCTGTTTAATAAAATGGTAGCTAATTTCTGTTAGGGTCATTTGTAAAGACCATTCTTCAATTGTTACTAATTGGTTTGATGTGGCTGGATCTATAATCCAATAACTAACTTCTTCTTGTTGTGTAACTGGAATTAGCGCGGCAACATGATAGTTCCAGTAATTCACTAGGCTTCCGTAATTTTTTTTTAAATAGTACCCACTAAATAACCATCCTTTAAAATTAGGCACTCCCCACTCATCTAATAATATACAAATTGCGTTGGCCCTGTCTTCGCAATCATTATTAGCATCGCTCCACCTAAATACAGGCTCGTATTTACAATAATTAAATAACTGTTCAGCTACTTGCATTGTTACAGTCCCTTCAAAATTTAATTCATCCGATAAGGGTTGGTAAAATACGGTAGCGGGTAACTTTTGAATCATTAAACTAGGGCGTTGTACATCGAAAGTAAAACAGGGGAATTGATTTTTAATGATCTCGGGTTTTTTGAGGTTAATTTATATAAACCAATCTAACAGATTGAATATCTTCCACAATTAAAATTCCACCATTGGGAAAAGATTTTGCGCAACGTGCTGAGCACTGAAAAAATTGTACAAGAGTGCGACGCAACGAAAGCTTAATAGAACCCAAAAACTGTGGTACAAAACCTCCTTAAAACCTTTTAAGGTTAGTAGTAAATCCTGAAAAGCTACAAAAATAAGCTGCGATAGCTCATTTTCAGCACTTTAGGCAGGTTGAGCTGGTAGTATTTCTACGCGGAAATTAATCATTTCAGGAAATGCGTCCGTTTCGAGCATCCTTCTACCTTAACAACTCATTCACAACAAAACTAATAACCGTATTTCGTTTTATGTTACTGATGACAATAAAACAGCGGTCGCAGTAACGTTGAAAGAGCACATATCCAAAACATCCTATTAATCAAACCTGAAAAGTCAACTAACTATGAAAACATCTTCACTTGCAACGGACACTCAACTGGTACAGGATTTTCAACAAGGTAATTCAAAAGCTTTAGAGGTTTTAGTTAATCGTCACAAAGACAAGATCTTTACAGCAATCAACATCCTTGTAAAAGATAAGTACCTCGCGGAGGATCTTTTCCAGGAAGTGTTTATTAAAATCATTGACACCCTTCGTGCAAACAGATACAACGAAGAAGGTAAGTTTTTACCCTGGGCTCTTCGCATTGCTCACAACCTTTGCGTTGATCATTTTCGCAAAGTAAAGCGCACACCAACAATTAAAACAAGCGACAACCAAGACATTTTTGAAGTGCTTAACTTCTCAGAAGCAGGTGCTGATAAAACAATGATGCAAGGTGAAAGTCACCAACTGGTTCGCAAGATGCTCGATCTGCTTCCTGCAGAGCAAAGAGAGGTAATTGTTTTGCGCCACTATGCTGATCTTAGTTTTAAAGAGATTGCCCAAATGACTAACACAAGCATTAATACAGCATTAGGACGTATGCGTTATGGCCTTATCAACATCCGTAAGATGATGGAAGAAAATAACGTGGCCGTTTAATATAAATCGCACACGTTCGTACCCACCTCCTACCGTTACCACTAACCTATTTAACCCTAGTTAAACCTAAACAGAAAGCCTTCCTTACCATGGAGGCTTTTCTTATTTTATACCTACGCCATTGTAGTTTATTTTTAGGCCTGGCAATATTGCTACTATTAAACAGCCGTTGCGTCGCACTCTTGTACTAGGTAACTTTATTGAGTAGCTGAACTTCCATCTCTGTCAATATTCTGTTTTTCGTTCTGCTTAAATAGCCTTTAATAGTTGAAGCCCAGCTATTTGCTATCCTTCAACTCCACTTTAGGAAACAAGCTTGCGCCCATAATTATAATAGATAGCAATACCAGTGCATAAAGTCCCCATCTTTTTTCAGGACATTCTCCTAGTTCACATTGGCTCACTACAAGGTAGTTTCTTACAGACCAGGCAACATTGAGCGAACAAATAAAAAGATTTAATCTTTTTGACCATACAGCGGGAATAATAAAAAGGATAACCGAAACCGATGAGAGAAGTATATTCATAAGTCCAGGCTTGCCATAATTCGTACCGGTCGCTCTCATACCAGTAATCTCACGGTGCAATGTTTCAATATAAACCCAGGGAACAAAGCAAATAGCAATTAATGCAATTGCAGCTAAGGCGCCTATGTAGTTAGTGTATTTCATTGGCAGCAAAGATAACCCAATAGCACTTTTAGTAAAGGTGATAATAGAATCCATGTACTATTATACTAGAAAATTTAATCTAGTTAAAGACATAAGTAAAACGAGCCCGCCGTTGCTGGGGGAAACCGAGCAGTATAAAACCGGCTACTTTAATTTACGAAAACGATACTCCCAGTTCTTCACCGGTAAGAGAAAAATAAAGATTTTGCAATTGGTGCAAGAAAAGGTTCTTCTGGTAGATCATTGCAATGCTTTCAGCTATTAACCCATAGCTTACTTCGTAAGAAGTACCAATAATGTTTATGGTAAAAAAGAAATGTTTATGATAAAACACATTTCTATGGGGAAACAATTCATGCTTAATAAAGCCGCAGTCTTTCATTACTTCGGGGGTTAAAATAATGGGCTGTAAATTGTCGTACTTACATTCCTGGTATTGTTTATCTCCTGTTACGTTAAGGGCTACTTCAAGCCTGTTCCACATAATTTGTGTTACATATACGTTAGCGCCATTGTGTTTTACCCAACTACCTTTTCTTAATTCATTCACTGGTATCATAAAGAGAAATTAAGGACATCAGCAAGTTCCGCTTATGGTCTTCCTTGCCTTTATCAAAATCGTGCTTAAAGATAACGGCTATCTTATTTCGTTATTATGAAATTTTGCTGCAAGCGGAAATTAATATTGAAGTGAGGGAATTATTAGGGTGGCGTGGTAATAGGCAGCAGAAGGTGCAATAGCAAACAAAAAGTACAAGTGAGTGACACAACGATGCTGCCTGAAGAACTAATGCTAGCTCTAAACTAATTCAAACATGACGGATTAAATTTAAGGAAGCCGTCAAAAGACGGCTTCCTTAAATAAATGAAATATCAACCGAATTAATATCCAGGATTTTGATACGCGGCTCGTGCAGCAGCGTTAATGGGTTTGCCACTCTCATCAGTTAGCTGAACTAAGTAGGCGTTAGGCCAGGGCCGAAAAGTGTAATGCTTTTTCATCTGCCCTTTACCATTACCATCTTGCCCGTTTCCGCTTGCGGTGTTAGTTGCTACCGGCCATAAACCCGGTCTGTCTGAAGCCATTTGGTTGAGATAAACTACACGTTCATATAAAATACCAGCATTGTGAAGGTCTTCCCATTGAAGTCCTTCCGATATAAACTCGCGAGCCTTCTCGTTGTAGATAAAATGAATAAACATATCAGCCTTTGTTGTAACCGTAGGAATGTATCTTTCTCTATTTGCCTCTTGTGTGCCTGGCGAAAAATAATTCTCATTCACCATAATCTTACTATAAGAATTAACGGCAACATATGGAGGTGTTTTTTCTGGTAGAGTTAGACTTACCGCTTTAGGCTCCCACTCAACCAATACATTAGGACGGCTTTCTCCGCTTTTATACGCTGCCCTGTCGCGAAGTACATTTATATCAGCTACTGCCAAAGCATAATTTCCTTTACGTCCATAAGCTTCGGCTCTTATAAGATAAGTTTCGGCTAAACGCATAAGGATGGCATCGCGAGTGCCCGACTCGCTATTAAAGTTTGCTTCGTCGCTGCTGCCACCTCTTAGTGGATCAACATATTTTTTTGAGGATAAGTAAGGTGAAGTCATAGGGTTGGCAAGACCCATATTTGTACCATTATGCCAGAGCCTATAATAGTATCTACCTGTTGTGGCAGACCTTATCCATCGTACCATAAATTGAAAAGGCATACTCATAACCATAGTAGAATCTAGTGCTTCGTCTCTTTCGTTCTCGAGGTAAATAAGGGCTCGCTGGCCGTTGAGAATTCTTTTATCACCGGCTTTAACGATTGGTTGGCTGGCAGGTTTGTTAGCATTCCACCATGTAGCTGCAGCAGTGGTCCAGGTATATGAAGTGCTACTGGCAAGAGGCATGTTGCTAAGGTATTCATAGGAGAAAGTTTTATAATAACGAGAGTCGTTTACTTTATCCCTAAAGTTATCGTACCCCCAATCAGTTGGTTTAAAAGTGCCAAAAGGCCTGCCATAACCCATAGACCTTGTTACGCCTGTTTGATTGGTGTAATCGCCAATGTGGTAGTTTACAGATCAATTGCCGCCGAACCGGCCGTTGAGTGTGAGGTTTACATCAAATTGAGCGGCCCAAAGTATTTCACGATGTGGTGTTGCTTCTGATTTTGGATCAAATAGAGTCCAAAAGTCAGGGGCAAGCCCGACTGCTCCAGAATTACCATTGATAACTTCAGTAGCAATAAGAATAGACGAATCAAGGTCAGTTGATACAGCCCCTTTATATAACATTTTAAGGTGTTGTTCTGCAGTGTTCTGAAATCCCGCTGCTTGCCAACGGTGCAGGTAAAGCTTCGCTAATAAGTGCCCTGCTGCCCATTTAGATGCCCGCCCCCTATCAGTAATGGCTGGAAGGTTTTCATAGGCATAACGAACGTCGGAAATGATTTGCTTATAAACATCTTCGAGCTTCGCCTTAGGAAAGTAATATATGCCATTATCTTCTCTTCTTGCAGTTAACAACAGTGGTACATCACCTAATTGGTTTGATATAAGATAATAAGCCCAGGAGCGTAAAAAAAGAATTTCCGCTCTACGCGCTTTCCTGAAGTTTTCATCGGAGCCAAACTTGCCGGGCTTGATATTATCAATTACATCCAGTGCAATGTTGCAATTATTTATATGAGGGTAAGCACCCATGGGAGCATTGTTTGCATTTGCCGCTCCTAAATAGTTGTTAACGTTGGCCGCTATGCTGCTAACATCTGAACCATATTCACCCGTGCCCATTCTTGCCCATGAGATATTTGAGGTCATGTAAGTATCTGTTTCAGGTTCTATTAACCTGGCACCATTTCCATCCCATTCATGCTTTACCCGGGCATATACATAAAGGCCGTTTATAAGCGCGTCAAGGCCGCTTTCGTTATTGTAGTAGTTCTGTGTTAGGTTGGCAACCTGCTGTTCATCCAAAAATTTTTTGCAGGATACCAGCGAGGTAAGAACCAATGCGACTAAAATGAAACTATATTTTTTCATACCATTTTTTTGATTTGTCTTTGAGTTTATAAACCTAGCCTTAAACCAAAAACAATACTTTGAGGAAGAATAGTGTTATTGTTTGCTCCACCCAACGGACTTGTAGTATTGCTATTTGCTTGCGATTGTACATCCCAATTTGTTTCATCGTCAGGATTAATCCCCATTTCCACAAGGTCGCCGCCAAAGATGAAAGGGTTAAGTACCTGTACATTTAGCTGAAGATTTTTCACCCGCACTTTTTGTAGTAAGTTTTGCGGCATATCGTAAGTAAGGGAAATGTTTCTTACAGTTACAAAAGAGCCGTTGTTGAACTGCATAGCAGGAGTGAAATTATCAACCTGTGCGTTAGTAATTAATAGAGGCCATCGTCCGCCGGGATTATCCCACGACCATCTATCTTTCTCAACACGACCGAACAGTCCAGGATAGCCGCCAAAATATGTTTGTCCAACACGTGCATAAATGAATGAGCTTAGCGAGAGGCTCTTGTACTTAAAAGAGGTTGTTAATCCTCCTATCCATTTTGCCCGGTTTGAACCTCGAATTATGTAATCAGATGCGTTTATCCGGTAGTCCCCATTTTGATCTACAACCTTAATCATCCCCGGATAAAACCTGTGGCCGTTAGCATTAAACTTCGCTATTTCAGCCATGTCTTCTTTACTACTCTGCCATATCCCTGCATTGTCGTAATGATAAAAAACTTGCGAAGGCTGCCCAATGAATAGACGCTGTGCAAGAATGTCTTCCTTGCCGTTTAAGAGTTCAAGTATTTCCTCTGTATTTGTTGAGAAATTGAGATCTGTGGTCCACCTGAAATTCTTCCTATCAATGTTTATCGTGGAGAGTGTTAGTTCAAATCCTGCATTTCTTGTTTTTCCAATGTTCTCATATTTTTGAACATATCCTGATACCGGATTTAGTGATTTGAGGTAGAGCAAATCGGTAGTGGTAGATTCATAAAGCTCCACAGAACCTGAAATACGTCTTTTGAAAACTGAAAAGTCAACGCCAAGGTTCCATTGTGCAGTCTTCTCCCAACTTAGATCCGGGTTCTGAACTAATTGAGGCAAATAACCGATGCCAGGCAGAGTTCCAAAAATATATGGGTTTAAACTTAAAGGACCGCTGGTGGTATAGGGAGGCACCGAAGAGTTGCCGGTAACTCCATAACCAAAGCGTGGTTTAAGTTCATTAATAAACGCAATGTTCCTTAAAAAATTCGCTTCCTGCATTTTCCAGGCGATGGCAAATGACGGGAAGAAATCCCATTTATGACCAGCCGCTAAAACAGAAGAACCATCAAATCGCCCTGAAGCAGTAAGCAGGTATTTATCCATTAATGAGTAATTAACACGACCCATATATGAGGTAAGGTTGTTTTCGGTGAAGCCAGTGCTATAACTACTTGGTCTTCCTGTAGTATTAGCGCCAAGGTCGTACCATAAACTAAGAGGGTTAATAGTTCCTAAAACACTGATCGCTGTATTTTCTCTTCTTGACTTTTGAGCTGACTGAAGTAAGGTAACTCCCAACGTATGATCCTTACCAAACGATTTGTCTATATAAAGCAGGTTTTCTGCTACCCATGAAAAATTTTCGTCCCTGCTATAGCCCGCGGTGCTTGGCCTATTTGTAAGATGGTTAGTGGCAGTAGGTCCTGTCCATGCACCATTTCTCAAACCGCGAAGCTGTGCGCCAAAATTTAACCTGTACTTCAGCCAATTAGTAAACTTCACTTCAGTAAAAACATTGGTCATCAGAGAAGCTGCACGTCTTTCATTAAGAGCCTGGTCTATATCAATTAGGGGGTTCCACAAATTTAGATTGCCGCCAGGGTTTCTAATAAAGTCACCATTTGCGTTTCTTGGCTGGGCATAAGGTAGCTGCTCAACAGCTCTGGAATACAAATCTTTAGGCCCTGTATTGCTTGTATTAGGTGGGGTGACACCATAGTTTTGGGTTGCTAGAGATGCAATTATTGAAGAACCAAGTGTGAGCCACTTGGTTGCTGTAATCTCTCCATTTATGTTTATGTTATAACGATTAAAGTCCTGGTCTCTTTGTACACCCAGTTGGTTATTATAACCAAGAGATAAGTACAGCCGGGATGTTTCAGAACCGGTGGAAAGGGAAAGCTGGTGGTTTTGTGTAATTCCTTGCCGCATTACAGCATCACGCCAGTTATACGAGCGAATTTTACCAGCGTTATACACTGGTACTTGCGCCGGCCATCCCATCGCCTGCTCGGCAGCAGTAGTAGCACGCATTTTGGGTGTCACCCCGTACACCTCCCATTCGTATCCCATCCAAACCGATTTAAGCGCTTCCTGATCAGCAGAAAGACCCATTTGGTTTCTATCTAAAAACGGATCTGGATACCATGTTATAGGCGCTTTATTCAAGTCTGCATTGCCGGCAATATTTGTATTGTATTGTCGTCCATTAATTAATGCCTCCCGCCAGGTGTCTATATACTCACCTCCGTTCATCCATTCAGTAAGCTCTTTGTACGAGTCTAAAGACACCGTAGTATTATAGTTAACAGAAACCCTGCCCCTCGATCCTTTTTTTGTAGAAATAAGAATTACTCCATTTGATCCACGAGATCCATAAATAGCTGTGGCGGAGGCATCCTTAAGTATTTCTATAGAGGCTATATCATTGGGATTAAGGTCATTCATTGAAAATGATGTAACACCAAGTGCAGACACAATTGGAATACCGTCGACTACGTATAAAGGATCATTTGAAGCATTTAATGATCGGTTTCCACGTATTCTTACAGCAGGCAATTCTCCAGGTCTTAAGTTTGTGGCAACGTTTAAGCCTGCAGCTTTGCCTTGTAATGCCTGAAGTGCATTTGTTACTGGCCGTTCTTCTATCGTTTTTGCAGAAATACTGGTAAGAGCACCAGTAACATCACTCTTTTTTTGCGTGCCGTATCCTACTACAACCACTTCGTTTAGTTGTTTCCCAGAAACGCCCATAGAAACTGATAAGGAAGTTTGCGTGCCCACTTTAATTTCTTGCGTAGCATACCCTACATAAGAAAACTCTAGAACTGCCCCATTAGAAGGAACGACTATAGAGAATGAACCCGTAGTATTTGAAGCAGTGGCAGTACCGGTACCCTTAACTGAAACACTTACCCCTTGTAAAGGCTGCTTTGTATCGGAATCCTGAATTTTACCAGTTATAGTTTTCGCTTGTGCAAATAATATGGAGGGAAGAAATAGTAGCACAAATGCACATAAGCATTTGCTTAGAGTGATCCCTGACTAAGAAACTACACACAAGCTACCCATATAACAAAAAAATAGCATCCTGTACTATCATGTTTTGAGCTGTTAACAACCTTCAGTATTTAAATTATCTATTTGTTTGAAGAGTTGAGGAATTAGGGTTTTCAAGCAATAGAATAAATATTAAACATCGTTGTGTCACTCCCTTGTACTGTAATTCCTTTACTCAACTTGCACATTATGTCCTTTCCAACTAATAAAAATAACATCAGCAACTAACCAAAGCCACACAACTAAACACGGAAGAGCTTTTAATGCATAAGCTCTAATAAAATGTTGCTGTATGTAAGCAGGAAAAAGATCCGTGGTTGATAAGATGGTAAGCAAGAAAACAAAGATCAACAATGCGCAGGTCCACTTGCTTTTTTCTTTGTAATTAATAATATACCACACTCCCACTCCTGAAACCGCTACCACATACGTTGCAGATTCTGCACCCGAACTAAAAATGATAACCGTAATTAAGATAATAGCAAGGTAAGAAAGCCGGAAACGATGATAAGCATATTGCTTAAAACGAAGAAGAGGAATTGCAATACATATAGCTGCAGGTGCAATTATATTTATATTAGAAAACGTCGGATTATTCGTCATCCTTCTTACCATACCCATTACCGAAATATCCTGGTATTGTGCAACAGCAACACCGCCAGCATTCTTCACATTTTTTTGAACCAGGGTATCAAACCATTGCATGTAACTTGTAATAACATAATCCGGCGAAGAGTATAGCATGGGCAGGCATATCAATACAACTACCCAAAACATAAACGCAGCAATAAATTTTACTTTGTGCCGGGAAAAAACAAAGAACAACAAGGCCCCAATACCGTAAACTTTACATAGAAAACCGAGGGCTATAAAAAAGGTTCCCCAAAAATCATTTTCCTCTTCTACTAATACAAAGGCTAAAATTATCCATGCTCCAATTAGAGGATTAAACTGCACGTTGTGTACCGAGGTCATCATTTCTATAGCTGTTATAGCCAGGATGATCATTTGCTTTTCTTTCGAAATATTTATCCTCGTAATTGCGTACAGCAGTAAACCAGCATTGGCAAGGCACCATAAAATACAACCGAGCCAATCAGGCAGCACAGCGAAAGGAGCAATTACAGCACTAAATACAGGACCGTAAAAATAGTGGTCGTAATATTCGTTGGGATATGCGAGGTAAAGGTTTTTCTTATCTAAAACGTGCCAGAAAGCTTGTTTAAAAATGAGGTAGTTGTTTATTGTATTATGAAGCACTTCTGCAACGGCGGCGATCAGCGCTAAAGCAAACCAAAGGATTATAACAAGGTTTATTTTTCTTTTGAATAAAGTAACTTCTGTAAAAATGCTTTTCATTCAAGGTTTGCTTAAGGCACACAAAAAAACGAAAATCTCATTTACTTCTCCTTCTTATTTGTTGAGGCGTCTGTTTAGCGTGGCTAGATTTTTTTGACGACACTCCGCTAGAAGTTTTTGCTGAAGATTGTCATGAAATAAAAAACACTGATCACACAAGTTTAAGGGATTGCAAAACGTACTTAACGCTTTCCCTATAATTTTGTATGATCCGTGTTCGTAGCCGAATTGCTCATTTAAATTTTACAGTACAAGGGTGCGACGCAAGTAAAGCTGAATAGGATTACTTGCGCCGGCTTCAAAATAGTCCTTTCAAGAACAACGCTAGGAGGCAAAGTAAGCCTTTCCTTTCGCTGCCTTTTTGTTCTTCCTGCTTTGGATTATGAGGGCGCAAATACCTGCCGTTACCACTGTTGCTATAGCTATATTTTTCACCGCGCCTTTCCGGTTGTACTTCCATTCAGCCTGCCAACCTCGCTCGGCAAAAGGATTAGGAATAATGCCGTGGCGAAAATCATCGAGGTAGCCTTCTACCACACCTATCCTGTCCGCCAATACTAGCGGTACCCAGTGAGCATAGGTGGACTCGCTAAACTTAAATGCGTAACGGCGGATCATACCACTAAGCCCTGATGGCGGCGTGGAGGCACCAAATACACGGGTAACACCGGGTCGCTCGATAGAATGCAATACCTCCACATTGATAAGCTGTTGCTCCTGCGGCTTGTCATAATTAAATCTTTGGTGATCCGACCCGTTCCACTCTTTCATTGGGTAGGTAGGATCGTTTTCGGGATCAGCATCTATGCCCCAACCATTAATATGTTTGTAGCTGTCGGCAATGCTTCTGTCCCTGTCAGCTTCAATTGTTTTATCTGGTTCTGGTCTGTTTTCCATAATACTTTTTTTATGCACTTGCATGTGAAGGAATAAGAAGTGGCTTAATACAATTATCTCGCTTAGCACTAAAAATGTGGTAACCCTCAGCTACTTCTTCTAATGGAATACGATGCGAGATAATTTCTTTTGGATTTAAGCGACCTGACATTACATGATCGATCAACCTTGGAAGTAACCGTTTTACCGAAGCCTGGTTAGCCCGTATAGTAATTCCCTTATTTACAACGTTGCCTATTGGAACCAAAGCATCAAGCGGACCATACACACCAACTATTGAAACGATACCGCCTTTTTTTACCGAATTAATAGCCCAGTGTAATGCCGTTGCAGCACCACCTGTAAGTGGCAACTTGCGACCTACAAGACTTTGAACGGCGTCACCTGCAGCATCAGCACCTACTGCATCAATACATACATCAGCTCCGTACCAGCCCGTAGTTCTTTTAAGGAAGACAACCGGGTCGCCTATTTCCTTGAAATTATACGCCTCGCACTGTGCATACTGTTTTACAAATTCAAGCCGGTAATCAATATGATCAATTACAATCACACGCCCCGCTCCAAAAAACCAGGCGCATTTTGCAGCCATTATACCTACTGGGCCAGCACCAAAAACAACTACAGTATCACCTTTTCGAATTCCGCCCATTTCTGCTGCCTGGTATCCTGTCGGAACCACGTCGGTAAGTAGTACCGCATCATCAAGGTCCATTCCTTCAGGAATAATAGTAGGGCCAACGTTAGCATAAGGAACACGGACATACTCCGCCTGCCCGCCATCGTAGCCGCCCGCTGTATGAGAATACCCGTAGATACCAGCTACAGCAGATGCCTGCGGGTTCGACTCGTGACAGTTACCAAAGAGCTTCTGTTGGCAGAAAGGACAGGCGCCACAAGCGATATTAAACGGCACCATTACATGGTCGCCAACTTTTAAGTTTGTTACTGCCGATCCAAGTTCTTCCACCACCCCGGTAAACTCATGACCGAAAGTCATTCCGACCCTTGTATCCGGCACAAGTCCATGGTATAGGTGAAGATCAGACCCGCAGATACACGAACGGGTTACCCTTAGAATTGCATCCTGGGGGTGCAATATCTCCGGCATTGGCCGGTTACGATCAGCCCGGATCCTAAAAGGTCCCCGATAATTCATTGCTAACATAGTGTCTTTGTTTTTAAAAATGTTGCTTAATAAATACTGATGCTGCCTGCCCTAAATGTGGTTAAATATTAAAATAAGAACCACTTAAAAAGCTGCCGCTCATAATTATATAATTGTAATAAAAAAGCGTTCCAAATACAAAGTATTCATATCTGACAAAGAGAAATGTTGATTTACTTCTGCACTAATAATCGGTTTTACGGAAATAAAAGGTGGTATAATAAGTGAGAGGCTAGACTTCGTTATACAACGAATAAGAATATTTATGTAACCAGCATGAGGAATGCTATTTGACTTTACTTGCGACGCTCCGTTCAACACACGTTCTTTACGGAACTACCTTGTAGTAGCTAAAGCCCGTCAACTTGGAAACTTCAAAACTTCCCTCCAACTAAATACACACTAACGTTCCTAATCCTTCAATCTTGCGCCTCTGTTAGCGAAGTCTATTTTACTAACTTCATTCGCGATCGCCTAATATATGCACATGAAAAAAAACTTGCTTTATTCCGTTCTCTTCGCTGCTATCTCTTGTCTTTCTTGTTCGGCTGATGCCCAAAAACAATTCAAGGCGTTAATAGTTACCACAACAAATGGTTGGCATCACGAATCTTTGCATTCAGGAGTGATTGCATTGAAAGACATGGCTACCGTCATAATTTTGATGCAGTCTTATTCGAAGATCCCAACAGCTTCAATGATAAATTCCTGGCGCAATTCCAGGTAGTTATTTTTCTAAATACCACGGGCGATATATTTAACGCGGAGCAGCAAAAGGTTTTTGAAAAATTTATCCAGTCGGGTAAAGGCTTTGTTGGCATTCATAGTGCCTCCGATACTGAATACGACTGGAAGTGGTACACACAGCTGGTAGGTAGAATGTTTCACATTCACCCCGCTGTTCAAACTGCCAAACTGCAGGTACTCGACTCATCCTTTCCTGGTCTACAGGGTCTCAATAATTCGTTATGGACAGAGGAATGGTACGAGTTCGGCGCAGAAAAAATGCCCGGCCTAACATCTATACTTGCAGTAGATGAAAAAAGTTACAATCCCAAAACCAATTGGGGCACAAAGAAGGGCGAAGGCATGGGTAAAAGTCATCCTATATCATGGTATCACAATTACGATGGAGGTCGATCTTTTTATACAGCCTTGGGACATATTCCAGCTAATTTTACTAACACCGCATTCTTGAATCATTTGTATGCAGGCATCCTTTGGTCAGCCACAGGAAAGAAATAAAATCTCCTTCATTTGCAGGATCTTTTCTAGGTCAGGTATTACGTTTCGGGCTACTCTTGTACAATCTAAATAACTAATGCCTCTGTCTCTCAAGCCGGGAGTGTACCGGGGGGTAGTTAACATCTATAATAATAGTATCAAGAACGCAATTTCCTTTCTCTTACAACGTTTGGAGAATTAGTAAGCGCAAATCGTCTGTCGGCTATTGATTACCGTTATATTTGCCCGCTTACCAATTAAAATACCAAGTATCCCTCCTATGAAGAAGTTTTACTTCCTGGGCATTTTGCTCCATGCCTCTCTATTTAGCTTTTCCCAATACACCCAAAACTTCGACTCTTTAATTAATACAGGCACTGGTTTGTACAATTTACTTCCTGAAGGTTGGGGGATTTATGAAGTCGGGTCCGGATCAAATGCTGATGGTAAATATGCTGTCGGAACAGGTTCATCTAACACGGGCAATGCCTATAGTTTTGGCACTGTTGCCAAATCAGAAAGGTCACTAGGTACAGTCGCTTCCGGAACCAATTTTCCAACTATGGGAGTAATCTTTTTTAACGAGGTAGATTCTGTTATTACCACCATTACTATCTCCTACTCCGGAGAGCAATGGAGGTATGGTGGACGTACAACAGGTATAAAAGACACTTTACGTTTTGAATATAGTCTCGATGCCACAGGTATTGTAAATAACATAGGTACATGGGTAAGAGTACAGCCTCTTGACTTTCTGTCTGTCAACACAACCGGAACTTCACCAACTTTTTTAGAAGGAAATACAGTGGCAAACAGGAAAAACTTGTCGTATACTATAACAGGTTTAAGTATACCACCCGGATCAAGTATTGTGTTGCGTTGGACAGATTTTGATATAGCCAGTAATGACGATGGCTTAGCTATAGACGATTTTTCTATATCCGCCGGACTTGCTCCAGGTGTAATGACATCTGGCGGTACAAGCACAGGCGGAGGTACTGGTGGAGGTGGAGGATCGCCAACTACAGTTCCTACCTCTACGCCGATTTTTGAGCACAAAGTTGCAGTTGATAGTTCCTTCATTCACCTTTACGGAAACCTTCATGCACACTCTACACATAGTGACGGAAAAGCTTCAACAGGTGAACCCGTGAACGACTACGAGTATGCAAGAACCGCAGCAGGAATGGACTTTTTAGGCATATCAGAACACAACCACTCTACTGCGGGCTTACAAATCGCCGATTATAAAAGAGGTAGTTTCCAGGCCGATACTTCTAACGGTAAACCCAATCTTACAGGCCAGCCTTTTATTGCTTTGCACGGCATGGAGTGGGGAACTATTTCTGGTGGTGGCCACGTTCTCGTATATGGTTTCAAAGACAGCCTTATTAATTGGGAAGCAGGCAACAACGATATTTTTGTCGCTAAGTCCGATTACCTGTCCTTGTTTGAAAAAGCAAGACTTAACCCTGGTGCAATAGCAATGCTTGCTCACCCAAATGCTTCTGATTACACAGGACTAATAGGTGGATACAAGGGAGTAGCAGATAGCGCTGTAGCAAGTGTAGCTATCGAATCAGGACCAGCATTTTCTACCGGAACCACTTACAACGATTTCCCATCATCTCTTGCATATATCAATTACTACCGTAATCTATTAAAGCAAGGTTATCGCGTTGGCGCCCATATGGACCAGGATAATCACGAGATGACTTACGGCACAGCTAACGCAAATCGTCTCGTGGTACTTTCAAAAGGCAGAACCCGCGAGCAGTTGCTGAACAGTATTCGTGCAATGAGAGTTTACGCTTCAAACGATTACAACGCCGCAGTTAATTTTACCGTCAACAATTTTATTATAGGCAGTTCTATTTTAACCAGTAACGAGGTAACCGGCATTGTTACTTACACTGATGCAGATGGAGAAGGGGTAAGTGCTATACAAGTATTTGGAGGCAAAGTAAATGGTACCGATGCAACCCTCGTGCATTCCGCTACTAACAATACCTCTTTCACTACCATTCAGCTGGTAGGCGAAACCTGGTATTACTATGTTATCATAACCCAAAGCGACGGAAACAAGATTATTACCGCTCCTATCTGGGTTACTAAAACGGCCAATGCTCTACCCATCCAACTTCTAAACTTTACTGCTACCATTAATAACAAGCAACAAGCATTGCTACAATGGAATACGGCAACCGAAATAAACAGCAGTCACTTCATCGTAGAGCATTCTGCTGATCTACGATCATTCGATTCTATAGGAAAGGTCAAAGCGAAAGGCACTCGTTCGTCCTATTCAAACGTCCATAAAAATCCTTCAAATGGTAATAGTTATTACAGGCTAACGCTAGTTGATAAAGATGGCCAGTTAAACTATTCAAAGATTGTTTCTGTAAATCTTAATAAAAAATACACAGTCTTATTATCACCTAATCCAACAAGTGGCATCGTTAAAATCACCACGAGTATTCCTACTAATAATAGCATCACGATCAAGGTAATGGATCTGGCGGGTAACCTTGTTTACAATCAACCGCATCCAAATAGCAATCAAATTACTATCGACCTTTCCAACTCGCCTAACGGTTTATACCTGGTAAGAGTAGGCGATGAATTGAACAAGCTTATAATCAGTAAGTAGATTTATAACCAAAGGCCAGTGCGAAGCTTACTCTTTACACTGCCTTTAATTTTTCGCAACTCTCATTTGTTATATACGCTCTTCTTTAATAGGGATATTTTGGAGCCAACATAGTGCTACTATTAAACATCGTTGTGTCACTCACTTATACTTTTATTTCTTGTTTCAACAAACAGAACACAGTCCAATTTTTTATTCCATGCAGGTTTCGCAAAAGAAAATTATAACACGTCTACCTACAAGCTCGTTTATAAAATACTAAGGTATAAGTCTTCTACTTTTTTACGCGCCCAGGGTGTTTTACGCAAAAAAGTTAAGCTCGATTTTATACTTGGGTTACTATTAAAACAATTAATGTTTACTAAAGTGCCTAATTCCTCCCATCCAAAATGATCAACCAAATGCCTTAATATCATCTCTAAGGTTTTCCCATGAAGCGGGTCATTTGAAGCCATGCAAATTGTTTTTACAAAGTTAATGTAGGCCCACCATTTAACATTCGTCTTATAGTTATTCCCTTAGCTTCGCAGCCCGGTTCCTTAATTAAATTAGTATGTTTTTAAAGATTTTAACCGTAGCAGGTTTAGCAAGTTTTGAAATTTATGCTGCTATTCCAGCAGGCTTTGCTTTTGGTTTATCACCATGGGTTATACTTGTGGCTAGTATTATAGGCGGTATTGCTGGTGTGTTTGTAGCCGCTTTTCTAGGGGACAGTATCAGAAAGTTTTTTTCAAAAAACAAGGCGCCTAAAGAAACAAAACCACCTACAGGTCTTGTCTACCGTATCTGGAACAAATACGGAGTGATTGGACTAGGCCTTTTAGGTACTATTACCGTTGGCGCACCCGTAAGCCTTGCTGTAGGCATTGCATTTAAAGCACCTGTACAAACATTGATAACCTGGTGTTGCATAGGTGTCATCACCCGTTGTGTTGCATTTACGGCCATAGGCTACTACGGCCTCAAGTTGCTTTAATAAAAGCCTGGCCGTTTTTAAAAAAGTTACAAACGCAGTTAAGCTTGCATTACAAGGTTATGCCAGATCAGGGCGATCTTCTCAAGGCCAGTGCTTAAGACTATATAAGCAGTTGTTACTCGCCTACTACATTACTGGTTTGAAATCTTTGCTAAAAGAAAAATAACTCCTTGTCTCACCAATGTTCATACAATAGTATTAAGCTGTGGTGTAGAGTTTGAAGATGAAAGCATAAGCAAGGGGTTCGATTAGTGATTCTGTTTTCTTTAGAATCTCAGCGGGTTTTGAATATAATGCTGTCCAAAGTTTTCAATACCGCCTTGCTGGTTTTTTTGTAAGACGAGGCAGTATACTTAATGTTGTTGGTGTTACCTGATTTATAAGGGGAGAGAAAACCGTAGATGCTTCCTTCAATCTGTAGGTGGTTGTAGGATTAGCTTTTTGCATCTTTGGAATAGTGATAAAAAGTGGGTGTTTTTTATTGCTAGTGATGTTGTACATCAATCTGTTTTAAACTTGATGCTATTGGTATTAAAACGCTTAAACGCTTTAACCTGAAGTATATATATTGTTATACAGATGAAGTGATTGCGACGCAACGATGAGGCTTAGAAAACTAATGTTGGTATCACTAAAATTATTCTCCTATACACTCCTGCTAGCAGGTTGCACTTGCTGCAGTTCTTTTGAAGTGCTGGTGATTTTGGTTTGTTAGATGACATGCGTCTCTGATTAATGTGGATAAAGCACCGAGGTTTTTTTTCTTATTTGCAAACAGGTCCATCTAACTTTTTGCCTATGCATTTCCTTCTGAAAGCTGTTGGCCTACTGGTAAATCTGTAAGTGGTGGATTATATTGGTAACCCTACAACCGCTCTTAAAATGTATAACAGTTGCTAATCCTTCTATTAAGGGCAAAGTCACTTGTACTATCAATTTTTCCTCCGGCTTCAAATAAATTAAACTCAAAACACTTCTCATTGCAATATTAATCGTAATATTACGTTAGTTATGGGAGCAACAAAATCATATGAATTTAGTGTAGAGGATAACAAGCTTGCAAAGATTGCGAAGGCTTTAGCCCACCCCGCAAGAATTGCCGTTTTAAACCTGTTGGCTAAAAGACAGACATGTGTGTGTGGGGATATTGTTAACGAGTTACCTCTTTCTCAAAGTACAGTTTCTCAACATCTGAAAGAGCTGAAAGAGGCCGGATTAATAACAGGAGAGATTGAAGGAGCCAAAGTGTGCTACTGCATTGATGCGAAAGAGTGGAAAGTAGCACAGGCAGCATTGACCCAATTATTTGAAACATACAAAGAGGGCAACAGGTGTTGCTAACACTTTTTTTTGCCTTAATTCATCGGTATAATTCAATAAAATATACAATGGAAACTTCACAAGTAAAAGACTTGGTAAGGGAAAAATATTCAGAAATAGCACTGCAAGACAAGGATACAAATCAATCCTCATGCTGCGGTTCCGGTTGTTGTAGCACGGAGGTTTATAATATTATGGCCGACGATTACAACGAGTTGGAAGGTTATAATCCTGACGCTGATTTAGGGTTAGGGTGTGGCTTACCAACCCAGTTTGCGAAAATAAAAAAAGGTGATGTAGTAATCGATTTAGGAAGTGGCGCAGGCAATGATGCTTTCGTTGCAAGGCACGAGACTGGAGAAACCGGCAAAGTAATTGGTATTGATTTCACTCCTGCTATGCTTGAAAGAGCAAGACAGAATGCAGAAACCAGGGGGTTTAATAATGTAGAGTTTCGTCAAGGCGACATTGAAAAAATGCCTGTATCATCGAATGCCGCAGATGTTATTGTAAGTAACTGCGTGCTTAACCTGGTTCCTAACAAAGACGGAGTATTTAAAGAAATCTTTAGAACATTAAAGCCGGGCGGACACTTCTCAATCTCTGATATTGTTTTAGAAGCTGAGTTGCCAAAAGAGATTAAGGAAG
>JAQBNN010000009.1 GCA_028288505.1 Segetibacter sp. | reverse complement strand
AGATTAATGTTGTTCTTCAAAATCAATCAACGGTTTCAAATGCTTACGTTGGTCTTGGCCCGTACCGAAGCGAGTTTTATTTAATGCCTCCCCAAAATAGTTTTGAACTTGGTGCTATAAATTGGACTGATCTTTTATCGCTGCATGAATACAGGCACGTTCAGCAGTACAGCAATTTTAACGTTGGTTTATCTAAGGTATTTTCGGTTTTATTCGGACAGGAAGGACAGGCATTTGCTAATGGCGCATCGGTACCAGACTGGTTTTTTGAAGGTGATGCAGTGTTTAATGAGACAGCATTAAGCACCCAGGGAAGAGGTAGAATTCCCGATTTCTTTAACGGCTACCAATCACTTTCTAAGCAAGGGAAAAAGTATTCTTACGCCAAGCTTCGCAACGGTTCTTACCGGCATTTTGTACCTAACCACTACGAGCTTGGCTATCTACTCATAGCTTATGGAAGGGAAAAATACGGTAGTGATTTCTGGAGGAAGGTCACACAAGATGCTGCGTCTTTCAAGCCACTGGTATACCCACTGCAGGGTGCGGTTAAAAAATATAGTGGTATTTCTTACAGGCAATTTGTAAATGATGCTTTTGCATTCTATAACCAGAAATGGCAACAGGCACAAGGCGTCAGTTTAGATTATATTACTCCCGCTCATAAAAACTACCGCGAGGATTATAAATATCCGTATGCAACAGAGAATGGAGATTTGATTGTTTTGAAAACAAGCTACCGCAAAATACCTTCTATCTACAGGGTTAAACCTAATGGAGACGAAACTAAAATAGGCACGAGAGACATTGCAAACGACGATTACTTTTCGTACAACAGTGGTAAGATCGCTTTCTCATCATTTAAGCCTGATGCAAGATGGGGCTACAGGGAATACAGCAATATAACTATAATGGATGCTGCCACCGGAAGTCGCCAAACCATAACAAGTAAGGAAAGGCTATTCTCGCCCGACATTGCTCACAACGGGCAAAAGATTGCTGCAGTTGAAATGAAGACTAACCAGGTATCTATGCTGGTGGTAATAGACCCCGACGGCAACAATTTATTCAGGTCGTTAGCGAAACGGGGAGTTGTATATACGCACCCTAAATTTTCTACAACGGATACGTCAATTTATACGGCGGTAAGAAACGAAGATGGACATATGTCGTTGCTAAAAGTTGACCTGGCTTCGGGGAGAGAAACGAATCTTGTGCCTTTTGCCAACAGGATCATCGGCTTCCCTACTGTTCATGGCGATACTATTATATTCAGCAGTTCTTACAAGGGAAGCGACGAGGTTTGGGCTTTTGTAGAAAGCAAAAACAGCTTGTACAGGTTGGCGGTTAATCCCACAGGCTTGTACCAGGGCACCTTGCAAAACGGGCAGCTTATTACTTCAAACTTTACAGCAGATGGTTACCGCCTTGCACGCATTGCCCCCGATGCTTTGCTGTGGCAAAAAATCACTGAAAAGGAAAACGCCTTACCTGACCTGTATGTGCCCGGAGCACTTAAGCAGGAGAACAACGCAACTCTTACCAGCATTCCGTTCCGCGATTTTCCTGTAAGTAAGTACCGTAAATCAACCGGCTTGTTCAACTTCCATAGCTGGCGGCCTAACTATGAACAACCTGAACTCTCGTTTACCCTGTATGGTCAGAACATTTTAAACACGCTGCAAACAGAGTTATACTATGTATATAACGAAAACGAACAAAGTAGCAGGGTAGGTGCTAACCTTATCTACGGCGGTTGGTATCTTCAACCTTTCGTAGGGTTGAATAACACCTTTAACAGGGTGATACGCTACAACGCTGACACAACGCTTACTTATAATGATTTGACCGCAAATGCTGGCCTTCGCCTTCCCCTGAATTTAAGTGGAGGTCGCCAGTACCGTTTTCTTACGCTTCAATCGAGCTTAAATACAAGGCAAATTAGGGGAACTGGCTTCCGCAAAAATTTGGTTAACGATCTTGATTTTAATTCTTTAGAAGCAAGGATTAATTATACTGGCCAGGTACAAAAAGCGGTTCAGCATATCTATCCTCATTTTGCACAAACTCTTTCGTTGCAGTATAGAACTATTATAAACAAGTATACTGCGAACCAATTTCTCGCAAATGGCTCATTGTATTTGCCGGGCGTGCATCCAAGTCATAGTATCGTTTTAAATGCCGCGTACCAAAAGCAGGATACCATGCGGCAATACACTTTCTCTAACAACTTCCCATTCTCGAGAGGTTATAATGCATATACTTTTGCTGAAACCTTTAAAGTAGGAGCTAACTATCATTTCCCATTACTTTACCCAGAAATAGGTTTTGCCAATATTGTTTACTTCAATAGGATAAGAGCAAACACCTTTTACGATTACACTGTTGGTAAAGATCCTCGCACCGGGAGGTCGTTTCCATTTAATACAGTTGGAGGAGAAATGTATTTTGATACCAGGTGGTGGAACCAGCAACCTGTTACTTTTGGCATAAGGTACAGCCGCTTGCTCGAACGTTATAACGGGCAGCCAGGCCAAAACCAGTGGGAGTTTATTTTGCCTATTAACCTGTTTGATTAATAGATGAAGTATTGAATTTATATTAAAGCGCTCCATTGTGAACTCAATTGCTCGCCTTTTTTATTTCCCGTTGCCGCCTCGCCAGTATTCTACCTGTATATTTGCAGCCTCATGAAAAATGCTTTAATAAAGCTGCATGCGGCTGTTTTCTTGTGGGGCTTTACTGGCGTACTAGGGCGACTGATCTCGTTGAATGAAGGACTGCTTGTTTGGTGGCGCATTCTTATTACCGTTGTTTCTCTTTATTTTTTAATGCGGGTTAAAAACGAATTACAAAGCGTATCGCCAAAGCAGAAATGGCAACTGTTTGGCATTGGCGGATTGATAGCGCTTCACTGGTGTTTCTTTTATGGAAGCATTAAATATTCAAATGTATCTATTGCACTTACCTGTTTATCATCCGCAGGTTTGTTTACTGCATTGCTCGAACCTTTAATGACAAGAAAGAAATTCGTCCCGGTAGAAATTCTGCTGGGGCTTATAGCCATCGTTGGCATCTACCTCATTTTTCATTTTGATCCGCACTTTAAAACAGGAATTATTCTTGGCCTCATCTGTACTGTTTTAAGTTGTGTCTTCTCCATCATGAATAAGAACCAGGTGTCTTACACAGCCCCAAAAACAATGATGCTTTACGAGCTAAGTGGGGGACTACTATTGTTAACTTTTGCTATGCCCCTTTACTTATACATCTTTCCGGCCGAAACTATTTTACCAACAAAGGTGGATGTATTGTGGCTGTTAATCATGAGCTGGCTCTGTACTATTTTGGCTATGGATCTTTCGTTGCAGGCCTTACAAAAAGTATCGGCGTTTACACAAAATCTCACCCTTAATCTCGAGCCTATTTACGGGATCATTTTGGCGTTTGTGGTGTACAAAGAAAACCAGTATTTAAGCGATTGGTTCTATGTGGGCTTCGGGCTTATATTATTTGCTGTTATCCTGCAAATGCTTCGTGTAGTACGAAGCCGAAGAAAAGGAACTGTAGTTTAGAGAATGCTTTCTAGAAATTTTTGTACTAAGCGCCAGTAATACTATTAAGCTTTACTTGCGTCGCACTCTTGTACATTTTGTTCATCATGCTACAACTGATGATTGCCTTCGATAAGATGATTGTAAAACTCAATTGCTTACAACGTATTTGCCGAACAACGGTTTGCAGTACAAGTGAGTGACACAACGATGATGCTATGAAATACTAAAGTTGGAAACAAAAGAATTTATATAAAAATAAACGACCACTGTAAAACTTTTTATTGGCTAAGGTATTTTACAAAGGTTCTTTTTGCAATTGGCAACAGCGTTTCTATTATTGGGTAAGCAAGTTCTGTTTCAATGTTATAAACGGCGGGGTTTGGAAGCTCACGACGGCCGCGAATCAATTCACTCTTTATGTTCTCAGGAGAATTGCTTACACTTCTTTGCCACTCGTTTACAAAGTCAGTTCTTATACCACGGTACTTCTCATCGTGCTTTTCATAGATCGTTAATCGATATTGATAAACTACGGTAGTACTAAATCTTCCATCGTTTAGCAACAGGTAACCTTCGTTAAGATCCAAAGGAATTAAGCCGACAGGTTCAATGCTTAGATTAGATTCAACAAACTCGTAAATACCTGCGCCGGTTTCGATAGTGCGTTTAATTTTTTCGGCAGAGTAATGAATAATCTCTTCGAGTTCTTTCATGAGCTCGTCATCTTCAATCATTCTTTCATACACCAATTGAAGCTTCTGCATGTTGAGCGCAGTCAGTTGTTTTGGAAAGTGTTCCTGTAAGTATTTTTTATTCTCCCTGAAGGCAACAATGTTGTTGTAATGGAAAACAACATCAGCCAATTGTGGATAGAGTTTGTTCTCGTTAAAACATTTGCTAACCTCTTGCAGGTAAGCGAGCAAGGTATATTTCTTCAATTCAAAATCAATAAATCCTTCCGCAAACCAGGTCTCTGATAATGACTTCATAGGACATCCTGTTTATAATTCAATTTACAATTTTCCTTCTTTTCTAAATTGATTTTCTTAAATACTTGCATTTGTATTAACAAGTACATAGTTTACAAAAAATCAATTCGTATGCCAGCCATAACCATTGCTACATTCAACTGCCAAAACCTATTCAGGCGTTTTAAGTTTGATAGCACTCTTACACAGGAACAAGTTGATAACGCAATTAAAAACGGGTTTATTATAAATACAAAATTGTTTGAGGCAGTGAAGGAACCGGAAAGGATATTAACTGCGAAAATGTTTAAAGACACTGAAGCAGATATAATTGCGCTCCAGGAAGTAGAGAACCTTGATACTTTGAAGAACTTTTGTACAGAATATAATTTAAGTAAAACGTACCCGTATAAACTACTGATAGATGGAAACGATCCAAGGTTGATAGACGTAGCAGTATTAAGCAAGTACCCTTTTGAAAGAATATTAACTCACCAATACGTGAAGGATTCCCAAAACAAAAAGGTCTTCTCCCGTGATTGTCTTGAGCTCGAATTCATGATTGAAGGAAAGTCGTTCATGCTTTTTATCAATCACCTTAAAAGCATGTTTGATCTTACAAACCCGAAGGATGGAAGAGCAAACACAGCTTCAAGAAGAAAATTACAGGTAGATGCCTTGTTACAAATTGTAGAAGAAAGGCTGAAGAAAAAAGTAAACACCGCAGCTTTTGCAATTGTTGGAGACTTTAACGATTACCCTTCAACTGATAGTTCATTAAAAAAGCTTTTCGATACTTCGTGGCTTACTAATGTAGTAGATCGATTGCCTAAAGAAGAAAAGTGGACTCACTTCTGGGATAATAACAAACTGCCCGAAGAGGAAAGATATAAGCAGCTGGATTATTTGTGGATCTCGAAAATGCTTGCTAATAAAAACGAAGCAGTATTACCAATTATAAATAGGAGAGGATTAAGTAAAAAAGCAACCCATAAATCAATACCAAAGCGATATCCTGAAATAGAAGAAAGTAAGCCGAGTATTTATGCCAGTGATCATTGCAGTATAAGTATGAAGCTAGAGTTCTAACTTTTATTCATCAACCGAATGATGACGGGACTTGGTGTATCTATTTAAATCAAACAGGAAAGAAGCCTGGAAGAAATTCTTTGTATAAGGATTAATATTCTGATTATAATCGTATTGATTTGTGTAACCTAGTTGCAAGGAAAATACATCAGTAAATTTATAACCTACTCCTCCATAAAGCCTGTTTCGCTCAAAAAAGGGCTTCGTATTAGTAAGGAAGATTTCTTCAAAAGCATTTAAATAAAATTTGGTTTTAGCAATTGGAAGAGTCGCATTTATCCTTGTCCTAAACCTGTTTCTATATCCACTTTTAAAGTAACGCTGCTCTGCTCTATACCTTTGTTCAATCTTTACTTTACCAAACTCACTATTCAAATTTAACTGTTGCCAAACCCTAAACTCATGGGTACGAACTGGCGATTTAAAGCTACCATCATATTGATAAGTTACATACTGGCCGGCACCAACAAGCAGATTTGCGTTCTTTTCTAGTTTGTACCCGATAGCACCTTTTAGTTCATGGTAAAAATGATCATCATAAAACTTTTGAGACCGTAGCTGTAACTCGGTAAAGAAGTTCCAATGTTTATTAAAATCTCCTTTTATATTAGCTACGTTCCAGGTTCCTAATCCAGGTGTTTGACTTTTTACCGCCGATGCTAAAAATAAAACCAGCAAAAAAGTGCCGGCTTTATTCAATTTATCTTTCTTCATCAATGTATTAATATTTGCCTTAACTTATTAAAAGTATAGACCGAACTACCATTTACTATTTATATCCCAGCGTTCAAATTCTTTAGCTACTTCAGTTAAAAAGCTTGCTCCAATACTTCCATCAACTACACGGTGATCATAGCTCATAGATAAGTACATCATATGACGAATACCAATTGCATCGCCTTCCGCAGTTTCAATTACAACCGGGCGCTTTTTAATAGCGCCAACTGCAAGTATAGCTACTTGTGGTTGGTTAATAATTGGTGTCCCCATCAAGCTGCCGAATGTACCAACGTTAGTTAAAGTAAAAGTGCCGCCGTTCGTATCATCAGGCTTCAATTTATTATTTCTTGCACTGTTCGCCAGGCTATTTACTTGTTTACTTAAACCTACAAGGTTAAGGTAGTCAGCATTTTTAATTACAGGAACAATCAGGTTACCGCTGGGCAAAGCAGTGGCCATACCAATATTGATATCCTTCTTAATAATGATCCGCTCTCCATCAACAGAACAGTTGATAATTGGAAAACGTTTAATCACTCTTGTTAAGCAAGAAACAAACATTGGAGTAAACGTGATCTTGGTGCCCTCTTGTTTTTCAAAGTCTTTTCTCACTCGTTCTCTCCACATAACCATGTTGGTAACATCAGCTTCAGCAAAACTTGTAACGTGCGGACTGATCTGCTTACTGCTAACCATGTGTTTGGCTATCATCTTACGCATCCGGTCCATTTCTATTATTTCAACGTTACCTGTTGGAGTAGCGTATGATGGCTGGGGTTTTTCAGGAGTTTCAGCTGCTGCTGGAGCAATAGCACTTTGCGCCGCAGCAGCAACGCTTGTATCTGGTGCTTTATACGGTTGTTTTGCCTGTACCGCAACTTTACCACTTTTCTTCTCAGCCACGTATTGCAGTATATCTTTTTTAGTAACCCGGCCTTCGTTACCACTGCCTGTTAAGTTACTTAGCTCAGTCATGCTAATACCTTCGCTTTGTGCAATGTTTAGCACCAGCGGAGAAAAGAAACCGTTGTTGCCAGGTGCATTGTCTTCCCGCTGAGTTACTGCACTGCTTTGCGGAACAAAAGGAATAGGTTCCTGCGTATCAGCTCCTGGTTGTACTGGGGATGCAGCAATAGGAGCCTCTGCTGCTGCACTTGCCCCAGACGTAGTGTTTTCACCTGATCCATTTGTTTCAATCCTCGCAATTACGGTACCTATTGGCACTACATCATTTTCTTTAAACAGTATTTCAGTAATAACTCCTGCTGTAGTGGAAGGCACTTCGCTGTCAACTTTATCGGTTGCAATTTCTAAAATAGTCTCATCCTGTTGTACATTATCGCCTTGCTTCTTGCTCCATTTTAAAATGGTCGCTTCCATTATACTCTCACCTAACTTTGGTAACACCAAATCAACTATAGCCATAATATTTTTTTTACTAATTGCAGTTTATCAGGTTATACTATACGGTTAGCGCAAATCTCCATTATCCTGCAAACCCTGCAATGCTGCAAAGATGTTTGATTTAATGCAGATTACAAAAGAAGGCATACAGTTGGCAACCGTCACAAAGATTTTATCAATAATACATTCAATTGCAGGCAAAAGTAGCCTTTAGCTTTAAATATTACATGGCAGATAAAGAGTAATTTTTTTAAACTTTTTGGTAACGAGCAGTTGTATTTCATCTCATCATCGTTGTGTCACTCACTTGTACTTCCAGTACTTTCAGCGTCCACATCCAACTTAATTCAAACACCTGAACAAATAAGAAATACAAAATAGAAGAACACATACTAATTTATGCAAAGTCACAAAAGAGAGGTTCGTTCCTGAATGTAGTTTTGTGTTCCTGAATGTGGTTGTGTAAAGTGGCAATAACAACTGAGACCCTAGTTCTAAATCAAGCCCCTTATATATATTTAAAAGAGCGTAAGTGGAAATTTGTCTTTTGTATCAAATAACTTCCCGCAAATTCTGTTAATTTCCGTTTTTCTCTTTTTGAAATAAGTAGGCAGCTGTTCCTTTTCTATTAATTTTTCTATAACCCCTGTTATGCTGTTAATTAAAGAAAGTTCCTCTCCGTTTTTTTCCACAGCATTTTGCAAACCTGAAATGCCAGAATTTATAAAAAGGTACGAAAGCTGGAAGCGATCTATCAGTTTTCGATCTTTCAAAAAAACGTGGTACTGTCGTCCTTCCATCATACCTCTTACTATTAAAAGGGCAAGCTGTTTTTGGCCTTCGAACTCAAACGTTATGTTCATAACGACTTTAGAATTATAACGGTTAATTTTTTTTGACAAAAAGCAAACAGTGTGCCTTTTTTTTAATAAACTTAACAAATCGGGCAGTTAACTTTCCTTATGCCAACACTTTTGAAAATTAAAGAGCATCCTGATCAGATAGAAGAAAATAGAAGCCCTACTTTCGTTCAATGACTGCTTATCTTCAGATTATTCATTCTTAATTCCAATAGGAGACATTTCATACTTGTTTAGGTAATGTTATAAGTACTTTGGGTAAAAGTAGCTGTCAGGAAAGCCTTCAGATAACTGTCCTCCTACGTGCCCATAAGTGAACAACCAGCTAAATGCTCGAATAAACAAAAAAAAACTGCTATAAAGAATTCTACACAGGCTTAAATTATCAAAAGACCTCGAATACCTTGCCTCCGGCATTGGTGAAGGTAGAAAGTCCCCTTACCACACCTGGTAATGCTGTTAATAGAATTAGTACAACAGGATTAAACTGTATCTACAATTCTTACTTACAAGCCTTCACCAAAAATCTCAGTGGAGCTATGGATGGAAAGAATAAGGTTGGATAATAAAAGGAACTGGAGAAGAAGATCAATCAACTATCATACAGTTTACAAATACATATAAACGCATAACTGCAGCAGCTATAGTGAAAACCGTAACGTGTTTTAGCTTAAAATAAAATTTATAATACTCTAACTGCTTGCATTAAACAAAAAAAGAAACAGCTATAAAACACAAGACCTTCTGAATTAACAAAAGGCCTTGCTGAATTGTGCACTAGTATTGCAGGCTTGAAGATAGTTGTAAATACGGTCTGCTGCCTAATTTAATTGCCCCCGTTCGTCACTCCAGGTAATAAATAAGAAACTTCCTTTTGCGTTTTGTTTCATTAGTTTGCGATACAAATATTTGTATGAGTACATCCCAGCTAAACAGGTCTTTAGGCTTACGTCTTGTTGTAGTAGTTGTTATAGGTAATATTATCGGCTCCGGTGTTTATAAGAAGGTTGCGCCCATGGCTGCCGAACTTCATTCATCTGGATGGATCTTAATTTGCTGGGTTCTTGCTGGGCTTATAAGTTTGTTTGGTGCATTAAGCAATGCTGAAGTTGCCGGTCTTCTTGCCGACACCGGCGGCGAGTATGCTTACTATAAAAAGATCTACAACCGTTTTTTCGCTTTCATGTTTGGCTGGTCTTTGTTTGCAGTGATACAAACTGCTGGTATTTCATCGTTAGCCTATGTATTTGCACAGTCATTTAATAGCATCGTGCATTTGCCCCCATTGCTCGAATCGTGGGCTGATTTTAATATAGGCAAAGTGTTTTATCCTTTCGCCGACTTCAATGTGAAGCTCACAGCGATCGTTCTCATTATTTTACTTACTATCGTTAATACAAGAGGAATTAAGACCGGCGCTGGCGTAAGCACAGCTATCCTGTTTTTAGTATTTGGCGGTATATTTTTAATTATTGCTGCTGGATTTTCAAGTGGCACCGTGAACGTTAGCCAGGCTTTTACCTTAGAAACTACTAATAATACGCCTATTACTTTCAGTGCAGTTTTCACTGCTATGCTTGCTGCGTTTTGGGCTTACCAGGGATGGGCCTCCATAGGTTATGTTGGAGGGGAGATAAAAGACGCTAAAAGAAACATACCCAAAGGAATAACTATCGGTGTTTTTATTATCATCGGCCTGTACCTTTTAGTAAACACTACTTACTTGTCGCTACTGTCGGTTCCGCAATTGGAAGAAGTTTATAAAGCCGGAAACCAGATTGCTGCAGTAGAAGCTGTAAGAAGTTTCTGGGGTGCAAACGGCGCTTTATTTATTTCGATCCTTATTCTTGTTACCACTTTAGGTTGTACCAATG
>JAQBNN010000001.1 GCA_028288505.1 Segetibacter sp. | reverse complement strand
GTGTACAATTTTTTTTAGTAATACGGCTATTAGCCCTGAGATTAAACCTGTAAGTATTGCCACATAAATAACAAACTGTACTTTGTTTAACTTACTCCTGATTTGTTCTGCTAAAAGTTGGTAGACGAATTTTAAAACTTTCATTGTTCCTTGCTGCAATTTCTTAAAAGAGGATAACTAAAATGGCAAAGGTGAGCAATTGTAGCAGAAGGCGTTGAAAAAAAGGATTTCCTCCAGGAGAGGGCAATCCACTTTTGTGATGGATAAAATTTCGAATAAACGTTAGATATGCAACTTTAAATTGCTATTCTGCTTTGGTGGTTTGAGATACTTGAGACTATAAAAACAATGTAAAAAAGAAAGCGACAATTAAACTGGTGAAATAAATTAAGATTAACCTTAACTGACAAGTATGAATAATGCAAACAATCAAGATGAGCGTATTGCAAGAATGACATTCGCGTCGGTATATCCGTATTACGTAACAAAAGTTAAGAAGAAAGGAAGAACGAAAGAAGAATTGCACCAGGTAATTGAGTGGCTAACTGGTTATGATGAAATAAGGATACAAGAACTGACTGAAGGAAAAGTGACTTTTGAAAAGTTTTTCCATGATGCTGCTATAAATCCTAATGCTCACCTCATTACTGGTTTAATCTGTGGTTATAGGGTGGAAGAAATCGAAAACCCCTTAACCCAGCAGGTACGATATTTAGTAAAGCTGGTTGATGAGTTGGCGAAAGGTCGTAAGATGGAGAAGATTTTACGAGTTGGATAAGGCTGCTTTCGCCTTTGGTTCTTCACCTGTAGTCTCTTTGTAAAAAGAGCTACTTAAGTAACTCGTGCTGTATTAAGTTTTCCCAGCTTTTTTGTTTCATTTTATTTCCGCTGTGCCCTGTTTGCTCATCATATTTCTGCTGTAGCTGATGTATCCAATCTGAATACTTGTTGAACATCTCTTCAATTTCATTTCGGTAGTTAGTGGTATAAACGGTGCTTTCGGCTTCCTTTTTAAACTTTCGTTTGATGAGCTCGCAAATGTCAAAATGGATTTGCTCATGTTTTAGCATATAATCGGTTTGCTGGTGTAGTCTACTCCACGATTTTAATTTATCAAACCTCGTATCCATTTGAAATCTCACCTTAACTGACTTGCCGTTAATTGTTGCATGGTATTTATAGTAAATGCCTACAGCGGACATTGCTGCATAGGGACGAGTGTTATCAGGCTTTGCTTTAAAAGCCGACCATTCTATTTTCTTGTATTTAGACCAGCTTATATAATCCTGCTGGCTATAAGATGTAAGCCCGGAAGAAATAAATATAACGATTATTAAAAATCTCATTGTTTTACATTCCTTTTAAAATTCAGCTTCTATATTTAGGTAATACAAGTTTTATTCGAGTTTATTACCCAGAAGCAACCATGGATTTTGCATACGAATACTGGAAATAACTGAAACGACAAAAAAAGCAGTTTCTGCTTTAAGTATGCGCTAAGAATGCGTTAATAAAAATGGGTGAGGGAGCTTAAGGTAAAAATATGGTTACTGTAAAAGGATTGCAGAAAGGTTGGTGAATAAAGAGGTAAAAGTACAAGTGAGTGACACAACAATGCTTAAGTAAGTTATAAGGCCAGGCCACAAAGGGAGAAGAGAGAAAGAAAACATATTTTAGTTGCAGGCAGGATTAGGTGACAGGTGCAATTTTTATTGACTTGTGACGGGGAAATAATGTTGCCTCTACTTCTTCCTGAAATTTTTTGCTGTGCAATGCTATGATTGTATAAATTGTATCTTTTACATGTTGAGCAATATTAGCAGGACGCTTTGCTTAAAGAATAACAGCACAAATAAAATGAACCTGATCAAACTCTTACGTATTACCCTTGCAGTGGCTCTCGTTACCAGCCAATTTACTGTTACTGCCCAAAGGTTGAAGAAGAATGAATTCAACAACCCTTTGGTGTTGCAAAGGGCAGATCCCGATGTATGGAAAGCGAGTGACGGTACTTATTACTTTGTTGCCACCGTGCCTGAATATGATCGCATTGAGCTTCGCCATTCAAAAACCATTAATGGTATTAGAGATGCGCAACCGGTAGTAATATGGCGTAAGCATACTAAAGGCCCTATGGGCAATCACATATGGGCTCCCGAACTACATAAGATAGATGGGAAATGGTACATCTATTTTGCAGCCGGAGGGGCAGAGGATAAATGGAAAATACGTAAATATGCATTGTCAAATGAGTCAGACGATCCATTAAAAGGCGAGTGGAGAGAAGTAGGCCCAATATTGAGTAAGCCAGACGAATTTTCGCTTGATGCAACCACCTTTGTACATAAAGGCCAACGCTTTATGATTTGGGTAGACAGGGCTTCGAAGAAGGTGGTGAACACGGGCTTGTACATAGCAAAGATGACCAGCCCAACTACACTTGATGACAAGCAAGTAGTAATTTCTCGACCTGAATTTCCGTGGGAAATAATGGGACATAAAGTGAATGAAGCGCCTGCAGTTCTTATTCGTAAGGGTAAGGTGTTTGTAACATTCTCCGCCAGTGCCACTGATGCTAATTACGGCATAGGCCTGCTTTGGGCAGATAAGGATTCGGATCTTCTCGACACTGCTTCATGGCACAAATTGCCGCAACCTGTTTTTTATACTAATGCAGCACTTAAACGTTTCGGCCCGGGGCATAACAGTTTTACAGTAGCTGAAGATGGCAAAACCGACATTATGATTTACCATGCACGGGACTATAAAGACATAAAAGGTGAACCTTTGTACGACCCTAACCGTAATACCCGTGCACGTGTTTTACGGTGGACAAGGGATGGTATGCCTGATTTTGGCCAGGAGTACGACGACAATGAAATGGCATTGAAAAAGCGGAAAAGGGTTAAAAAGAAATAGGGCTTGGGCCTCTGCTCTAGTGCGAGCTTTTCAGACCATTCAAACTTCTTCAACTTTTTACGTAGTATAATTATTATGAAATTTATATTGTTTGCTTTTATATTGTTTGGTGGTGTTGCTTTAAAGGCACAAGGACCTCAAACTTCACCTGAGAAATTCGCCGGGTTTATACCGCTTTATCCTCTAGGTAAGATGCCCAACAGCAAAGGCTTGAAGATTATGGACAGCATAGCAAATGAAAGAATTTACAGGGTAGGTACGCCGGGCATGTACGCTTTTTTTCCATCCTCTACAGAAAACAAAGGTGCAGCTGTTTTGATTTGCCCAGGGGGTGGTTACGAACGTTTGGCTTATGTTATAAGTGGTACGCAACTGGCAAAGTGGTTTAATGCAATAGGTATTAGCGCTTTTGTTCTTAACTATCGTCTTCCTACTTCACCTGACCTGAAGCAAAGGGAGATAGGCCCGCTGCAAGACGCACAAAGAGCCGTAAAAATTATTAGAAAAAATGCAGAGAGATGGGGGATAAGGAAAGATAAGATAGGTATACAAGGTTCGTC
>JAQBNN010000294.1 GCA_028288505.1 Segetibacter sp. | reverse complement strand
CTGCTACTATGAAACATCGGTGCGTCGCACTCTTGTACTTTTGATAGATGGCTCAGCCCGGAAGTGCTTTATGACGTATTAATAGTAAAACTTCCCGCAAAAACAAGCAAAGCTTATAATACACTATGACGTACAAGAGTGCGACGCAACAATGCTAAGTATAGTACATATTTGGGGACCATACTTACAATTTCGAAAGAACAGGTTACTTAAATCTTGGCAACGCACAATTACCACCAAAAGAATAGTCGTAAAAAATTTGCACAATGCAACCAAAACGGGCAAGGGCCTCGTCCTTACACTTTATTTCTAAATTTGGGGCTCGTCACAATGATTCTGTGTAATTTGGCGTTCCTAAGAGATAAATTTCCTTTTTAGAGACTTTTAATTAAGAAATCGAATCCGATACATGAATCTAATGTCTAGAAAAACATTGAACCCCTCAACAAAATTTCCAAAAGTAAGCTTAGGCCTTGTTGCCTTGCTTACCTTAATTATTACAGGTACATCCTCTTGTTATTCCACGCAAAAGGCTAAGTATTTTGCCACCCTTTCTGACTCTACTTATGTTCCACTTGCAAATATTAAAAAGCAGGATGGATTTATTCAGCCCGACGATATGCTGGAGATTAAAATTGCTGGTGCCAACGAGGCAACTACCGCTTTATTTAATACCTACTCAAGCGTGGTAGGTTCAGAAACCGGCAGCAAGCCTGCTGGCTATATTATAGACAGCCGTGGTGAAATAGAATTTCCTATTATAGGAAAAGTAAAGGCTTCTGGGTTAACGAAGGAAGAGTTTTCTGAAAAATTAAAAAAACTCGTTGCGAAATACCTTAAAGATCCTTTGGTTTCTGTAAGGTTTACGAACTTTAGATTTACAGTATTAGGAGAGGTGAAAGCTCCTGGTTCGTTCAGTCTGCCTAATGAACAGGTAACCATTTTACAGGCTTTAGGTCTTGCAGGAGATATTACCTCGTACGGCAAAAGGGACAATGTAAAAGTAATCAGGGAAAACTCTACGAACCGACACATTGGAACCGTTAGTTTCTCAGACAAATCTTTATTTACTTCGCCTTACTATTTCCTGCAGCGCAACGATGTTGTTTATGTAGAGCCTGACAAAACAAAAGGACAATGGGAGCAAACGACCAGGGTAGCAAGCATTGTTGCAACCATTGCAGGTCTAATTGCAGTCACTTTAACAATATTCAGATAAGTTTGCCCAAAAAATTTAGATTCAGTATCTAAAAGTTACATTAATGAGTTACCCGGTAAATACCACAGAAAATGAATTTGCAATCCCTACGGGAAGCCAATTCGATATTAAGAAGTTTGTTTACAAATTAATAGGAGTGCTGCCATGGTTTATTTTAAGCCTGGCGCTTTGCATTTTTGCTGCCCGCATATATTTACGTTACACCTTACCCGTAAGCAAAATTTCTGCTTTTGTATTAATAAAAAGCGATGAAGATGCTGGCAACGGTGATTATAAAACCCTGAAAGACATGGGTTTGGTGGGTGGCAATAAGGATGTTGAGAATGAAATAGACATCATAAGCTCCTACTCATTAATGAACCGTGTTGTTGATTCTCTTCATCTTAATATTAATATATATAAAGAAGGTAGGGTAACTGCCTCGCCCATATGGGGAGATCAATCACCTATTGCTATCAATGTAATTGAAGAATACGATGTAAAACCTGGAGAGTTTAAGGTAAAAGTGACCGATCAAAATTTTACTATCATTCAAGGCAAGTCTGAGGTGAAAGAATATAAATATGGCCAGTTGTTTGAATGCGACTTCGGCAAATTTATAATTACAAGAAATAAAACTGTAAAAAGCGATCCTAATGGGTACAGAATTTCCTTTGCAGAAAAAGAATCAGTAGCAAAAAATTATAGGAGCGGCTTATATGTAAATAAGAAATCAGACTTGAGTGGTATCATCGAAATATCCATGTTGGATGAAATACCAGAGCGGGCTGTAATGATAGTTAATAAACTAATCGAAGTTTATAATAACGCGGGGTTGGACGATAAGAACATTGCCAGCATAAGAACAATTAAGTTCTTAAATGAAAGAATTGATACCGTAAAGCAGGAGCTAAACGCAGTGGAAATGATGGGCCAGGGTTATAAAACAAGAAACAAAATAAGTTCGGTTTCCGAACAAGCTAATTTGTATTTAGGCCAGGCTGTTTCTGTAGATAACAGGAAGGCTGAACAAGAAGGCCAGTTAAAGGTTTTAGAATCACTGGAGAGATACGTAGGCAACACCGGCAGTACCAGCGATGTTATTCCTTCAGGACTAGGAATAGGTGAACCGTCCCTACTTTCTTTGATTAATACTCACAACCAGTTGATCCAGGAAAAGCAAAGGCTGGCTCTCAAAAGTACAGACGCCGATCCTGTGGTAGCTAATTACTCAATGCAAATACGTGATATCCGTGAGAACCTGGTGAAGAACGTAAGAGCATTAAAGTCCGGCTTTAGCGCCAACTTAGGCCAGATGAATTCTACCTACGGTAATCTCGAAAGTAAAATCTCTACTCTTCCCGGTAAGGAAAGAGAGTTGGTAAACATAACAAGGCAAATCAATTTAAAAGAAACGCTTTACCTGTACCTGCTTCAAAAGCGTGAAGAAACTGAACTGTCTCTTGCTTCAAACATCAATAATAGCCGTGTTGTAGATCATGCATTCAACACAGGTGTAGTTAAACCAGTAGGGTCTCAAATTCAATTATTTGCAATCTTAATAGGCTTAGCACTTCCAACTATCATTATGGTTTTACGCGACTTCTTCAACAATAAGTTGAGTGATCGCAAAGAAATAGAGGAAGGAACAACTGTACCTATTTTAGGGGAGCTTTCTTATGAGAAGAATAAAAAGGGCGTGGTAATAGATAATAAAAGCCGTAGCCCGATCTCTGAACAATTCAGGCTTATTCGTACCAATATCCAGTATATGGGTGCCGATAAACCCGTACAAAGTATCCTGGTTTCCTCGTTCATGAGTGGTGAGGGTAAGAGCTTTGTTTCACTTAACCTAGCCAGCAGTATGGGTATTACAGGTGCACGTACCGTAATTCTTGAGTTTGACCTTCGTAAGCCTAAATTAAGTAAGTACTTAGGCGTATCCGGCGAGGTTGGTATATCTAACTATATTATTAAGGACATTCCTATTGAAGATATTATTAAAAAGGTGCCCGGTCAGGAGCATATCCACGTAATAAGCTCAGGGCCTATTCCGCCTAACCCTGCAGAGTTATTGTTAAGCCATAAAACCACAAAACTTTTCGATTACCTCCGCGAAAATTTCGATGTAATTATTATCGATACTGCCCCAGTAGGTTTGGTGACCGATGCATTATTGCTTGAGCGTTATGCCGATCTTACTATGTTTATCGTGCGCCACAAGTATTCATTTAAAGCTGTTGTTCCTTACGTTGAAAAATTAAACAGGGATAAGAAATTTAAAAGCTTGTCACTGGTTGTCAACGGTATTAAGAACGAATCTAACTTTGGCTACGGCTATGGTTACGGTTACGGTTATGGTTACGGTTATGGCTACGGTTACGGCTATTACGTTCAGGATAAAAAGAAGGGATTTTTGGACAACCTGCTCGGTGGCTTTAGTAATAAAAAAGACTAATCTCTTTACAATTTTTTCAACCGTTAATGGGGTAAGCGTTTTTGGTTACATGCGTTTGTTTTTTAATTTGGCATCGTTGTGTCACTCACTTGTACAATTAGAGTTCTATTCAGCTAAAGTAAAAAGCTTTAAAAATTCTAATTCTACATTAATTAATAAAATGTTTATTCCGATCAGGGTGCGATGGGAGTGAAGGGGCGAAGCCATATATTTGTGGCAAAGGCTATTACAAATGGAAGATGGTAAAAAATGGTATGCCGTATATACCAAGCCCCGTTGGGAGAAGAAAATAAACATGTTGCTACTTAAAAAGGACGTTGAAGTTTGGTGTCCTTTACAAAGAGTAACAAAACAATGGAGCGACCGCAAAAAGGTAATTGAAGAGCCCCTATTTAAATCCTATGTCTTTGTAAGAATAGCCGACACCGAAAGGACCAAAGTTTTAATGACTGATGGAATTTTAAACTTTGTCTACTACGTAGGAAAACCTGCCGTTATTCGCGACGAGGAAGTTGACCTCATAAAAAAATACCTGGCTGAAAAAGAAGCCACCATCTCTATACAATCTTTACAATCGTTAGACGAGAATACAAGAATTAAAGTAAACCACGGGATTTTTATGGATAGCACCGGCACCGTGCTTAAGGGAGGAAAGAAGAAAGTATTTGTGAAATTGGAGAGCCTGGATCAGGTTATGGTTGTTGAGTTTCCGGTTGAGTATCTATCGCCGCTTTTTTAATTTTTGCGTTAATCCAAATCTTTGAAAATTGTTCTGATCGGCCTGGGTTCGATAGGCCAACGGCATTTACGTAATTTACTTCAACTTGGTTATAAGCAGGTTACTGTTATAAGCAGGTCTGGTATACTACCTTCAGACTTTGCTTCTCTTCCCGTATTCTCCAGTCTCACTGAGGCTCTGGCTACCTCAACTTTCGACGCTGCCATCATCTGCACGCCTACTGCTTTTCACACCCATTCTTTACTTCCACTTTTACAAGCCAAGGTTCCTAACATTTACATTGAAAAACCTGTTTCTCATAACTGGGAACAGCTTAATACTATTTTAAGTCTTACCACTAAGTATTCAAATAATATTGTTGTAGGGTTCGATCTTCATTTTGATCTGGGCCTTCAAAAAGTAAAGCAGTTAATTCAGGAAGGAGTAATTGGTCAAGTTATTTCTGCCAACGCACAAGTCGGGCAATACTTACCAGATTGGCGACCACAAGAAGACTATAAAACTGGCATGAGTGCAAGAACCGAAACCGGTGGTGGCGTAATGCTTGATTTGGTACATGAGTTTGACTACTTATATTGGTTACTGGGCAAGGCTTCACACGTAAGTGCCCAGTACATAAATTCTGGCACTTTAAACATAGAGACTGAAGAAGTAGCGGATGTTCTTGTGAAGTTTGAATCCGGAGGTAGCGGCACCATTCATCTCGATTACCTTCAACCAAAACTAGTAAGAAATTGCCTGCTTACCGGTACAAGTGGATCTATTACCTGGAACCTTGTCGAAAATAAAGTAAGCTGGATTAATAGCCGAAAGGAAGAAGGCGAATACGATTATAAGGGCTTCGAACGCAACGAGCGTTTTATACAAATAATTAAAGCATTTTTATCAGGTGATCGCGATGAACGATTAACCAATCTTGAACAAGGACTTGAAAGTTTAAGATGGGTTCTTGCTGCCAAAAAAGCTTCAGACGAAAATATTGTTGTTGATCTTACAAAATTCCAACCTGCTTAAGTAATGATACTAGCTACAATTTGTTGCAGGGGCGGTTCAAAAGGAGTTCCGGGAAAAAATGTAAAGCTTTTAAACGGCAAACCTTTAATTGCTTACACCATTGAGTCTGCAAAAAAATCTTCATTAATAAATGATCTAATTATTTCAACTGATAGTGAAAAGATTGCTGAGGTAGCCAAAGAATTTGGTGCCTCAGTTCCTTTCATGCGTCCTGGTGATTTAGCTAGTGATTCAGCTTCAAAATGGCCCGTGTTTATTCACGCAGTTGAAGAATATGAAAAGCTTACTGGTAACACTGTTGATTACCTCGTAGATCTTGACGTAACAGTCCCCTTAAAAACCGCAACTGATATTGATGGGGCAATTCAAATGGCTTTAAGTGATACAAACGTTGATGTGGTTATAACAGGCTACGAGCCCGAAAGAAACCCTTACTTCAACATGATGGAAGTAAAGGAAGATGGTTTTGCTGAAATAGTTAAGCAAGGCAATAAACCAATTGTAAGAAGACAAGATGCACCGGCAGTTTATAGCTTAACTCCTGCAGCTTATGTTGTTAAAAAAAGTGCCTTGTACGATTACGAGCATTGGAGCAAAGCAAAGTGCAAGATCTTTCCAATACCAAGAGAAAGGGCTGTAGATATAGATACTGAAATGGATTTTAAGATCGTTGAATTTTTAATGGACTATAATAAATGAACCAAATAAACTTATTTGATCTTACTGGTAAAGTTGCCATTGTAACTGGCGGTGCCGGCTTATTAGCTAGCGAACATGCCATTGCTTTAACAGCTCATGGCGCCAAAGTTATACTTGCTGATTTTAATTTAGACAAGTGCAAAGTAGCTGTTGAAGCTTTATCAAAGGAAGGCGTTGAGACAACTGCAAAGTTTTGCGATGTAACTAAAAAGGAAAGTTGGGAAGCGTTATTAAATGATGCAATTACTGAGTTTGGCAAAGTAGATATTCTTGTAAATAATGCAGGCTTTACCAATCAAAGTAAGTCTGCCAACTTCGATGCTTCTTTCGAAAATTTTCCATTGGAAGATTGGAATGCGATCATGAATGTAAACCTTACCGGAACTTTTTTAGGTTGCCAGGTTGTTGGCAAGCACATGGTTGAAAACGGCAAGGGAGCTATCATAAACATTGCTTCACTTTACGGCGTTGTCAGTCCTAATCATAAAATTTATCCGGGCACTGGCATATCACAACCTGTTGCTTATAGTGTAAGCAAGCACGGTGTTGTGTCGCTTACAAAATACCTTGCAACCCTTTGGGCCGAAAAAGGAGTCAGGGTAAATGCATTAACGCCGGGTGGAATTTTCAACGGACATGAAGGGTTGTTTCTTGAGCGATTCAAGCAGTTAAATCCTATTGGCCGCATGAGTGACAAGACGGAACTGCGTGGAGGAATTGTATACTTAGCAAGCGATGCAAGCAGCCATGTTGTTGGCCACAATTTAGTTATTGATGGCGGTTGGACAGCGTGGTAGTTAATAGTAGTTTTTTTGGGGACAAGCAGTAGTACTACTATTAAACATCGTTGTGTTACTTACTTGTACTGTAACTCTTTATTGAACACACCTTGATTAAGTTGTGTCACTCACTTCATCGTTCCCTACAATTTTGTACTAAAAGTACAAGAGTGCGACGCAACGATGATGACATGAAACACAAATGCTGGCTACCAAAGAGAACTTATGAAAGCATAAGTTGAAAAAATATAAAACAAGAACTACAAACTAGATTAATGTCGAAGCCTTTTTTTGAAATAGCAGGAAGAAAGATTGGGTATGATTTTCAGCCTTTGGTAATTGCTGAAATAGGCATTAACCATGAGGGAAGTTTGGCGGTTGCAAAGCAAATGGTTGATGCTGCAAAGGCGGCAGGAGTGGAGGTTGTAAAACACCAAACGCATATTGTTGAAGACGAAATGAGTAGTGCTGCTAAGAACACTATTCCTGGAAATGCTGATGTTAGCATTTATGAAATTATGCGACGTTGCTCTTTGGACGAAGCGGATGAGTTGAAGTTGAAAAATTATGTGGAAAGTAAAGGGATGATTTTTATAAGTACGCCTTTTAGTCGTGCTGCTGCAGATCGTTTGCATAAGTGGGATGTGCCTGCTTATAAAATAGGTTCTGGGGAATGCAACAACTACCCTTTGCTCGATCATATAGCATCATTTGGTAAGCCTATTATTTTAAGTACTGGTATGAATACTATTGAAAGTATTCGCAAAGCTGTTGCTGTTTTTAATAAGCATAATGTTCCCTATGCTTTGTTGCATACTACTAATTTATATCCTACGCCAAACCACTTGGTTCGTTTAGGTGCAATGGTTGAAATACAAAATGAATTTCCAGATGCAGTTGTTGGATTAAGTGATCATACTTTAACTAACCATGCTTGCTTAGGTGCTGTTGCTTTAGGAGCATCAATTTTAGAAAGACATTTTACTGATACAATGGATCGTCCAGGCCCTGATATTATTTGCTCGATGGATGTAAAAGCCTGTAATGAATTAATTGAAGGATCGAAGATAATTGCACAACAACGTGGAGGTACGAAAGGACCTGCAAGCGAAGAACAGGTAACAATAGATTTTGCATTTGCAACTATTTGCAGCATAAAACCTATCAAGGAAGGAGACACTTTTACTAAAGAAAATATCTGGGTGAAGCGCCCGGGTAAAGGTGGCATTTTAGCTGAGGAATATGAGATCGTGTTAGGTAAAAAAGCAGCGAGAGATGTTGCTGTTGATGTGCAGGTAAATTGGGAAGATATAAAAGTATAGGCTTCCTTACTATAAGTTTACTTACTTGCTAAGTAAGCTGCAAGGATTAAAATCATGAAACGTAAAATTGTTTTTCTTACAGGTACCCGCGCAGATTTTGGAAAACTAAAATCGCTGATTTCCATTTTGGATAGTAGCAACTTATTTGACGTTCACATATTTGCTACCGGCATGCACATGGACCTTAAGTTTGGCTTTACTGTTCATGAAATAGAGAAGTGCGGCTACAAGAATATATATAAATACATCAACCACGACCATGGTGCTTCCATGGATATCACACTATCAAGAACCATTGAAGGATTTGCAAGTTTTATACATCTTATAAAGCCTGATCTTATTGTTGTTCATGGTGATAGATCCGAAGCATTAGCAGGAGCGATCGTGGGATCTCTCAATAATATTTTAGTTGCGCATATCGAAGGTGGTGAAGTTTCCGGCACTGTTGACGAGCTTATTCGTCACGCGGTTTCTAAACTTAGCCATACTCACTTTGTTGCAAACGACGAAGCAAAAAGGCGCCTTCAGCAAATGGGAGAGAAGGAGGAAAGTGTTTACGTGATAGGCTCTCCCGACATGGATGTAATGCTAAGTGATACCTTACCAACATGGCAAGAAGTGGCAGCAAATTACGAAGTGCCTTTTAATGATTTTGCAATTTCAATGTTTCATCCCGTTACTACCGAGGTAGATAACATGGACGAATATGTAGAGAATTATATAAAGGCATTAGAAGAAAGCAATACCAATTACATAGTCATATATCCCAATAACGATAAGGGTTCCGATTTTATATTAAACAAGTTGAAGCGCCTGCAGAACAATCGAAAATTCAGGCTGTTTCCCTCAGTAAGGTTCGAAGCGTTTTTGGTTATGATGAAGAATGCCCTTTTTATTGCAGGCAATTCAAGTGCAGGTATACGTGAGGCTCCGTATTATGGTATACCAACTGTAAACGTAGGTACCCGCCAAAAAGGAAGGACCAATAACCCGGATATTATACATACAGGATATAGCAAAAAAGAAGTGCTTGACGGACTTTTAAAAGCAAAATCTGCAACCATAGAGCCGCAGTTCTTATTCGGTGACGGCAAAAGTGATGAGAAGTTTTTTGATGCTGTTTCTAAAAATTCATTTTGGAAAACTACAACTCAAAAGTCTTTTTTCGATGCCGTTTTAGTTTAGATTTTTTTCGCGGTCCAATGGTTCAATAGTCTTTATGTACCAGGCAGTATTACTACTATCATGCATCGTTGCGTCGCACTCTTGTACCGTGTTATCCAACACTGGGCGGGCTTAAAGATCTTCTAAAAAGGCGAAAGTGTAATCGTCTTCGGCTTTAGTTTCAATTACCAAAACAGCAATGAGCAGGAAAGAGAAAAGTATAGTTATAGAACCAACTACCGGTTCAAAAATTTTTAATATTGAAGAACTCGTGCGCTACAAAGACCTGCTGTACTACATGGTACTTCGTGATGTAACCGTTCTTTACAAGCAAACCATTTTAGGATTTACATGGGCTGTAATAACTCCTCTTTTCCAGATAATTATTTTCAGTGTTGTATTTGGATATTTAGCTGGTATTAAACCCGACGTTGCGGGCATGCCTTATCCTGTTTTCTCTTCATTGGCAGTAATCCCGTGGACTTATTTTTCAAACTCTGTAAGTGCGTCGGGCTCAAGTCTCATTAATACATCTTCTATTTTTACAAAGGTTTATTTTCCGAGGATTATCATTCCGCTTACACCCATCTTTTCAAAGTTTGTAGACTTTCTTATCTCGATAATTATTCTTATCGGCATCATGGTCTACTTCAAATATTTACCTGGAACCAACGTTGTATTTGTTTTAATCCCTTTGCTAATTATTATAATAACCGCTTCAGGTATGGGCTTTTGGTTATCCGCACTCGCGGTTCAGTACCGCGATTTTAAGTTCGCAATGACCTTTATGATACCATTGCTTATGTATATAGCGCCTGTAACTTTTCCTGCAACATTAGTACTAGAAAAGTTCGGCAGTACATTGTACCATGCCTACGCCTTATACCCAATGGTTGGCGCAGTAGAAGGGTTTAGAACTGCTTTTGCAGTAGGTAAAGAAATGCCATGGGATATTATCACCATCAGTTTTCTTTCTTCGTTAATTATATTTTTTACAGGCATCTGGTATTTTAGAAAGATGGAAAAATACTTCGCAGACGTAGCATAATGGATAACAGTTTAGCTATAAAGGTTGATAATTTAAGTAAGGTCTATAAAATTGGCCTTAAGGAGCAGAAGCAGGAAACACTTGTTGGCTCTATCATCGATTCTATTAAGAAGCCAATCAAGAATTTTAGAAGAATTTCCAGGGTTAGGCAATCGGAAATCCAACAGGAAAATGCAGACCAATTCTGGGCATTGAAAAACGTTTCCTTCGAATTAAGTAAAGGAGAAGTACTTGGTGTAATTGGAAAGAATGGTGCTGGCAAAAGCACGCTCTTAAAATTGCTATCAAGGATTACCTACCCGTCTACTGGTCGAATAGAAAGCATGGGCAAAATCGCAAGCTTGCTTGAAGTTGGAACAGGTTTTAATCCAGAGTTGACCGGTAGAGAAAATATTTTTCTTAACGGAACTATTCTCGGGCTTTCTAAAAAGGAGATCGACGAAAGGTTTAGTGAAATAGTAAAGTTTTCAGGTATTGAAAAGTTTATCGAAACGCCTGTAAAACGCTACTCCAGCGGAATGAAAGTTCGCCTTGCATTCGCAGTTGCTGCGCATCTCGAGCCAGACATACTAATCATTGATGAAGTGCTTGCAGTTGGCGATGCAGAGTTTCAACGCAAGTGCATTGGTAAAATGCAGGAGATAAGCGATGGAACAGGAAGAACCGTTTTGTTTGTAAGCCACAACATGGCAGCAGTAAAAGCTTTGTGTACCAGAGGCATTGTTCTTAAAGGAGGAGAAAAAGTTTTTGACGGCTCACAAAATGCAGCGATTAATTACTACCAGGCTCATCTTGATAACGCTGCTAACCTCGATTACATTGATGATATTAGTAAAGCGCCAGGTAACGAAAATGTGCGCATTGTCAACTTTTCTATTAAGCCTTTAGATGGCGATATTATAAGTATTAAGTCCGGTGTTAGATTTGAAGTGCTACTTTATAATTTCGTGCTCGGCGCCAATCTCGATATAACTTATGAACTACGTAACTCAGAAGAGATCATAGTATTTCATACAGGTAATTACATTACAACCACTAATAACAGCCGGAAAGGATTTTATAGAATAGCTTCCGAAATACCTTCACACTTATTAAACTCCGGTTTGTATTTCTTTTCTATTATTGTTGGGCAAAATCAAAAGACTGCTTTGTTTAAAGGAAGGGACATGGTAAGCTTCGAAGTGATACATGAAGCTTCAGAAAATCATACACGTGAGTTACCTGGTGTGATTAGTCCTATACTATCTTTCAACACAATTTACCAGGGGGAATAGATGGATAAAATGAAATTTCACCTTATTGATTTTCCGAAAATACATGATCCACGCGGTAACCTGTCTGTGTTGGAGCAGCACAAAGAAATACCTTTTGCCATTGAAAGAGTTTATTGGATCTACGATGTCCCGGGTGGTGAAGAACGGACAGGGCATGCTTATAAAAAACAGTATGAGGTAATTGTTGCCATCTCAGGAAGTTTCGATGTTATCCTTCATGATGGAAAACAAGAGCATCGTTTTCAGATGAACCGGTCGTACTACGGTTTGTTTGTTCCTAACATGATTTGGCGTTCACTCGAAAATTTTTCTACCAATTCTTTAGCGCTTGTTGTTAGCAATAGTTTATTCACCGAAAGCGATTATATAAGAGATCACCAGAACTTTCTAAACCTAGTAAACCGTAATGCACAAGGCTACAGTATTTGATTGCAATATTATTCACCTTCCTAAAATTTACAGAACTGCAGGTAGCATAACGCCTGTTCAAAATAATATTGAAATTCCCTTTTCTATAAAGCGCATTTATTATTTATACGATATTCCAGGTGGTGAGGGACGAGGTGCCCATGCCCATAAAAACCTTGAGCAATTAGTAATTGCCGCCAGTGGAAGCTTCGATATAACTATTGATGATGGAAGAAATAAAAAGACCGTAAATCTAAATCGTCCTTACATGGGCCTCCATATAAAGCCGTATATATGGCGCGACATTAGTAATTTTTCTTCAGGCGCAATTACTTTCGTTCTTGCCTCATCCCTATACGCATCTGAAGATTATATCAGGGATTACGACGAATTTTTAAACTTCAGGAAATAAGGTTATGTTGTACGTTCTAAGTTATAGTTTATAAGTTCTAGGTCAAGTCTGAACTCAAGTTAAACGTACTACTATATACTTACAACCTACAAGCTATAACTTTCGCAATACCAGCATTTGTTTTCATAGCAGCATCGTTGCGTCGCAATCACTTCATCGGTAGTACTTCTATAGGTCTTTAGTCTCATTATTACAGCCTGTTCCTCTTGGGCACTTAACCTTATTGTAGCAACTTTTACAGCAAAACATTATAAAAGCTAAATAGAAAAATAAATGATGAACGTAATGCGACGCAGCGATGACTAACCGGAGAAATAAAGCTTGTACCAAAATTAGCAAGCAACGATTTCTTTCCCAGATCAATCACTTATTCATCTGGCACCAAGAATGAATTACAGAGCGGGCAGAAAATTTTATTTTGAAAAAAAATACCATCATAACAGTTATGAGCGTTGAAGGCTATAGTAAGAACATGATAAAATTTTGCTATGGACTTTAGAACTCGTGATATTAATAATCAGCCATTGGTTTCTATAGGTGTTTTGTCCTATAACTATGCTGCTTATGTATTACAAACATTAAACTCGATCTTTCTTCAAACCTATCCACACATAGAGCTATTTATTGTAGACGACTACTCTACAGACAACTCGGTAGAACTTATAAGTGACTGGATAGCTGAGAAAAATGTTGACTGTACTTTTATAACCCATCCTAAAAATTTAGGACGAAATACTGCTATCAACACTATCATTGAAAAGTCTTCGGGCAAGTATCTTGCGTTGTTTGCTTCAGATGATGTTATGAATCCCCGCAGAATCGAAGAGCAGGTTAAAGCACTGCAACAAGCTACAGAAGATTACGTGGTAAGCTATAGCGATGCTGAGTTAATTAATGAAGAAGGCGTTGAGCGGGGTTTATATTCCCAAAAGAATATGTGTCCTTTCTTAGATGGTAATGTGTTTCCAGAATTTTATTATGGCAGGTTTTTTATGGCTGCGCCAACTTTATTATTCAGGAGGAATGTGTTTGATAAAGTAGGCACCTACGACTCTCGTTTGTGGGCGGAAGATTATGATATGTGGATGAGAATATTGCCCTGGCATAAAGTTAAATACTGTAAGTACGTAGGTGTGAAATACCGTGTGAAGGATGTAGTATCGACTAATGTTTCCTACCAAAGAGAACTTAAGGAATTATATCACAAAGACAGGATCATAATCTATCACCGTTTAATAACAGCACTAAAGGATACAGAAAAATTTGCTGATATACGAAAGGCAGCAATAAAAAAGATCAACTATCATTTATTAAATCTTAAGGAACTAAATTCTCCTTATTTTTTAAAGATGTTTAAGTTCTTATGTGCACGATCATTTTTCGATATATCGTATTTGCACTTGCTTAAAATGCAGGTAAAAAAGTTTTTTCAATTCCAGAAAGCAAAGGAAAGTTTTTCATGATGAAAGGAGTAATTGAGAAGAAGAGAATATTAGTACCTGTTTGTGGCCAGGGTTCTATTATACATATTATTAGAACAGGAATGCTGGATAAGATGAAGGAGTTTTGCGAACCTGTTGTTGCTTTACTTTGGAAGCAGGAAGACCTTATTAATGAACTTACACAAAAAGGAATTGAAACACACATAATACCGACATATAGTGTCAGTGAAGAGTATACAGGGCTACGTTTTAAAATTAATATTTGGTACGTAAATTATAAGTTGAAAACGCCAAGTGTAAGCTTGCAGGAAAAGTATTTAAACCAATTCAGGAAAAATTTTAAGCGCAACCTGATTAAAAAAATGAGGACCACTTTTTATAAGAACAGGTACAAACTGCAACCTGGCTTTATTAAAAAATTGGTTAAGCAAGAGGAGTCGCAAATTGTATCAGAGCCAATTTATGCAACATTTGACAGTTGGCTGATGAGTTTGAATGTTGACGGCCTATTTACAGTAACTCCTTTTTTACAGGAGGTAGAATTGTTGGCAAGAATACTTAAGAAGCAAGGTCTTCCAATTCTTGCCTCCATCCACAGCTTTGATAATGTAACTAAACGTGGATGGCCGGCTCTGTTATTTGATCACTACATGGTATGGAATAAATACAATAAGGCCGAGCTGCAACGTATTCATCCTGCACTGCTACAAAAAGATGCTATTACTATTTCAGGAGCACCGCAGTTTGATTTTCATTACAACGAAACCTATTGGTGGAGCAAAGAGGAATGGCAGCAGAAACTCGGGCTTCCAAAAGATAAACGGGTGATATTATACAGTGGAGGTTCGTATACTTTATTGCCTGACGAGCCGCAGTATTTAAAAGCATTAAAAGAGGCTATTGAATCAGGTTCTGTTCCGCAAGATCATGTCATATTATTCAGGTGTCATCCGCTTGATAAAGTAGAGCGTTGGAAAGAATATGTTGGCGAGTCCCCGTACATTGTTTACGACTATGCGCCTAACGGTTTAAACAAAATGGACCATGTTAATGTTCGGAGGGAAGACCTTGTTAAACTAATGTCTACACTTAAACATACCGAGTTACACATCAATGTAGTGTCAACTATGTGTGTTGATGGAAGTGCTTTTACCAAACCACAAATTGGCCCATATTACGACGATGTGCACCCCGCTACTCAGCAGCTTTTTAGGGGAATGTACTTTCAGGAACATTACCGACCGATATTAAACAGCGAGGTGCTAAGATTAGCGCATACTAAAGAAGAATATATAGATTACGTAAAGCAAATGTTGAAGGATCCTGGCGCTCATACTGCTAACTGCAAGAAGTGTGTGGAAGAGATCATCACTTATACCGACGGGCAATCGACCAATCGTGCTGTTGCAGCGATAAGAAATTTTTTTAGTGAATGAAGATCCTGCACGTAAGTCAAAATTACTTTCCTTCAGTTGGGGGCCCTCAATATACAATGAAGCACGTGTCTGAAAAACTAGTGTCTTATTATGGAGACGCAGTAGACGTTTGCACAACAGATTCTTTCTATGGACCTGAAACAAAATTGTATAAAAGGATTGATCCGCCAGTTGAAAAAGTAGGGCAGGTAAATGTTAACCGCCTCCCTTTCATCAGGTGGCATTATCCGTTTTTAGAAGTAGGTAATAAAGTATTCGCAAAGATTACTGGTAAGGCGCTTCCTTACTTTATTTTAAAGAGAAGATGGGGATTAGATAGCCCTGCTATAAATAAGATGATGGCCAGCAGTAATGTTGACGTAATAATGGCCACAACCATTATTTACAACTTTGCTGATTACCCCATGTGGCGTTTTAAAACAAAAGATCCTAAGCCTTTTGTTTTGTATGGTGCTATCCACTTACATAAACCATTACCTTTTAACTCGCCATTAATTGCAAGAGCAAAAGCTTGCGACTGTTATATAGCCAACACTGAATTTGAAAGACAAGAATTAATAAAATACGGTGTTGAGGGAAATAAAGTAGTAACAATAGGCACTGGTATTCATCCTGAAGATTTTAAAGCTGATGAACAATCAGTTCTCAACTTTAAGAAGCAACACCAAATTGCACAGGATGAAATTGTAATTGGATTTATTGGTCGGCTGGTAAAAGGTAAAGGAGTGGCCATTTTAATCGATGCTTTTAGAAAACTACATGCATCAAACAAAAGAGTTAAGCTATTATTAGCAGGGGGTACTACTGATTATGTTCCTGCAATAAAGCAGGTAATAGAAACTGAAAAGCTTCCCATAATCCTGATCGAAAACTTTGGAGATGAGCAGAAGGGGGTTTTATACAACGTACTCGATGTATTCGTGCTTGCGTCTCAAAGTGAATCTTTTGGCGTTGTTTTTTTAGAAGCCTGGGCTTGTAAAAAGCCTGTGATAGGTACAAGGATGGGCGCTATCGAATCGTTGTTATCTGAAGGTAAGGATAGCCTTTTATTTGAAGCTGGTGATGTTGATGATCTTGTTTTGCAGTTAACGCATCTTATTAATAATAGAGAGAAGAGAGAAAGCTTTGGTGAGAATGGTTATAAAAAAGTAATGGACAACTTTACGTGGCCTGTAATTGTTGCACGCTATCGTAAAGCGTATGAGTTAGGAATAGAAAATTTTAAGACATTAGCAGGGGATAGAACGATTAAAGTGTAAGTGCTTTTTGCTTTGTTCTTAGCCTGGCAATGAAAACAAAAGATGACAATAGGTTTACAGATAAAGTGATTGCGACGCAACGATGATGCTATGAAAACTATGGCCGGTATTATGAATCTAAAATACTTCTTGAATACCAGATGAAGATTGTGCATGTAAGCCATTTGTATCATCCCTCAGAAGGAGGTGTGCAGTTTTGGTTTAAGAATGTGAGTGAGAGATTGGTAAAGGATCACGGTGATGAGGTAACTGTTGTAACAACCGACTCATTATTTGGTCCGGAAAGAACGATCTATGAAAAGGTAACTCCTAGGCGTGAGGTAATTAACGGTGTGGAAGTAATAAGGTTTGGATATAGAAGATGGCACATACCATTGTATCGGTTCTTGACGAAGGTTCTTCATAAATTAAG
>JAQBNN010000229.1 GCA_028288505.1 Segetibacter sp. | reverse complement strand
AGATTGAGTTTGTACTCGGTAAATGGGACAAAGATGAACAACCGATAGTGCAGGCTAAAATTGAAAAATGCATAGAAGTTATTGAAAACTTCGCCACGATTGGGCTTGCCAGGACCATGAATTCTATAAATAATTGGCTCCCCGCATAATTTTTTTCGATAAATACGTTTATAAATAGCAATAAATATTTCTAACGTAGTCCCTCAGCCTTTTCAAGTATACGTTTAACCCGGGCGAATTAGTTCTATTTTAAAAATTGAATCTATGAAAATCTTTTGTGTAGGCAGGAACTATGTAGATCATGCCAAGGAACTTGGTAACGATGTACCTGATGAGCCTGTTATTTTTATGAAGCCTAAAAGCGCTTTATTACAGCCTAATACACCATTTTATTACCCCGAATTCTCAAACGAGCTTCACTACGAGGCTGAACTTGTTTTGCGCATCTGCAAAAACGGGAAATACGTTACGGAAAAGCAGGCTTCACGTTATTATAATGCAATTACCGTCGGTATCGATTTTACTGCACGCGATATCCAGGCTGATTTAAAAAAGAAAGGTCTTCCATGGGAAAAGGCAAAGGCTTGGGACAACTCAGCGGTTTTAGGAACATGGAAAGATGTTACTCCTGAAATGCTAAGAAAGCCGATCAACTTTTCGCTTAAGAATAACGGCGAGCAAGTGCAAACAGGTTTATCAAGCGACATGATGTTTTCCTTTGATGAAATTATCGCTCATATCTCCAATTACTTTTCATTAAATATCGGTGACCTTATTTATACCGGTACCCCGGCAGGAGTAGGCGAGTGTGTAGTAGGCGACATTTTAGAAGGATTTTACGAAGCAGAACAAATGTTCAAGCTCGAAATAAAGTAGTACTAACCCACCATTCATAAAAATAACGGTCACCCTTGTGGTGACTTTTGTTTTTGTAGCCTAATCTTATTATTTCATAGTTTTACGCCCCGCTAAAAAGTATAAGGCGAATGCTAACTTGTGATGTAGTATAAATGTTACGTAGAGCTAAATATTTAAGTTAGCGATGAACTGAGCGTAGCAACGATGCTAAATCGGAGTTGCTTAGCCGGTACCCAAAAAACTACCACGGAATTATTAATACTGATTGATTGCATGCTTAACGCCGATACTCTTCTTACTTCCTATAGATTGATGATGACTGCCAAATTGATGGCAGACCTTTACGAAGCCAACCGGCCAATCACCAAATACGTTCACAGTACGTCGAGAGGGCATGAAGCGATACAAATAGCGACGGGACTACAATTACTTCCGTGCGATTTTGTAAGCCCTTATTATCGCGACGACAGTTTAATGTTAGCCTGTGGTTTTACGCCTTACGAATTAATGCTGCAATTATTGGCTAAAGCCGACGATCCTTTTAGTGGCGGGAGAAGCTACTATTGTCACCCCAGCAGTCGCGATAGAAATAAGCCCGGTATTATACACCAGAGCAGTGCGACAGGGATGCAGGTAATTCCTACAACAGGTATTGCGCAAGGACTACAATACTTGGAACAGACACAGTCAACATTACTACGCAAAGGAGAGCAAGGTGAAAACCCAATTGTTATTTGCTCCTTGGGAGACAACAGTGTTACCGAAGGCGAAGTAAGCGAGGCATTTCAATTTGCTGTGCTTAAGCAATTGCCAATAATATACCTGGTACAGGATAACGAGTGGGGCATAAGTGTAAGTGCGAAGGAAGCAAGAGCGATGAATGCTTACGAATATGCTTTAGGCTTTAAAGGCTTGCACCGCCTACAATGTAATGGAAGCGATTTTGAAGAGAGTTATCAAACTATGGAGGAGGCGATTTCATTTGTAAGAAATGAACGAATGCCTGTATTGGTGCGAGCTTCCGTTCCTTTACTTGGTCACCATACAAGTGGTGTGCGACGGGAATTTTATAGAAGTAAAGACGATCTTGTAAAGCATGGCGAAGATGACCCGCTTCCAAAGTTAATAGCACGGTTGGTTGATGCAGGCATTAATGATGAACAAATAAAAGAGATTGAATCGTCAGCAGAGCAGGCCGTAAAGGAAGCTTTTGATCAAGCATGTAAAGCAGCTGAACCAGATGTTAGTACAGTCACTCATCATGTATTTGCTCCAACCCCTGTTACTGAAGAAACCGGCACACGAAAACCAGCTAATGGTGAAAAGATAATATTGGTTGATGCTGCATTGCATGCTATAGAAGAGATCATGCATGAGCATGAGGAGTGCCTTTTATATGGGCAAGATGTTGGCCGAAGGCTGGGCGGCGTATTTAGAGAAGCAGCTACACTTGCTGAAAAGTTTGGTGATGAACGCGTATTTAATACCGCCATACAAGAGGCTTATATAATTGGAAGTACAATAGGTTTAAGCGCCGTTGGTTTAAAGCCAATAGTTGAAGTTCAGTTTGCTGATTACATTTATCCAGGCCTTAACCAGTTGGTGACAGAGATTTCGAAATCTTGCTATTTGAGCAATGGCAAGTTTCCTATCAGCATGATACTTCGTGTGCCTATTGGTGCTTATGGCGGCGGCGGGCCATATCATAGCGGAAGTGTTGAAAGCACGCTGCTAACTATAAAAGGAATCAAGGTTTGCTATCCATCCAATGCCGCGGACATGAAGGGTTTAATGAAGGCCGCTTATTACGATCCTAATCCTGTGGTAATGCTGGAGCACAAAGGGTTGTACTGGAGCAAGGTGCCGGGAACAGAAGATGCTAAAACAATAGAGCCATCGAAAGATTATATACTTCCTTTGGGTAAAGCAAACATCGTTTTGTACGCCGATGAAGCTAAGAGGAATAATGGCGAAAGTGTTTGCGTTATCACTTACGGTATGGGTGTTTATTGGGCGAAAGCTGCTGCAGCCAAAATGCCGGGGCAAGTTGAAATTGTAGACCTGAGAACATTATATCCGTTGGATGAAGCATTGATTTTTGAAAGAGTTCAGAAGCATGGAAAATGTCTTGTGCTTACCGAAGAGCAGTTAAATAATTCTTTTACACAGGCTCTGGCTTATCGCATTTCAAAAGCGTGCTTCCAACACCTTGATGCACCGGTTGAAGCAATGGGGGCTTTAGATTTGCCTGCAGTTCCAATTAATATTGCGTTGGAGGCTGCTATGTTGCCAACAGCTGATAAAGTTGCTGAGCGTATTCAAAGCCTTTTAAATTATTAGGGTTTTTATGAGACGAGCATTTTATCGCTGTTCAACATCGTTGTGTCACTCACTTGTACTTGCAGCTCTTTGTGCAGCCCCTCCTTAGCAATGTGCAACTTGCACTAAACACAGATGTTCTCTTTAATTAATTGAAACATTGTTGCTACGAAATCCAAGCTTTATTTCTCGTGACGATTGGTCAATTTCATAGTTTTCCCACTTTTTATAGTTGACCAGAGAGTTAAAGAAAAGCCGCTTGAAAAGATATTAGTACAAGTGAGTGACACAACAATGCTGCTATGCAAACTAATGCTGGTAAACAAATGTTTACCAAATGAGTGGTGCAGGAAGTAGCAGAATACACTATGCCGTTGTAGGGCATTTCTTAAACAATCTTAAGCGGCTTAAACTTTATTTAATAGCAAAATATTTAGCGTAATTGGTAGGTTTGTTCAATGGCACAGTACTTCCTGTATAACGATGCTAAGCAGTACACCTTTTACGAAGACAACCACAAATTTCACATGCCCTTCCCGCTAATGCTGAAGCTAAAAACTTATTTAAGGCAAGTACGAGTAACAAGCAAAACACCTATTGCAGAATGGCTTAAATCTTTGCCGGAAGAGGAATGGCAAAAAGTTGCAAAGGTTGATTTGCTTAATAACTCACCTGCCTGATCAAGCATTTATATCGGTTACTGCTTTGGTCCAAACTTTTTTGCGGCAGTTGCTGCACTCTTCTTTATCGTCTTTTGTATTCTGTTCTTTGCCGCAGCTCACACAAATTGTTTCGTTGGTAAATTTCACTTTTTTGCCCACAAAATCTTTGTCCCACTCAGGCAACACTAATAACCCTGGCTTGGGCATGTCACTCTTAATAATGCTAAAGCCACCAGATGCTTCCAGGTAAAGCCGCTTAACCATACCTAAATTATAGATTTTCGATTGGCGGAGTTGAGAGCAAAGCCTTTCTCTTGTTATACGGTTATTCATCATTTCTTTTGGGTCCATCACTCCATCCTTTACAAGAATTCCAATGTTGCCCTCAGCTATGTCTTCAAACTTTTGCGACTTGTAACTAAAGTGCGATACGGTACGGGTGATCGTAATTACAATTGCACAAATAATCACAGCAGGTAACAGTCCTCTATCGAGCGCTAATAAAGGCACACCAACTGCTGCAGCCAAAGTTGCCAGTGCTGCTAGCTCTATACTATCCATTTGGGCCTGCATCCTTTTACCCAACATCCGCATAGAGGCTATTAGTAGTATGTAAATAAAAAGGCACCTAAACAGTAATTCTATGTAAAATAAACCAGGAGCCTGCCCAAAAAATATCCTGCTCCATTGATCCAATTCAATTTGAAACGATTTCATGATACTTGTTTTAACATGTAAGGTTCACTCCAACCTACCTGTTTGCAGGAAGGACATTTGTCTACTTTTGTTGATATGATTTCGACGCTGCCACAATGCACACATACGGCCGATCTTCCCTCAATCTTCATTTGGGTTTCAGTAACCCTTTCGTCTTGTGGCGGTAGCAGTGGGAGGCCAACCTTGTTTTCTTTGGAAAGAAAAACAGAAAAAATGCCGCAAGCCTCCATGTAAACCCTTTCAACGTTACCAAGGTTAAATACTTGCTGGCTGCGTAGTTGCGCATATAGTTGCTGGTGCGAAATACCTGCCTTTTCCATTTCGTCTAATTGAAGAACGCCATCCTTTACCAATGTCGACATTCGTCCTTGTGTAAGGTGCTCGATCTTTTCATTTCTTACAGCCCATCGGTTTACACTTCTATGAAAAACAAGTGCGGCACACAAGGCAACAATGCCGTAAAAAATGCCTCGGTCGGGCAGCTGCGCTGCAGGTGCAACTATAGCACCTAGGGTTACCATAATTGCTAATTCTACAATAGTTAGCTGGCCCGTCATTCTGTTCCCTAGCAGCCTTACAATTATTAGTAGAAATAAGTAAATGATAAAGGTTCTTATAGCTACCTCTATCATAAATTCGGGAGGAACATCTCCTAAAAAGATCCGTTTCAGGTCGGTTAGCTTGTACTTATCCATACGTGAAGTTTGCGAACATATCGCAAACTTTTTGCCTATACTTGCTTACCTCTCACCTCTGTCCAGCGGTTTCTTATAAAGAGTTGAAAGGGAAGCCTTTCCTAAAAAAGTTCATTTCTTCTTGTTTTTTTAAGACAACAATGACGGGCTCATATGTGTATTCTATTTCACATGTATATCTGTTGAGTGCATAATTCACAAGTCTTTAAAACTTATAATCATATTAAATCTTAGTAACATTTTGACTGAAAACCAAAAAACATCCTACTTTTAAACAACCCCGTTATTATGAAAAAGATTGTTTTATCCCTCCTTGTGCCATCATTTTTATTCTTAAGCTGCGAAAAAGAAGCAAACAGGAAGTTGCTCGACGGTTATTTTAGCTACGAAGCAAATGGAGTGAAAACTAAGATTGTCAACGATAATACTATTATTGGAACAAATCTTTTCAACTGTACCTTAAGTGGTGACTCTTTGCTGACTATTACAGTTGCGCAATCTTTTGCCGGTGGAGGGTTTGTAATAAGGACTAACAATGTTCATAATGGCAGTTATGAATTAAATGCTGACAACAAAGGATATTACAATAACCCAAAGGACTATAAAAGGTATACTACCAACAATAATTACAAAGGAATACTTACGATTAAGAAGGGTACTTTCCAGGCAAAAACGCTTTTGCAGACTGTAGAAGGAACGTTTTCTTTTGAAGGCGTAGATCCACTCAACAGTAAAACAGTTAAGGTTACAAACGGCAAATTCTTAATGGAAGTTAAGAGCGAGTAATATCTGGTTTAGAAGAGGAAGTCAAATAGATTGAGAACTTTTTTGTAACAAGCAGTTGTACAATAATTAAACTTCTCTTGCGTCGCACTCTTGTACAATTTTTAATTCTATTCAGCTAATTCGATAAATAACATTAATAAGAGAAACGGCACCGTTAAAGGTGCCGTTTCTGATTCTGTTCGAGCAGTTTACTAATGTTACACATAATAATGAGCTTCTTGCAGTGCTTTTTATGCAACGCAAATTCTGGTTGGCTATTCTTCGTATTACCTAACGTTTCTCAAATATTTTAAACTTCTTAACAGAATTCCGTTAAAAAACCATTAATTGCATTAATAATAATTTAACCATACAACTTCTTGCTTTATGAAAGGTCTTGAGTTCGCAGATTACATGGTAGTTCTCGTGTATTTTATAATCGTGTCCTCTTATGGAATTTGGGTTTACAATCGAAAGAAAGCAGTTAAAACTGATTCGAAAGATTATTTTCTAGCAGAAGGATCGCTTACATGGTGGGCCATTGGTGCGTCACTCATCGCTTCTAATATTTCTGCGGAGCAGTTTATTGGTATGAGTGGTGAAGGTTTTTTTGTTGGTATTGCAGTAGCTTCATACGAGTGGGTAGCAGCAATCGCATTAATTATAATTGCTGTCTGGTTCATACCTATCTATTTAAAGAATAAGATTTATACAATGCCGCAGTTCCTAACACGGCGATATAATAGCACGGTGGCTTTAATTATGGCCATCTTTTGGTTGTTCCTTTACGTGTTTGTAAACCTTACGTCTATATTATACCTTGGTGCTGTTGCTATTAATGGGCTGGTAGGTGGTGAATACCTCCACACCTTAATGGTTGGCCTAGCTGTATTTGCTCTTATTATTACCCTCGGCGGTATGAAGGTAATCGGATATACTGATGTTATACAAGTGGCAGTACTAATAATAGGCGGCTTGGCAACAAGTTACCTCGCTTTAACAATGGTTAGTGAAAGCTTTGGTTTAGGCAAAGACGCCATTGCAGGTTTTGGAGCTATGATGAAAGATGCACCAGAACATTTTAAAATGATCCTTGATAAACCGACTGAAGGCACTTCCCAAAACGATATTAATAAATACCTCGTGCTTCCCGGCCTTGCAATGTATGCGGCAGGCCAATGGATCGTAAACCTAAACTATTGGGGTTGTAACCAGTACATAACACAAAGAGCTTTAGGTGCCGATCTTCAAACTGCACGTACTGGGATCCTGTTCGCGGGCTTTCTTAAATTGTTGATGCCTATAGTTGTAATGTTGCCTGGTATTGCTGCTTATGTGCTACACAAAAACGGCCATCTTCCTACATTAGAAGGTGGAAGTAAAGATGCAGCGTATTCAGCTATTCTTGCTTTCTTACCTACCGGTTTAAAAGGATTGGCTGTTGCTGCTCTTACAGCTGCTATCGTGGCCTCTCTTGCAGGTAAGCTTAATAGTATCTCTACAATTTTCACCCTCGATCTTTATACCAAGTACTTTAACAAGGAGGCTACTGAAAAGAAAATGGTATGGGTAGGAAGAATGACTGTGTTAGTTGCTATAATAATTGCTGTTTTCTTTACCTGGGAAGATGCTTTGGGTATTGGCGGTGAAGGTGGTTTTACGTTTATTCAGAAATATACTGGCTTTATTAGTCCAGGTGTATTCGCCATGTTTATCCTTGGCATGTTTTGGAAACGTACTACAGGAGCTGCGGCAATAGCAGGTGTAATTGCCGGCTTCGTGCTATCCATTTTCTTCAACCAATTTGCCCCCCAAACTTTTGGTAACGAAACTTGGTTATGGACCGCTTTCCCTAATAATGACGGTGTTTACGAAATTCCATTCTTGATTTGTATGGGATGGTCGTTTGCCTTTACTATGGCACTTATGATTGGTATGAGTTTGTTTGGTCCTAAAGTAAACCCGAATGCATTTCACAACGATCCCGAAATGTTTAAGGTGAAACCAAGAATTATGGTGATGATCATTCTTACCATACTTATTATTGCAGCGATCTACGCTAAGTTCTGGTAACACTCCAATAATAGCATAAATAAAAAAAGCAGGTGATGAGCCTGCTTTTTTTATTTACTACACGTTATGTCTTTCTAATCTCCTAATGTTAACTCGTAACCACCTTTTAACTCTTTAATCTTAATTTTTGCTTTCCCGTTTGGCTTAAGTCCCCAATTCTCTTGTAAATCGGTATTGATATTTATGAACGTGAAATCCTTATTATTTTTTGTCTCATTCTGCATCCATAGTATTGCATCT
>JAQBNN010000224.1 GCA_028288505.1 Segetibacter sp. | reverse complement strand
GCCCTGTAAGTAAAGCTTACAATATGGAGATCACTCTCGACGCTAAACTTGGTTAACCCTTTGTTTTTTTTATAGTTGAGCTACTGTTGCATCTGCTTCAGTAGCTCTTTTATTTATAACTTATTTCTGGAGGAAGTATTTTATTTAGAAGTAGTAAGAAGAGAGTTTTTTGTACCAGGCATTTGTTCCTTCATCACCACCGTTGCGTCGCACTCTTGTACATTCTGTTCATCATGCAACTCACAGGCTGCTATACTAGCAAGCTACTCTCGTTGAAATCTTCTGACACTAGTTAATTAAGCCTCTTCTTTTACATGCTGGTAGTGGCTCTCAGCAAACGGAGCTTTTTGCCTGAAGTAAACCATTGTTGCCGATACAGAGATCTCGATATTGTTTACCACAAAGAGTTGGTGCTGTGCTTCCGGGCTTTTTACCAGGTGTTGCTGCACCGTAGCGTATTTGTCGTCTAACCCTTGCTTAATGTCTGGAAAATCTTCATCAGTAAACTGCCTGATGCATTTTGCTACAGTTCCGGGCTGGATGTTATCAATAATTGAGGCGAAGTTTTTACAATCTTTAAGTATGGGGAAGTGTGCATCTGTAGTGAGAACATAACTTTCTTTTAGTGGGTTATTTTCACCTGCTTCTCTATCTGCCCGAAAGCAATAGAACTTCTGTTCGCCTTGCCTCGGCTCTTCGTTCCATGTAGCAAGTCGAAAAGTTTTTTCATCCGATGCTATAACATAATGCAGCTCGAAATTTAAAAGATTAGATTGTAACAAATGCTCGTTTACATATTTCTCTAATTGTTCTATATCGAGGTTCATAACTTTAAGTGTTTGCCCTTAAAAGGAAAAGACAAAAGGTACACTAACAGGTAGCATTCCTTTTTGTCTTTTCGCCTTACAGGCTATTGCTGAATAGAATTAATATAAGTACAAGAGTGCGACGCAACGGAAGCATTAATATGGTTCTAATGCCCGGTACATAAAAACTCCTATTACCTGATGTTGTAAGTAATCGCAAGGCCCTTGTTGCCGCCTAAACCAACATGTGGTGTTACGCTTACATTCTTCATAAGCTTTGTTTTGTGCAATTCAGGCACCAATATACCTGCTCCGGCACCAAGCACATAACCTAAAATATTATCGCTTAAAAAGTGCATTCCCGCTTTGTAGCGCAAGTAGCCAACAAGGGCAGGAGTGGCAGCAGCTAAAGCCCACACGTAAGGCTTTAATTTAGAGTCCGGATTAAAATCGGCAAACACCTTAGCCGTATAAAAACTAGCCGCGGCTGTAGCTGCAGTATGTCCTGCAAAAAAAGAGCGGTGAGAATCGCTGTCTCTCTTTCTATCCATATCAGCTACATCAGGACTGCCGGCTTTGGCGGGGTTGTATACATAAGGCCTGCTTCTATAAACGGTACCTGCAGCCATGGTAAACATTGCGCCTGTTATTGCCATAGTTTCAACATACAAAACCATTACCTGCCCAAATTTGTTTCGTTCGTTGCTATTTAAAAGCGACACCAGTACAGGCGCTACAAACGAAGCATGAAAGGGAACATAACTATCCTTATCAGCCTTTAGGGAATACAAACCTGCGTTGCCACGGTCAAAAAAAGGAAGGTTTTCCCTTCTCTTTCCTAGAACCTCTGCGTCAGTCAAATCATGTTTCTTTTTAATTAAGGCTGTGCCTAAAAGGGTTAAACCAACACCCCCAGCTATAATAGGAGCATCAACTCTCCAGCTTGTTTTATAGGGTGAAGTTGAAGGAGCTTTGTCTTCAAAACGCATAAACTCGGCCGGCGAAAATGGCTTTAAAATATCTGCCGTTTGAGCAATAATTATTGGAGCGGTAGCTGAATTGGTTATAACAATTTTTTCTGTAGAGTCAACAGAAAGCTCTTGTGCATTAGTTTCGGTTAATAGGAAAGACAGGCTAAAAATTACCAGTAATAGTTTCTTCATAAAGATTTTTATATGATTGTTGAATGCTTTAAATCATTGTTATGCAAAAACAATGCTACGGCCAAAATTGTTTAGGCGAAAACAGTGATGGGTGAGTTCAAAGGTGAGCACTGTCTTTAAGACAATGTATTTAGAAACATAATAGTATTTAGGTATTTAGTCTTCCAGCAAGTTACTTAGTGCCATCAGTTCTTTATACTTATAATGATCCTTGCGGTTTTGAAAACATTTTGCCAACTCTTCAATTTGTAGTTGAATGATTCTTTTATGCGACAAGGCCTTAAAATAAAATGGGGTAGGAGGTACTGATATTCTTTTAAAATAAGCTTCAATGTCTTTATGAGAAAAAATTTGACCGCTTATTGCATCTATATAAAAGTGAATTTTATGCTGGGGGTTATCTTCAGTATCACGAATATCAAAATCGTGGTGGAAATATGCCAGGATAAACTGCTTCGGAATGTTGATGGCTTTTACATTTATATCTAGCATTTCGCACAATAGCAGGTACAACACACCATTGCTTATTGCATTGCCTTTTTTGCTCTCGATAACTTTATGAATAAAAAAATCGTCAGGATTATTGTAGCCGACTTCTACACCTTTTAGGTTGTAGTAATTATAAACTATGCTTGATATAACATTTGCTTGCTCAAGTGATGTAAGAAAACTGTTTAATTCGAGCCACACATTTCTTCTAATTCTTTCGAGCTCTTGTAGTACGGGGGCGGTCATCAGTTCGGGGTACTGGAACTTAGCAACCAGCAGCGACCCAAATAGCAGATCGTGGTATGGGTTGCTTTTCCAATCAATAAAGTCTCTGGTCAGGTCGTTGTAGTGCAGTTTGTGTATCAGCATCTCAATTCTTTCCTGCACATCTTCAGTAGGGGAGTTTTCCCAAAGGTTTTCTAGGTTTGGAATAATACCCCTGCCAAAATCTACAATCCTGTTGCTTACGGTATCAAACACTTCCTCGTCGGGGTCGTCAATCAGGTTAAACAGTGCTGATATTTCTCTTGTCTCCTGCATACGTCAAAGTTTTAGTCCATTCTCCATTCTTATAACATCACTCTTCAAACTACGTAATTTTTTAGGTAAGGTCATACTACAACTTATCCAGTATTGTTAATTACTTTTTAATAAAGTACTAGCCGCATTTTCTAAAAGCCCTTATATTGTTCGAATAAAAATTGTGCCTTTTCTGAGATTTTGTTTAGCGATTATTTTTGCTACTATTAGCGCATGTTACGTTGCACTCTTGTACAGTTAATCAGGAGTGAGCGGGCATATGCAAAAGGCACAATGTAAAATGAAAACCAAGAAGAGAAAAGCATAATTGAAGTTTACAAGCCCGACAACCAGTTATCACTCTGATGAATGGAGAACAAAAAGTACACGAGTGCGACGCAACTAAAGCTTAATAGTAGTGTGCACTATGGTTGGAAAAATGACTAATTTATAAAGTGAGAATAAATAAAAAGACCTGATGTAATTACAACAGGTCTTTTTATAAACGCTATCTTTTTAGATTAACTAACTTGCTTTTTTACTTTCTTTGCTGCTGCTTTCTTTGCTGCTGCTTTTTTTGCTGGTGTTTTTTTTGCAAATGCACCAGGTTCCTGTGTCTCTATCATTTTTTTTACTTCATCTAAAGGAATTTGTGCAAGTTCTTCTGGTGTATACTTTTGCTTTTCTCCTTTGTTTAATAATTTCAACATCTTTTTTCCGAAGCGGATAAATGGGCCCCAGCGACCATTTTCAATTGCTATCTTTTCGCTTGGCCATTGTTGTATAAACCTGTTGGCTTCTTTATGAACTTTCTTTTCAATCAGCTCTTCACACTCTTTTTGAGTAAGCGTGTCATAATTGTAAGCACGAGGCACATTTATAAATAGTTCGTTCCATTTTATAAACGGGCCAAATCTTCCTTTGCCTTTTGTTACCGGCTTATCTTCAACCACAGCAATGGGTGCATCGGCCGTTTGCTTTTCGTTAATTAAGGCTATCGCTCTTTCCATGTCAACCGTCATAGGGTCTTCACCTCGTGGCAAGGAAACAAAGTCTTCACCCCAGCGTACGTAAGGGCCGAAGCGGCCCATGTTTACAGCTACTTCTTTTCCCTCGTATTCACCCAAAGTTAAAGGCATTTTAAAAAGGTCCATTGCCTCGTCGAAAGAGATTGTTTCGATGCTTTGTGTTGGCTTTAATTTGGCAAATCGTGGCTTTTCTTCTTCCTCCGCATGCCCTATCTGCACCATTGGACCATAACGGCCCATCCGTGCAATAACCTTCTTGCCAGTTACCGGATCCATCCCTAATTCCCTTTCACCTTTGGCTCTTTCTGCAGTTTCAAGGGTAAGTTCAATATTGCTATGGAAAGGTTTGTAAAAGGAGTCGATCATGGTGTCCCATTTCATCTTACCACCGGCGATTTCATCAAACTCTTCTTCAATCTTTGCGGTAAAGCCATAATCCATCACCTTTTGAAAATGCAATTTTAAAAAGTCAGTCACCACCATTCCCAGATCTGTAGGAAATAGTTTAGATTTCTCAGCACCTGTATTTTCAGTTACAATCGTTTTCTCAAGGTTATTGTCATTTTTTAAGCGGAGCACGTTCAGGTTACGTTTTACGCCTTCCTTGTCGCGCTTCTCTACATAATTACGCTTTATAATTGTAGTAATCGTAGGCGCATAAGTCGACGGCCGTCCAATGCCGAGTTCTTCTAATTTCTTAACCAGCGATGCTTCGGTGTATCTAGGAGCTGGTCTCGTGAATCTTTCAGAAGCCCTCATTTCCTTAAACTCCAGTTTCTGATTTACCGCCAAAGGTGGAAGTACATCTTCTCCGTCTTCATCCTCTTCTTCATCCTTGCCTTCGTTATATACTTTTAAGAAGCCATCAAACTTCAAAACCTCGCCCAGTGCATTAAGGTTTTCTTTGTTGGTAGAAATATTGATCTTAGCTGTCGTCTTCTCAAATTCTGCATCACTCATCTGTGAAGCGATGGTACGCTTCCAGATCAGTTCGTATAAACGGCGCACTTCCTCGTCAGTGTCCGTATGCTTATCCATGTAAGTTGGACGGATAGCCTCGTGGGCTTCCTGCGCATTTTCGTTCTTGTTCTTGTACTTTCTTGGCTGAAGGTATTTTTCGCCGTAGCTAGCGCGGATTTCTTTTGTAATACCGTCCATAGCCGTTTCGCTCAGGTTAATGCTATCCGTACGCATATAAGTGATCTTACCGCTTTCGTATAGCTTTTGGGCAAGCAACATTGTTTTGCTAACACCATAACCCAATTTACGACTTGCTTCCTGCTGTAGTGTTGATGTTGTAAAAGGTGCAGCGGGTGATCGCTTAGCTGGTTTTACCGTAATATCTACCACAGTATAATCAGCCCCTCTACAACTTTCTAAAAATTGCTGTGCTGATTCCTGAACTGTGATCCTCGTTGGGCTTTCAGCTTTAAATGTTACCGGCCTGCCATTTATATCTTTTGCAATAAAAAATGCTTCAATCCTGTAATTGCTTTCCGCCTTAAAGTTGTTGATCTCTCTTTCCCTCTCCACAATCAGCCTCACTGCAACACTTTGTACCCTGCCGGCGCTAAGTCCTCCCTGCATTCCAATCTTTCTCCACAAAACCGGGCTAAGTTCAAAGCCAACGAGCCTGTCGAGTACTCGGCGGGCCTGTTGAGCATTCACCAGGTCCATATTTATAGTACGTGGATTCTGTACCGCTTTTTTAATAGCCGGTGCTGTTATTTCGTGGAAAACAATGCGCTTGGTCACTTTTGGGTCAAGGCCTAATTCTTCCGCAAGGTGCCAGCTAATGCTTTCTCCCTCGCGGTCCTCATCGGAGGCCAGCCAAACCTCTTTGGCTTTTTTTGCGAGCTGTTTCAGTTCCTTTACAACCTTTTGTTTTTCGTCAGGAACCTTATATCGTGGTTTGTAGTGGTTGTTCAAGTCGATCCCCATGTCGTCTTTCTCAAGATCTCGAATGTGGCCGTAACAGCTCTTTACCTCGAAGTCGCTGCCAAGTATTTTTTCTATCGTTCGGGCTTTTGCCGGAGACTCAACTATTAATAAATTCTTACTCATCCTGGATCTATGGGTTTAGCCGGTTCTAGGTCCGGTCAGGTTCAAGGTAACAGTAAATTTCTAACAATTCAATACTACACTATATTATATATGTACTCAACAAAGTTTTAGGTATTTTATTGAGCCGATCAACATTGCTACGATGTAGCTTCTCTTGCGTCGCACTCTTGTACTTTTTGCCCAACATTCGGCAAACGACGATGTGTTTATACGATACCCCGGCTTTTAAAAATGTAGAATGAACTGCTGCAATATTACAGCATAACAGCAAATAGCAAAATTTTTCAGCTTCTACAGGTGTCGAGATTATTCCTTCACACAAGGGTATCTGTTAGCACCCTGAAGCATCCCATTAATCAAAACGAAACTTTTTATAAGGAAATATTTGAAGTAGAAATTGAACTCTTTACCGCAGGTTCAGCAAGTTCGGTAAACGATCTGATGATTATTCTTGCGACCTCCTCGTCTTTATAAGGGCTATGTCCTAGCCCTTCTGTAACCAGAAATTGTAGATGAGGTAAATTCTTATCAATCAAAAATGACATATCTGAGAAAGGTGTAACGGTATCTCCGCTGTCATGTATCCAAAGGGTAGGAGTAGTAAAATTTTGAACAGCCCTGGCAACCGAATACCAGTTTGAAGGATGCCCTCCTTTCTCCAAAATTATTTTTTCAAACCCATCTCTAACCTTTTGAGGAAGCGGCAGGTAATTGAAAAAAACATTAATAGCATGAGTGGTTTCTGTAGAAGGCGATATGAGGATCAACTTGTTACACAATTCACCTTTCATTTTATCTGCTGCTAACGATGCAGCCAATGCCCCTAATGAGTGCGCCATTATTCCCGAAAGTTTTCCAAAGCGATGGTGTATTTCCATTATAAGATCGCGGTACACATCAACAGTTATAGTTTTGCCAGAACTAAGTCCGTGAGCAGGAGCATCAAAAGCTAAAACTTCAAAACCTTCATTAATTAAAAGAGAAACATATCGATCAAATTTGTAGGATTGGCTATCGAACCCATGAACAATCAGCACTTTATGCTTACTTAGATCTTCTGTTTTCCATTGAAAGCCCTTAATCTTAAAGCCCGCAAAATCAAAAACCACGGTTGTCGCCTTTTCAAAAATTGGAGGAGCTTTCTGGGCCTTTCGCCTGCTGTAGGGAGTGCAAAATAATTTGAAGGCTTGCAAAGCGGCGGCTCGTGGGGATACTAATGCTATGATTTTTAATTTATTGTAGTAATAACTTAAAACAACTCTTTGTGCTAATTTCATCAATCTAATCTTAATTCAAAAGTAAATGAAAGTTGTTATTATAGGAACCGGAAATGTGGCGACGGTTTTAGGGAGGAAAATCAAATTAGCTGGTCACGACATTCTCCAGGTTATAGGGCGCAGCCAGGAAAAAGCATCTTCTTTAGCTCATCTTTTAAAAGCATCAACATCTTGTAACATACTAGAAATCAGCACAGAAGCTGAAATTGCAATAGTTTCCGTACCCGATGAGTTAATCTCTACTATTTGTGAAAATTTGCGGGTCGAAAAAGGAGTAGTTGTACATACTGCCGGGGCTATTACCAAAGATGTGCTGGCCCAGTCCGGTAGAATGTATGGCGTTTTATACCCCTTACAGTCGTTAAAGAAGGAGCAGCAGCGGCTTCCGGCCATACCTGTTCTAATTGATGGCGACAGTCCTCAGACTATTGAAACACTGCAGCAGTTCGCTTCTGATTGGGCTGATTCTGTTACTGTTGCAAACGATGAGGATAGATTAAAAACACATATTGCTGCAGTTTTCGCAAACAATTTTACCAACTACCTTTATGCAAAATCCGTGGAGTTTTGTGAGCTAGAACACTTAAACTTCAATACGTTATACCCAATAATTGAAGAAACAATAGTAAGAATGAAAGGAGCCCGCCCATCAGCCTTGCAAACCGGACCGGCCGTGCGAAAGGATGTCCTGACAATAGAAAAACACCTAAAGATTCTAGAACAGCACCCCAAACTGAAATTTCTGTATAACACGCTGACGAATAGTATATTAAATGATCCTCTTATTTAAGAATACTAGTGCTTTTATTGCTGCTACCTAAAAAACAGTATAAGTGAGTGACACAACAATGATGCTATGTAAACTTTCTGCTGGTAGAATAATTCTTACTTACAATTTCAAAGTTTCGGCGCTAAAAAAAGGCTCTTTTAATTCATAGTTCTATCTCTCTTGAGTTTTAAGGTTGTTAATCGATACTTTTGCAGCAAAATTGTGGCATCATGTATACGATCAAGTTTAAGTTTGAACAAAAAGGGCTTGCACCTATTACCCTTAATAATATAGAGCCTGACCAGAGCATTCTTGAAGTGGCACTGAAAAATAATATTGAGCTTCATCATAATTGTGGAGGTGTTTGTGCGTGTAGTACTTGTCATTTATATATTGAAAAGGGTGAAGACCTGGTAGAGGAATTAACGGATAAGGAAGAAGATTTTATAGATCGGGCGATTAATCCGCGACTTAATTCTCGCTTGGGTTGCCAATGTGTTCTGCTTGATGAAGGTGGAGAAATAGAAGTTACTTTGCCCGATCAGACACAATTTTTAGGAGAATAAGAACACTAACTTTCAAACTTTTTTACAATGGCTCAATACGAACCACCTATTCATTGGAATGATTACGAAGACATCGCTTTGAAACTGTATGAGAAGTACGGCGACGACTTTAATGAAGGGAAAATTTATAGAATTCGTTTTACCGACCTTCTTGAAAGGGTGCTGCAAATTCCGGGCTTTGTGGGTACACGTGAAGAAAGCAACGAAGGACACCTTGAAATGATACAAAGTTCGTGGGTGTACGAATGGCGTGATGGCCAGAAATAAGTTTACTCATATGAATCTTCTTGAGCAATTTAAAAACATCACAACGTTGGTTTTTGACGTGGACGGCGTTCTTACTAACGGCACGCTTATCGTGCTTCCCGGCGGCGTAATGGCCAGGACCATGAACGTAAAGGATGGCTATGCGTTGCAACTGGCCGTTAAGAAAGGATATAACTTGGTGATTATTTCGGGCGGAATATCTGAAGATGTAGAAACAAGGTTAAGCCGCCTGGGAGTTTCTGCAGTATATATGGGAGTGAAAGATAAGGTGAGCGTACTGAGCAAATATTTATCCACCAAAGGCTTATCCTGGCAAGAGACTTTGTATATCGGTGATGACATTCCTGACTTGGAAGTAATGCAAAAGGTTGGACTAGCCTGCTGCCCTGCTGACGCTGTGGAAGAAATAAAAGAGATCGCTAAATATATATCACCAAAAAATGGCGGTTTTGGTTGTGGAAGAGATGTAATTGAAAAAGTATTGAAGCTACGAGGAGACTGGAACGAGGATACACACATCCCCTCTGCATAACAGTGGCATAAGGTTTATTTAATAACTTCCATTAAAATAATTACTTGAAACTACTGCCGGCATTTTTTCGACTGGTTAGGTGGCCCAACCTGGTTTTTATAGCCATCACCCAGTTGCTTTTTGTGTACAGTATTGTACACCCGATCTTTCGTGATGCTGGTGTTCTTCCAAATACTTATGGAATATATTTCATACTGCTTGTAGCCTCCTCTGTATTTATTGCTGCTGCCGGCTACATCATCAACGATTATTTCGACCTTAACATTGACCTTGTTAATAAGCCAACAAAACTGGTAGTAGACAAGATTATCAGCCGGCGGTGGGTTATCTTCTGGCACCTGTTTCTAAGTTTCCTCGGTATCGTCCTCGGCTTCTATATTGATTGGAAAACCAACGTAAGGTTTTTAGGTTTCGCTAATATAGGGTGCGTTCTTCTCTTGTTTCTTTATTCCATTTCCTTAAAAAAGAGGTTGCTTTCAGGCAATGTAGTTATATCGTTGCTAACGGCTTGGGTAATTCTTGTTGTTACCTATTGCGAATCTTCTAACCTTATCAATCATTCTACCCTTAGAAATTTATATACCCAAAAAATTACCCGTATTACTTTTTTATATGCAGGTTTTGCTTTTGTAATATCACTAATACGCGAAGTTGTAAAAGATGCGGAAGATATTGAAGGCGACCGGAAGTACGGTTGCTTCACCATGCCAATAGCCTGGGGAATAAACGCCACCAAAGTATTTGTAGCAGTATGGTTGGTGGTTTTAACAGCCGCACTAAGCATTGTACAGTTTTATGTGCTCCAGTTTAAGTGGTGGTGGAGCGCTGCTTACTGCATCCTCTTCATCATTATCCCACTCCTTTATATTTTTAAGAAACTTTATCAAGCAGGTACAAGTAAAGAATACCACAAACTAAGTACGCTTATTAAACTCACCATGTTTACAGGAATCTTGTCTATGATCTTTTTCCGTATTTATTTATAGGAATCATTTTTGAAAGACTACTGCCATACGTTTTAATATATGAACAATATTATACTTGCATCTCAATCTCCACGTAGAAGGCAACTGCTTGAATGGGCAGAAATTTCCTTCCAGGTTGTTATTAAAAGCATTGAGGAAACCTGGCCAGCAGAACTACCTATTGAGGAGGTGCCCGTATACATTGCAAGGCAGAAAGCTGCAGAAGTAAATAAACATCTCGATAAAGCTTTTCATAGTGAGTTTAGCAACAACACTATTCTTGCTGCGGATACCGTTGTAGTTCTCGCCGGTACTATTATTAATAAACCCGAAAACAGGGCCGACGCTATAAGCATTTTAAAAAGTCTTTCCGGTAAATCTCATCGTGTTATTACTGGCGTTGTAATACTTACAGACACCAGCGAAAACTGCTTTAGCGAGATTACCGAAGTGGAATTTCATGAGTTAAACGACGACCAGATAGAGTTCTACGTTGACAAGTATAAGCCCTACGACAAAGCCGGTGCGTACGCCATTCAAGAATGGATAGGCGTTATCGGTATAAAAAGCATTAAAGGAGATTTTTATAATGTAATGGGCTTGCCTATCAGTCGGGTAGTGCAGGAACTTCAGAAAATGCAGGATTAAAAGGCTCGTTACTTAAAATTATTCTAATTTAATATGAAATTATTCAGCAATATTATTTGTAGAAGTTTTAAGTAGCGGCGAATCTCTAGTCCTTCCTAATTTATTTTGGGAACGTACAGTAGTCTTCATAGCATCATCGTTGTGTCACTCACTTGTACTTTTATATCTTTATTCGTCGCTCCTAACATTACTTATATTAATGACGTTGTTTCATTAATCATCAGTGTATGACGGAAAAGTTCCTGCAATATTTGTGGCGCTTTCAACAGTTTAACCATTCGGGATTAGCACTGTCAAGTGGAGAGCCGTTACAAGTGATTCACCCGGGAACATTAAACCACAACCAGGGCCCCGACTTTCTTAATGCACGCATTCTTATAAATAATACAACCTGGGCCGGCAATATTGAATTGCATGTCATTTCCTCTGACTGGCGATTGCATAATCACTCTATTGATAAGAACTATCATAATATCATTCTTCATGTTGTGTGGCAGCACAACGAAGAAATCCTTGATTCAAATAGTCAATCATTACCCACTTTAGTTCTCGAAGACAAAGTTCCATTTCACGTTATTGCAAAGTTTGATGCGCTTAAATTATATAAAGGCTTTGTTCCGTGTCAACCTCACCTCCCAGTTCTTAACGAAGTGAACTGGGTAGCATGGAAAGAGAGAGTAGCAGTTGAACGTTTACAACGGAAAGCAGCAACTGTTTTAGAAAATGTAAAGCTGGCCAACAACCATTGGGAAGAAGTTTTTTGGTGGGCACTTGCAAAGAATTTCGGCATTAAAGTAAATGCAGATGTTTTTGAAACAATCGCAAAAAGCATATCAATAAATATATTAGCACGACATAAGAATCAAATACAGCAAATAGAAGCTTTACTTTTTGGCCAGGCAGGATTCCTCGAGGCAAAGTTTGAAGAAGATTATCCTTTATTGCTGCAGCGCGAATACCGGTTCCTGCAAAAGAAATACAAGCTGGTACAGTCAACCGTTAAGCCCTTTTTCTTACGGATGCGTCCTGCTAACTTCCCAACAATACGGCTCGCTCAATTAGCCATGCTTATTCATACATCGTCCCACCTGTTTTCTAAAATAAAAGAGATAGAAGAAATTGAGAAGGTAAGGGAGCTGCTGGATGTAACACCTAACGACTACTGGCATTACCACTACATGCTCGACAAAGCAACCGTTTTCAAACCAAAACCATTAGGGCAAACGATGATTGATAATATTATCAGCAATACGATTGTACCTGTTTTGTTTGCTTATGGTTTGCAGAACAAAGATGAGGCCCTAAAAGAAAAGGCTTTAACGTGGTTAGAAAAATTGCCAGCCGAAAAGAACAGCATAACTATAAACTGGAGTAAGTACAAAGTACTATCCACTAATGCACTTGAGAGCCAGGGACTTATTGAGCTTAAGAATAACTATTGCGATCATATTAAATGTCTTGATTGTTCCGTTGGCATTTCATTGCTTAAATCTCCTCCGCCCTTAAGTGCTGTTGCAAATAAATCGGAGGGATTTAAACTTTAAACGCAGAATAAAGAGTGCGAGCCATAGTCTAGGGCAACATAAACGGTTCTGGTGCCGGCACATTCCAGGCTCGGCTGAAAAGTGAACCAATAGTACAAGTGAGTGACACAACGATGATGCTATGAAAAACCACCGCTGGAAACCCAAAAAACTACCAGTTAAAAGTTACATCTTTCTTAATGTTTGGGTGCAGGCTTTCAATAACAGGACACGTCATTGCAGCTCTTTCCAAAATGGTTTTTTGTTTATCATCGGCCTCAAAACCTTCTGGGAATGTGAAAGTCACTTTTATTTCGCCTATCCGTCTGGGCTCGGCTACCATTACTTTAGTAACCTCTACAGTCGTTCCGCTTAGGTCAACATTCAAATCCCTTGCTTTAATACCCATAATGGTGAGCATACAATTTCCGAGAGCAGTAGCTACCAAATCAGTGGGCGAAAAGCGTTCACCTTGGCCTTGGTTGTCAACCGGCGCATCCGTTTCTATCTCCGTTCCGCTTTGCAAGTGTGTGGCCGATGTTCTTAAGTTTCCTTTATATATTATCTGTGCTGTCATTGAATTGTTTTTGCCTAAATTTACAAGTATCAAATCAAATCAACGTGAAGAAAGTCGTTTTTGTAACGTTTTGCGCATTGGTTGCTACCTCAGCTTTTTCGCAGCAACGCAAAGAAACCCGGAACCAAAAGAAAGAAGATAGGAAGGAAAAAATACAATTATTGCAAAAGCAGGAAGAAGAAGGAGCAATGATTTTTCATAAGCAAAACGCCTTTGGCGTAAGGCTTTACAGCGATGGGTACAGTGCTTTTTACGAACTCGGCATATTGAAGACTCCAGTAAAAACATCACTTTACAGCCTAGAAATTGGTGAGCGCAAGCACCCTAAAGAAGACAAATTATCGAGGGGAGTTTTGGGTTTTGCAGTTGGCAACCCATTTATTTACGGCAAAATCAATAATTTTTATTTTACTAAACTTGGCTACGGGCAGCAGCGTTTGCTGGGCGTAAAAGGTAATAAAAATGGCGTTGCTGTTTCAGCGCTTTACGGCGGAGGTTTTAGTGCAGGGTTATTAAAACCATACTACATAACTGTAAATAATGCACGAAACGAACAGGAGCAAATTAAATACAACAACAACAATGCTGTTTTCTTGTCCGCTACCGACATTATTGGTGCTTCAGGGTTTGGCAAAGGGTTTAACGAAATTAAATTTGTTCCTGGTGGGTTTGCAAAAACCGCCCTTCGTTTCGATTACGGTCGCTACAACGAAGTGGTAAGTGCAATCGAAGTTGGATTAGGTGCCGAGTTCTACTCTCAAAAAATGCCCATACTACTTTTAAATAAGGAAAAGCAATTGTTTTTTAATGCTTATGCCGCCATTGTCTTCGGTAAAAGAAAGTAGTGTATTTTTGGCCCCGGCTGTAAATGCTTATTTAGCTTCCGTTGCGTCGCACTCTTGTACTAAGGGTTCTTTACGCTGCGCTTCTTAAGCAACTTGTTCCTTTCCCGCAATTACCGTTAGTGTATTTACAGCGAGAGTAACAACCAAAACAACCTGTCCATCAAAATTTTTCAATTAACAAAGCGGTAGCGTAATGATAGAATTACCTGTAGTGGCTAAGATAGACGAGAGCACTTCAAAAATAAAAAAACCAGATTGGCTAAGGGTAAAACTTCCAATTGGTGAGAGTTATAAGCACGTTCGTGGTTTAGTTGATACGCATAAGTTGCATACAATTTGCGAGAGTGGCAACTGCCCTAACATGGGCGAATGCTGGGGCGAAGGAACTGCAACCTTTATGATACTCGGTAACACCTGCACCCGCAGTTGCGGCTTTTGTGCCGTAGCTACCGGTCGCCCTGATCCTGTTGATTGGGACGAGCCACAACGCGTAGCCGAAGCTATAAACCTAATGCGTGTAAAGCACGCAGTACTTACTAGCGTTGATCGCGATGAATTAAAAGATGGCGGCTCAATCATTTGGTACAATACCATCAAAGCAGTTAAAGCTTTAAACCCCGACACTACTTTAGAAACTTTAATACCCGATTTTAAAGGTTATACTGACCAGGTACAACGTATTATTGATGCAGCACCTGAAGTGGTAAGTCACAATATGGAAACGGTTGAAAGACTATCGAAGCAGGTTCGCATACAGGCAAAATATCGCCGCAGCCTTGAAGTGTTGCGTACTTTAAAAGAAGGCGGCATGCGTACCAAAACCGGCATCATGCTTGGTCTTGGCGAAAAAAAGGAAGAAGTAGTTCAGGCTATGGAAGACCTTGTAGCAGTTGGCGTTGATGTGCTTACCTTGGGTCAGTACTTGCAGCCAACAAAAAAACATTTACCGGTTCATCGCTTTGTACACCCCAATGAATTTGCAGAGTTGAGAGACATTGGATACGAACTGGGTTTTGATTACGTGGAGAGTGGTCCGTTAGTTCGTTCCTCTTACCACAGTGAACGACACGTGATTAAAGGTTACGGCCGCGAGAAATGGCAAGCAGAAAAAGAAATGATGTTAGTATAAAAAGAATGGCTGTCCTCGGGCAGCCATTCTTTTTATAGGAAGATTTGGTTACCAACTAATAAACTACTTTCAACATCGTTGTGTCACTCACTTGTACTTTTAGATCTTCACGCAGCTCTTAAATACCAAAACAATGAGGCTCTCACGAATCATTCCATCCATCAATATGAAAAACGTTCTTTCAATTATTTTCCTTCTGCCAATTATAAGTTCAGCCCAACTTAAGTGGACGAACGTCGATTCTTTGTTTGGTCTTTTGCCTAAAGACTTTCATGTTTATTATTCAAACGACACATTAGATGGCAAGCCCAACATTGCCTATTATGTTGAAGCGAAACTGAAGAGTAGGCATTTAGAATTTAAAACAGATACTACCTACAAAAGACGACTTACGCCAAAAGCTTTTTACACTAAAAACGATAATCCATTGCTGGTAGTAAACGGAACATTCTTTTCATTTGCCACGAACCAGAATTTGAACATCGTTATTAAAGAAGGCAAAATGGTGAGCTATAATGTAAATGACATTCCCGCAAAAGGCAAGGATACTTTTACGTATCATCACATATCAGGTAGTGCGTTAGGAATAACAAAAAAAAGAAAAGCAGATGTTGGATGGCTCTTTACTGATTCAGCAAGGAAGTATGCTGTTGCGTTTGAAAAGAATCCAAAAGTTATAACAGACCCTTTGCCGAAGTCAAGCAAGTACACCTATGCTCCGTCCTTGCACCATTATCCTACCAGAAAAAGAAGATTGGGAATTGATGAAAGCTGGAAAATGCAGACAGCTATAGGTGGAGGTCCCGTTTTGCTACACGATGGCGCTGTACGCATAACGAACAATGAAGAAAGAAAATTTGTAGGCAAAGGGATCAGCGATAAGCATCCCAGAACAGCAATGGGTTATACAAAAGATGGCAGACTTATAATTTTGGTTATACAAGGACGGGTTGCTGGCAAAGCAGAAGGTGCCACACTTGTGCAGGAAGCAAACATTTTAAAAGACCTTAGTTGTTGGGAAGCTTTAAATTTTGACGGTGGTGGCAGTAGTTGTATGCTTGTAAATGGTAAAGAAACTATTTTACCAAGTGATAAAGAAGGAGAGCGGGCTGTGCCTGCAGTATTTATAATTAAGAGAAATTAAATAGGGTTTAATAAAGTATTTAGATAGTTATATTAATATTTGTAGCGTTATGCTAATAAGGAACAGCAATCTTTTGAATGCGCCCAATAAAATTACACAAGCTGAAGAGTGCGACGCAACGATGTAAAGTAGTGTTAATAAGATTGGGTCCAAAACAAAACTGTTCACAATCACTTTGTTTGTGTGTATAAGATTGGATATAAGTTTAATATTATATAATGAAGAAAAGTACAATCCTGTTTTCTACTATTTGTATAGTGCTTATAAGTTTTGGATGCGGCAAACTTGTGTACGAAGTCAACAGTACATTCCAGGTAAGATTAGCGAATGGTGGCGAAATTGTGCAGCAAGTAAATATTGACATTGAAGAAGTGAGAATTAAAACTTCGAAGGATACATCGTGGAAGGTATTGCCGACAAAGAAAGCGCTTTATAATTTAGCCAACTACGGCCATGGTGTTGATACGGCGGTGGCCTCAGGGCCTGTTGCTGCAACTTCAATTGTTAGTGAAGTACGTTTTGTTTTGGGCAATAGAAGTACAATTACGATTGGTGAGATTACTTATCCTTTAAGCCTTGTAGCAAATTATGAGAAGAACATGACTATTAAAGTAGGCAGGAAACTTAATTTAAGTGAAGAGAAGGTAGTTATAAGTTTTGATCCAAGGGTATCGTCGTCTTCTGATAAGAACGCCGGCTTTGTACTAAATCCTGTTTTAAAATTGCAGTAATAAGAATTAGAAATACTTAAAAGGGATGGTGTAAGCCATCCCTTTTTTTATTTAATTTCTGTCCCCCACACTAAGGCGCTTGCTCCTAAAATAGCAGCGTCAGCTTCCTTTAGTTGACTGAAGATCAGCTTTACTTTATTCCTGAAAATGGGTAACACATTTGCTTCCATATGTTCCCTTGTTGGGTTAATTATCAGGTCTCCTGCTTTGGTAACTCCACCAAACAAGATAATTGCTTCCGGGCTCGAGAACATTACAAAATTGGCAAGTGCTTTTCCTAAAACTTCGCCGGTGAATCTAAAAACCTCTTTTGCAATTGCGTCACCTTTTATAGCGCAATCGTATACTGCCTTGCTGTCTATTTTATCTTCAGGTATTGCACGAAGCAAACTTTCTTCGTTTGAACTAGCTATTAGCTCTATAGCAGTACGTCTTACGCCGGTAGCTGAGGCATATACTTCTAACGTTCCATACATATTAGTACCAGGATGAAACCTGCCGTTTGGAATTATGGTGGTATGGCCCAGTTCACCGGCAAAGCCATCATGGCCGTAAATTAATTGGCCATTTGCAACAATGCCGCTTCCCACACCAGTTCCTAGGGTGATCATAATAAAGTCTTTCATTCCCTTTGCAGCTCCATAAATCATTTCTCCAACAGCTGCAGCATTAGCATCGTTGGTTAAAATAGCGGGAAGGTTGAATCTTTTATTGATAAGGAAAGCAAGTGGGATAATACCTTTCCACTTAAGGTTAGGAGCATAATCAATAGTACCTGTATAGTAGTTCCCATTAGGCGCACCAATACCTATACCATGGATTAAGTCATTACCGCCATGTTGCTCTATTATCGGGTAAAGCTTATCGTAAAGCTGGTCAATAAACTCCTCTATAGAATTGTTATCTGTACTTGACAATTCTGTTCTGAATTTTATATCTCCTTCGGAATCTACAATTCCGATTTTGGTAGATGTGCCGCCGATGTCTATTCCTATAGCTAATTTATCTTGAAGTGGTAAAGCCATAACAATGGTTTATGTGTTACAATTAATGAGGATCAGATGCACCTGTTGTAGGCATATCATAATCTATTCCCTGTGCTTTTAATATCGCCTTAGCCCTTATGGCATAAAATGCGAGGTATGCAAAACATGCAACACCTACAAGGTAAGACCATTGAATTCCGAGCAATTCGTCTTTCGCTAAATAACCTTGAAGAAGGCTTATTACACCGCCTCCCATGATCATCATAATTAAAAAGCTTGCCCCTTCATTTGTGTGCTTGCCCAGTCCAGCAATGGCTAAGGTAAAAATACAAGGCCACAGTGTTGAGCAGAATAGACCTACGCTTATAAAGGCGTAAACACTAACCATTCCTGAAGAAAGCATACCTATAAAAAGAGCAATAATTCCCATAGTAGAGAAAATTAATAACTGCCGGGCAGGGTTTCCTTTACTGGCGAAATCAGCAATTACCAAGGCGACAATACAAATGGCATACACATAAAAAGGAGTAAGATCGTGGTTAGCCATTTTATTAATCAATAAGAAAACTGCAAAAGCGAGGTAAGGCATTATAAAGCCAAGTATTTGTCTTGTTCTTTTGGAAAGATCAAAGGCACCGATAGATGCAGTCCACCTACCAATCATAAGACTAGCCCAGTAAAGAGAAACGAAAGGTGCAACACTTTCTGTAGAAGTTTGTAACTCTTGTTTCATGAATTCAGGAAGGTTACTTGCTGTGGAAACCTCTACCCCCACATATACAAATATTCCTATCATACCCATTACAAGTTGTGTATAATTAAGCGCTGATTTTTTTGAAGCAGGTTGAGTAAGTGTGGTAGCTGTTGTGTCTTTTACTTCTTCCTGGTCAAGTTCTATCTTATTGGGTAGAGAAGAAAATTTGAAAATTATAGCTACTAATAAAAAGAAAGCACCTAATATTAAGTATGGTGTTTTAACAGCTTCTATGCTTGCGACATTGGCTGTTCCTCCCACGGATATAGAACCGAAGATGGCAAAACTTACAAGGACTGGTCCGATGGTGGTACCAAGGTTGTTTATACCACCGGCCAAACTTAAACGCTGTGAACCCTTTTTAGGATCACCCATTACAATGGCTAAGGGGTTTGCTGCTGTCTGTTGTAATGAGAAGCCAAGTCCAACGATAAATAAACCTGTAATCATTAAATAGAAGGATGCACTTTCTGCAGCAGGGTAAAACAATAAAGTACCAATTGCAGAAATCACCAGGCCCAAAGCAATACCATTCTTATACCCGATCCTATTCAATATGTCAGCCCCAAAAGCTCTTGATAATAGAAAGTAAACAATGGAACCAACCGTATAAGCTACATAAAAAGCAAATGAAATCATTTGTGATTGCCATTGCTCAAGGTTAAGCTCCTCTTTAAAAACCGGGATAAGGATGTCGTTACTTGCAGCAACAAAGCCCCAGAAAAAGAATACAGAAATAAGAGTGATCATTTGTGGCCATCTCGTCGATTGATTCATATAGCAAGATTTTTGCAGTTTGTTGTAATGTTATCAAAGTAAAAGTGTTTTTGTATTCGAGGGCTAAAAATTTTTCATCGTTCTACTTTTATTACTTTCCAAAAAATATGTACTTCACTTATTCTTAAAAGAATTAAAAAAGCTTCATAACTTGAATTCGTATTTTTACTAACGGAACCGGAACTATGGAAATATTACATGTAAGTGCAGAATGTTATCCTGTTGCAAAAGCTGGCGGATTGGGAGATGTTGTAGGTGCTTTACCTAAATACCAAAACTCTATTGGTAATAATGCTAAAGTTGTTTTGCCCATGTACAGGACGAAGTTCCTGGCTGACAACGAATGGGTTGTTGATTACAAGGGCCACATTTATTTAGGTAGCCAGTTTCTTCATTACACCATAATAAAAGAAGCAACTAGTAAATTAGGATTTGACCTTTATCTTGTTGACATATACAGTCTCCTTGATCGCGAAAAGATTTATGGCTACAGCGATGATGTAGAAAGATTTACAGCTTTTCAGATGGCAGTAGTTGACTGGATAAACCAGTGGCACTATAAACCAGATGTAGTGCATTGCCACGACTACCATAGCGGCCTTATCCCGTTTATGATGAAGTATTGTTACCAATTCCAGGGACTGTCACATGTTCCAACCGTTCTTACCATTCATAATGCACAATACCAGGGATGGATGGGATGGGACAAATCTCATTATCTTCCTGCATGGGACCCTTACAAGTGGGGAATGCTTGATTGGAAAAACACCATCAATCCTTTGGCTTCGGCTATCAAATGTGCTGACAGGGTAACAACCGTTAGCTGGAGTTATTTAGAAGAGTTGCGTATTGAAGCAAACGGTTTAGAAAATCTTTTCGAGTATGAAAAAGGCAAATGCCTTGGCATACTCAACGGTATAGACAATGACGTTTGGGACCCTGCAACCGATCCGTTGTTAGCTAAAAACTTCTCGTCTAAAAATACCAAGGAAGGTAAGCTGGCCAACAAACGGGTTTTGTGCAAAGAATTTAATCTCGACATTGATAAACCTTTGATCGTTTTTATAGGAAGATTGGTTGGAGAAAAAGCTGCAGATATTTTACCATCGGCTATCCGCTCGTGTTTTCATGACTATGGCAACGACGTAAACTTTCTTATTCTTGGTAGCGGCGAACCACATGTTGAATGGGAGCTTGGAACAATGGTGCATGAGTTCGCAGGTAGATACAATGCTGTAATAGGATATAATGAGAAATTAAGTCACCAGATGTATGCTGGCGCAGACTTTTTGTTGATGCCGAGCAGGGTAGAACCATGCGGACTAAACCAAATGTATGCAATGCGGTACGGCACTGTACCAATGGTGAGAAGTACAGGCGGCTTACAAGATACTGTTGTTGATATGGGTGATAAGGGTGGCTATGGCCTTAGGTTTAACCATGCAAGCGTTTGGGATATTAATTATTCTGTTGGCAGGGCAATTGAAGTTTATGCCAACAAAGTAAAGCTTTCACAAATGAGAAGGCAGATGATGAAGATTGATAATAGCTGGGATAAAAGCGCCGCCGAATACATACAGGTTTACAGATGGTTGAAGTGGACCCAATAGGTGGAACGAATATTAAGTGTTTTAGTTAGGGCGGCAAAGAAGAATAGAGGGATGTGGTACAAGTGAGTGACACAACGAAGTTGAAGAAAAAAGAATGCTCGTACCACAACCAACTCACTAAGATGGCGTGCATAAAAGTAAAATCAGAAGACAAGAGGATTTATAATAGTAACATTTAAAAGAATAAACTATGCTCAATTATCAGAAGTCCGCATTGGCCGTTATTTTGGGTGGGGGTGCTGGTACAAGGCTGCACCCTTTAACGGCTAGCCGCAGCAAACCAGCTGTGCCTATTGCGGGTAAATACCGTTTAGTAGACATCCCTATTAGTAACTGTATTAACAGCAATATCAACCGGATGTTTGTGCTTACTCAATACAACTCTGCTTCACTTAACAGGCATATAAAAAACACATACAACTTTAGCGGCTTCAGCAAAGGATTTGTAGATATACTGGCAGCAGAACAAACGCCCGATAACTCTAACTGGTTCCAGGGAACTGCCGATGCTGTACGCCAATCCTTCAAACATATTTTCAACTTCGAATTCGAATATATTCTCATTCTTAGTGGCGACCAGCTTTACCAAATGGACTTCGAAGCAATGGTTTCAGAACACGCAAGCAGTGGCGCAGATATTACACTTGCTACTATTCCTGTAGCGGGTAAGGAAGCTTCTGACTTCGGTATTTTAAAAACGGATGAAAACCATTTTGTAACATCGTTTATAGAAAAACCTTCGCAAGATCTTTTAGGAGATTGGACTAGCGATACAGGGCCAGCTATGAAGAACATTGGTAAGGAATACCTTGCTTCTATGGGTATTTATATTTTCAACAGGCAGCTATTAATTGACCTGTTATTAAAAGTTTATCCCGAGGATAAAGATTTTGGTAAAGACATCATTCCAAAATCAATTGGAACACATAAAGTTTACAGTTATCAATACGAAGGTTACTGGGAAGATATTGGGCAGATTTCTTCGTTTTTCGAAGCTAATCTTGCGCTTACAAACGAGTTGCCACCATTTAATTTGTACGACAATATACACACCATTTTTACCAGGCCGCGTATGCTTCCACCTGCTAAAATAAGTGGAACAACATTAGAACGCACCATGATTGCAGAAGGTTCGTTCATTAATGCGAGCCGCATAGAAAATAGTGTAATTGGTATAAGGTCACGTATAGGTTTTGGAACCACCGTTGTCAGCAGCTATTTAATGGGTAACGACACGTTTGAGACTTTAGAGCAAATGGAAAGTAACCTTAGAAATGGAATCCCTAGGATTGGCATTGGCGAACGTTGCTATATTAAGCACGCCATCGTTGATAAAAACTGCAGAATCGGCAACGATGTAAGAATTGTTGGCGGCACAGGAATGGCCGAAACAGACAACGCTTTATATACCATTAAAGACGACATAGTTGTAGTAAAAAAGAATGCTATTTTACCTGATGGTTTTGTAATACAGTAAAATTTTTTGGTACCGGCATTTGTATTACATAGCATCATTGTTGCGTCGCAATCCTTTCATCGGTTGTGCTACTATTATGCTTCAGGCTAATTATACTTACACAGCAAAATATTAGTTACACTTTTGCTAATGCTATAAAAACTATTATTATATCTGATTGTTTTCCAACATCCCCTCGTAGGATGTTTTTTTGTATTACTTTAGTTCATGTAAAACTTACACATTACTAACAAACGATTGCTTAACTATGGCCCTTGTAACTATTGATCCAAACGTCCCCTCATCTTCTGGGAATAAGAAAAAGTTATCACTGCTGCAGATCTTCAACATGAGTTTCGGTTTTCTCGGAATTCAGTTTGGGTTTGCATTGCAAAACGCGAATGTTAGCCGTATTTTTCAAACCCTTGGCGCCGAGATTGAGGAAATTCCCATCCTTTGGATTGCTGCTCCTCTCACCGGTTTATTGGTTCAGCCCATTATTGGTTATTTAAGTGATCGCACCTGGCACTCAACCTGGGGCAGAAGGAGACCTTTCTTTTTCCTTGGCGCTGTACTATCTTCCATTGCTTTATTTCTAATGCCTAATTCCACTGCTTTATGGATGGCTGCTATTATGCTTTGGGTGCTCGATGCTTCTATCAATATTTCAATGGAGCCTTTTAGGGCTTTTGTTGGCGATAAATTAGCTTCAAACCAACGAACTACTGGCTTTGCAATGCAAACCTTTTTTATAGGTATAGGTGCAGTAGTTGCCAGCCTATTGCCTTATTTTTTCACGAATGTTTTGGGCATAAGTAATACTGCCGAAGATGGAGTAATTCCTGATTCTGTTAAGTACTCATTTTATATAGGAGGTGTGGTATTTTTTTTAGCGGTGTTGTGGACAATCGTTTCCACCAAAGAGCTCCCTCCAGAAGATCTGAAAAGTTTCGAAGAAGAAAAGGAGCAAACAAAAGGGTTCACAAAAGGGATTATTGCAATTGGAAAAGGAATAGTAACAATGCCTAAAACAATGTTGCAGCTGGCCATTGTTCAATTTTTTACATGGCTTGCTTTCTTTTCCATGTGGATTTATACAACATCAGGCGTAGCTCAAAATGCTTTCGGTTCAACCGATACTACTACCAAAGCGTACCAGGATGCAGGAGATTGGGTGGGTGTAATGTTTATGGTGTATAACGGGGTGTCAGCGATAGCTGCTTTCATGTTACCCTTCCTCGCTAAAAAGATCGGGCGCCGCTGTACTCATATGGTAGCTCTAATTATAGGTGGAGTGGGTCTTATTTCAATGCTGTACATCAAGGATAAGAACATGCTTTTATTACCAATGGTTGGCGTGGGTCTTGCATGGGCTTCCACTCTCACAATGCCCTATGCTATATTGGCCGGCGCATTACCTGCTAATAAAATGGGTTTCTATATGGGTGTCTTTAATTTTTTTGTTGTAATTCCTCAAATATTAGCAGCGGCAATTCTCGGGTTTTTTGTAAGAATCTTATTTAACAGCGAAAGTATTTATGCGTTGGTAGTAGGAGGTGTTTCAATGGTTATAGCAGGTTTCCTAAACCTGTTGGTTAAAGATGCTGATGAGTAATTCCTAATCATCTAATATTATTATTAATGATAAAAAGTTTTTTAGTCATAGTAGCCTTTGTTAGTTCGTTTTCTGTTTTTGGGCAGGCACCCTCTGTTTATCCTACCAATTGGTGGGTTGGAATGAAGGAACCTAAACTACAGTTAATGCTCCATGCTAACGGGATAGCTAAAGGAGTTACCGATGTATCAATAAATTATCCGGGGGTAAAAGTTCAAAAAGTACACAAAGTAGAAAACGAAAACTACTTGTTTGTTGACGTAACTATATCGGGAACCGCAAAGGCAGGCAATGTAAAAATTAATTTAAAAAGGAGTGGTGCCCCCATTATAGTCGACTTTCCTTTAAAGAACAGGAGGCCGGGGAAGGGAACAAAGTTTGCGCAAGGTGTTACTTCTGCTGATTTTGTCTACCTCTTAATGCCTGATCGTTTCAGCAACGGCGATCCTACAAATGATCGCGTAAGTGGAATGAGAGATCAAACCTTAAACAGGGATTCGATTTATCACAGGCATGGTGGTGACCTGCAGGGCGTGATCAACCATTTGGATTATTTACAAAATTTAGGTGTTACAACAGTATGGCTGACACCTGTACTCGAAAATGATATGCCTAACCGTACAGAACATGGTTATGCTTTCACTAATCACTACAAAATAGAACCAAGATTTGGAGGTGAAACGGCCTATAAAAAACTGAGTGATGCACTGCATGCAAAAGGAATGAAACTAATACAGGATGCTGTTTATAACCATGTGGGTAGTTATCACTTTACAGTTCTTGATAAGCCAATGAAGGATTGGTTGCACGTGTGGCCTAAGTTTACTCAAACCTCCTATAAAGACCAGCCTTTAATCGATCCATATGCCTCGAAGAGTGACAGGAGAATAACCAGCAATGGGTGGTTTACTACCCAAATGCCCGACCTAAATCATAGCAACCCTTATGTAGCTAACTACCTTATTCAACATGCTATTTGGAGCGTAGAAGAATTTGGGGTAGACGGATGGCGTATAGATACCTATATCTACAACGACCTTGCGTTTATGAATCATTGTAACAAAGCCTTGCTGGATGAGTATCCTTCTATAACAATGTTTGGCGAAACATGGGTACACGGCACACCAAGCCAGGCTTATTTTACGGAGAATAAATTTGATATTCCCTTCAAAAGCAACCTTAAGGGAGTAACCGATTTTCAAACTAACCTTTATGGAATTGTTCCGGCCATGAACCAGAACTTTGGTTGGACAGAAGGGGTAAATAAATTGTACCAAACTTTGTCGCAAGACTTTGTTTATACAAACCCTATGAACCATGTCATCTTTTTAGATAACCATGACATGAGCCGGTTTTTATCGCAAGTGAACGACGACGTTGAAAAGCATAAAACAGGAATTGCGTGGTTGCTTACCTGCCGTGGGATACCACAGTTGTATTATGGAACCGAAATTTCAATGAAGGGAGTTTCGAACCCTGACGGTTGGGTAAGGTTGGATTTTAAAGGCGGCTGGCAGGAAGATAAGATGAGCAAGTTTACTAAAGAAGGCAGGACCGAGCAGGAGAATGAAGTACACGATTGGACAATGAAGCTTGCTAACTTCCGTAAATCATCTTCGGCTATAAAAACTGGTAAGATGATGCAGTATGCTCCTGACAACGGTCTATATGTTTACTTTAGGTATGATAATAACCAAACAGTAATGTGCATGATGAATACAAGCGATAAAGAAAGAGATATTGATTTTACTCAGTTTGCGGAAAGAACGGAAGGATTTAAACAGGCACGAAATGTAGTTACTGGTGCAAGGTTTGGCACAAATAAAAAGCTTACAATACCTGCAAAACGAATGTGGGTAATTGAGCTGTCGAAATAGTTTAAAAGGGTTTCATTTAGTGAAACCCTTTTTGTTTGTCGTCTAAAAAACGGGAGGGCATGATAGGTATTTGAATTAATGTGTTTTATTTGTTGAATAAAGCTTTAACTGTACAAGAGTGCGACGCAACGAAAGGATAATCTTTGACCTGTTGCTGGTAACAAAAATCTTTTTAAGCAGTGTTGGCCTGCATTTTATCTTTCAATTCCTTGAATACTTTTCATTGACCTGGATACTGAGCAAGAGTTAAGTTCATTCAGTATCTTTATAAAAACCGATATTCTTATGCCCGAAAGAAAAAAGCTTCTGCAGGTAGCGTAATAAAGAATTCTGTTGGAATGGACAACAAAGAGACAAAAAGTGATACCGCGGGAAGTGATAAAAGTGAAAGAGTTTCGTTTTCCGGGCCTTACTAATTGATAATACAAAGTAAAAAAGCCAGGTAACCCGTTTAATTAGCCTTTAGACGGGACTGGTGCTGGCAATATTGTAAAGAAGATTACCAATGTTATTTCATCGCTTACAAATACTACTGTGGAGAAACAAGAAACAAAAAAATACGAGGAGATCCATTTTGTAGATACTACAAAACCTGTTTGGAATTATTCGCTTTTTGACGAAGAGCAGGTTCGCAACTTTCAGAATGGGAGCAATTATCGGATGTATGACTTGCTTGGGAATAAGCAATTGACTGTTTTAAATACAGCTGGAACTTATTTTGCGGTTTGGGCGCCTAATGCTACTGCTGTTTCTGTCATCGGTCATTTTAATAAATGGGCGTTTGATGCCCATGCGCTGTTTGTTCGATTAGATCACTCAGGCATTTGGGAAGGTTTTATCCCCGGCGTGATTGCAGGAGAAGCGTACAAGTATCATATAGAAGGCTTCCAGGGAGTTAAAGTAGATAAGGGCGATCCTTATGCACACTATTGGGAAAAGCGTCCTTACACTGCTTCAATAACCTGGGATGTAAATTATAAATGGAAGGATGAAAAGTGGATGAAGACCAGGAAAAAGCATAATTCGCTTGATGCTCCTTACTCCGTTTACGAAGTTCACCTTGCTAGCTGGATGCGTCCTGATAAACATAATGAGGAGAGTTACAACACTTATCAGCAGATGATAGAGTTGATGGTGCCGTATGTAAAGTTTATGGGCTTTACACACGTAGAATTTATGCCGGTAATGGAACATCCTTTCGATGGAAGTTGGGGCTACCAGGGAACCGGTTATTTTGCTACCACCAGCCGCTTTGGTACGCCACAAGATTTTGCGGCTTTGGTTGATGCTTTTCACCAAGCAGGTGTAGGTGTTATTCTTGATTGGGTGCCTTCTCATTTTCCATACGATTCGCACGGGCTTTTTATGTTTGACGGTACACATACATACGAGTATGCTGACATGCGCAAGGGTTTCCATCCTGATTGGAACTCTTACATTTTCAATTACAAAAGAGGAGAAGTAAAATCGTTTTTAATAAGTAGTGCAAGGTTTTGGTTCGAAAAATTGCATATCGACGGTATTAGGGTTGATGCAGTTTCCTCTATGCTCCGGTTGGATTATAGCCGCGAAGAAGGGGAGTGGGAACCAAACGAATTTGGCGGTAACGGAAATATCGAAGCTATTTCCTTTATTAAAGATTTAAACCTCACCATTTATAGAGACTTTCCTGATGTGCAAACGATTGCCGAGGAATCCACTGATTGGCCTGGTATAAGCAAGCCTATACACATGGGAGGGTTAGGTTTTGGGATGAAGTGGATGATGGGTTGGATGCATGATACCCTTGACTATTACAAAATGGACCCGTGGTTCCGCAAATTCCACCAGGACAAGTTCACGTTCAGCATGATGTATTTCTATGACGAAAATTTCATGTTGCCTTTAAGTCATGATGAAGTAGTGCATGGCAAAAGCCCAATGCTGTATAAGATGCCGGGTGATGAGTGGCAGAAGTTTGCCAACCTGCGTTTGTTATATAGTTATATGTTTTCTCATCCCGGGGCAAAATTGCTTTTTATGGGATGCGAATTTGGACAAACACAGGAATGGAATTACAAAAGTGAATTGCAATGGGAATTGCTGAAGTTTCCATCGCACCTGGGTATGCAGCAGTGTATAAAAGACCTGAACAAGTTGTACCGGGGCGAACCGGCATTATACGAGAAGCAGTTTGAAAAGGGCGGTTTCGAATGGGTTGATCTGAACCGTAGAAATGAAAGCATTATAATATTTAAACGTATGGGTTTAAAGCCAAAAGACGACCTTGTAATCATTCTAAATATGACGACTGTGCCCCGGCTGGATTTTCACTTGACCGTAAAAGGCAAAACAAAGTGGAAAGAGATTTTTAATAGTGATGACAAAAAATATTTCGGAAGCGGCCACGTTTATAATCCTGAAATAGCTGTTGAAGAAGTAGATAAAAATGAAGGTTCTATTAAACTGTCATTAAATTTACCGCCATTAGGAGCTATAATTTTGAAATGAGGAATTTTAGTCTCAAATTGGGACGAATTTCAAATTCAGTACCAGATTTAGACACCTCCAAATTCATTCGTCCTAATGAAAAAATTCCTCCTTGTAAACGTGTTGGTAGCTTCTTCACTTTGTGCTTTTTCGAGTAACGCGGCAGATAGTTCAGGTTATTATTTTTCAAGGGCAAAAGAGTTAAACCAGGCCAGGAAAGTTTGGGAAGCAGATAAGAGTTTTCAGAAGGCGATAACTTTCAACCCGCTGAACGACAATATCAGGCTTGAATATGTGAACTACCTAGTAGAGCAAAGAAAATATTTTCCTGCAGTTGAGCAATTAGGAAAGGTGCTGGAAAAGAATCTTAATCATGTTCTGGCTCTTACTAAAATGACGCAGTTAAGCTTCCATCTTCGCAGGTGGAATGACGTGATCGTCTACGGAAACAAGCTGGCTAAGAATAAGGCTGATAATGAGCTGAAGTTCATGCTTGGCAAGTCGTATTACGAGATCGAAAATTACGGTACTGCCCAAAAGTTTTTAAACGAAGTTGTAAAAGCTGAACCACAAAATCTTAAAGCAGTTACTTTATTAGGTAAAACTTACATCGACCTTAGCAATTACAACCAGGCTATTGCTGTATACAAACAAACTTTAGAATTATCTCCTAACGATAAAGACCTTATTTACGAGCTTGGTTTATTGTACTATACCATGAACGATGAAAAAGAAGCTGTGAAATATTGGGAACAGGCTGCTGCAAAAGGGTATAAAACTGATATGGCCTATTACGAAAATTTAGGCCTTGCTTACCTTGGCTTCGACATGAAGAAAGGTATTGAAACCTTGAATAAGGTTTTGGAAAATAAGCCTGGAAATGCACCTATCTTATTCCAAATTGCGCAGGCTTACTTTAAGCTCAACAAGTTCCAGGATGCTGCAAATACATACCAGGAGATTTTTAAGAATGACAACATGAACAGCAAGGCGTTATACATGTGCGGTCTTGCATATCAAAAGAAGGGTGATAAGAATAAAGGGATTGCATTGTGTGAGCAAGCTATTAAAATGGATCCAAACCTCGCCCAGTTAAAAACAGTAAAATCTTCATTCTAAATAAGACAAATAACTAAAACGAAAAGGCGACTGATTATTCAGTCGCCTTTTTTATTGATAATATTTTTTGTGTTCCAGCATTAGAAATACTTCATCATTGTTGCGTCGCACTCTTGTACTTGTAGCACTTTAGTCACCGAAAAAAAACCTTACAGCTTCGTGCCTTCGTATATGTCCTGCAGCTTCAATTGCAATCCAACAGTTGCAATCGTGAACCGTTGCTGTTTATCTTTAAACTCCTGTAATTGCGAAAAATTTTCTTTATTTAAAGACCAATACTCAAGGTGGACTACCTCAGAATCAACTAAAATTTATTCTTTTAGCGTAGGGATAGCACGGTACAATATAAACTTTCCGCACGGTAATAATCCTTGGTAGACTTTGAAAGTATCTCAATTAAAACAGAGGGACGTACAGCTGTATCTTCATCTGCATCAGATGGATTAATATCACCACAAATAATAGATAAATCAGGGTAAGTAAATAAAGTGTTTTCAGGTATATTGATGCGTATGTTACTGCCATAGGGTTGGCAAGGGTGACCTTTCAAGAGATAAGCGATATCTCGGTAAAGGTTTTAAAAATAATATTATGCCTCGGCCACGCACCCGCCATGGCAAAGATTTCTCCTTTGTAATATTCATGTTTTTGCAACGAGTCTTTTTCCAATTGCAGGTGTTCCTGTATGGTATACTGTTGCTTTTGGTATAGCGGCTCGGGTTCTTTTACTTCCATAATTAAAGTTACTAATATTAGCAAGAACCTAAAGCAAGCTGAGCTTTAGTAACCAGGTAAAAGGACTGCGACCAGCTGCCATTAGAATTAAATGTACAAGTGAGTGACACAACGATGACGCATGAAATACAAATGCGGGTTCCCGAAAAATTTACATTCTTTCTGGCACTGCAACTCCGAGTAAATACATCCCATTTTTTATTGCTTGTGCAGTTAGTTGCGCCAGTTGTAATCGTAGCTCTTTCTTTTCCGCACTCTCCGCGTTGGCAATTGAATGTTTGGTATAAAACGAATTAAAGAGCTGGGCCAAATTGAAAATATAGATAGCAATTTTTGAAGGATCAAGCTCTGTTGCTGCTTCTTGTACCACCAATGGAAAGGTTTCTAAATGCACTAAAACATCTTTTTCTGCCGGCAACAAATTACCGGTTAAAGCACTTCCATTTGGGTACTCTTTTCGTAAGATACTTTTAATACGTGCATGCGTATATTGTATGAAAGGACCAGTGAAACCCTGGAGTTCGATACTTTCAGCAGGGTTAAATATTATCCTCTTTTTTGGATCGACCCTAAGCAGGAAGAATTTTAATGCGCCAAGGCCAATTGTGTTGTAAAGCGTTTTTAATTCTTGTTCATCAAAGTCGTCAACCTTACCTAATTCTTTTGTTTTTTCCTCGGCAATTGCCAGCATTTCATCTACCAGGTTATCTGCATCTACCACGGTTCCCTCACGGCTTTTCATTTTACCACTTGGCAGTTCAACCATTCCATAACTTAAATGAAATATACCTTCGGCATAAGGAGCTCCTAGTTTTTGCATGATTAGTTTAAGCACCTTCATGTGGTAGTTCTGCTCGTCGGCAATTACATAAATACTTTGGTCTGTCTTAAATTCTTCGAATTTTAATTGGGCTAAACCAAGGTCTTGCGTAATATATACAGAAGTTCCGTCCTTACGTAGAACGAGCTTTTCATCAAGACCTTCTGCTGTAAGGTCTATCCAAACACTTCCGTCTTCCTTTTTAAATAGAACACCCTTTTGTAAACCCTCTTCTACAATGTCTTTTCCTAAAAGATAGAGATCGCTTTCGTAGTATGTCTTTTGGAAATCGCTGCCGATCCGTTTGTAAGTTTCCTCGAAACCTTTGTACACCCAGGCATTCATTTTACGCCACAAGCTCAATACTTCTTCATCGCCTTGTTCCCACTTCAGAAGCATTTGTTTCGCTTCTTTCATAATAGGCGTGTTGTTCCGAGCTATTTCATTTAGTTCATTTTGAATACCGTTGTATTTTTCTTTATCCTGGGCATGGCTTGCATGGTCCATAGCATCAAGTAAACCCATTATTTTGGTTTCTTCTGCTTCAGTAAATCCTTCTAGCTGCCTGCTTAATAATTGGTCTAACAGGTATGCTGCTTCAGCTTTCAAATCCTCTTCAAACCGTACATAAAAATCTCCTACTAAATGATCGCCCTTTTTGCCGGTACTTTCTGGTGTTGCGCCGTTGGCATGTTTTTGCCATGCAATCATACTTTTGCAAATATGAATTCCTCGGTCGTTTACGATGCAGGTTTTAATTACGTCATAACCGTTCATCTCCAGGATTTGACCCGTACTCCATCCAAGGAAATTATTTCTTAGATGCCCGAGGTGTAAAGGCTTGTTGGTATTAGGCGAGGAGTATTCAACCATCACTCTCTTACCATTTTTAGGACTGCTGCCAAAACCTCTGTTTGAAAATTGCTCGTGCAAAAAGTTCGTCCAGTAATCTTCGGCTATTAGTAAGTTTAAGAAACCTTTAATTACATTATAACCGGTTAATAAACCAGGATTATTTTCGATCAGCAACTTTCCAATTTCATTTCCTAAAGCCTCTGGCGATTTCTTTAATTGCTTTACAAATGAGAATAAAACAATAGTATACTCGCCTTCAAATTCTGGTTTAGTAGCATTTACCAGCACTTCGTTTTTGGTAAGAGAAACATGGTATAGTTCATTTATAACTTTTGAAGCAGCGATCTTTATTTGGGCAACAACACTCATTCTTTAATTGTTTGGGCAGTAAAAGTACAATTTACAACTCTTATCTTCGCGGCCCTATAAGTAAGACTGGAACAATGAACAATTTTCTTCTTAAGATAATAGACTTGTTTTACCCGATTTTCAAAAGGTTTATGCCTTTGCAGACTTACCGTTATGCTGCCTGTGGGGGAACTAATACATTACTTGATATTACACTTTTTGGCATTTTCGAGCAAAGGTTTAACCGAAATGGAATAATGCATTTCGAGTACTTCGCAATTACTCCACACATTGCTGCAATGATAGCGGCTTTCTGCATTACATTTCCTATTGGCTTTTATTACAGTCGCTACCTCGTATTTAGTGAAAGCACAATTAGGGGAAGGGTGCAGCTTATCAGGTATTTTTCTATGGTGCTGGCTTGTATCGCTCTTAATTATATGTTCTTAAAGTTCTTCATCGAGCAGTTACACATACACCCGATTCTTTCAAAAATTATGACTACTGTTTTTGTGGTCACTTTTAGCTACTTAAGCCAGAAGCATTTTACTTTTAAAGTGAAAAAGATAAAGCATCATACTTTGCAGAAATAGGAAGGTTATGAAGCGAGCATTTGTATCTCTCATGATACATTCTTGCGACGCTCCGTTCGTAAGTTTTACTACTATTTTTCTTTGTGGGTTTATTTGTAAGCTTGTAAAAAATGCTGCATTTTATAATATATTAACGGCCACCTTACAACGTTCATGAAGCACAGGCGTTGTAGGCGCTTTCTAAGAAGTTAAGCTATAGATCTCTTCCAACTTGTTTTCATTGATTACATCGTCATTCATCAATAAAGCCAGCGGTCTGCCATATTTCTTTTTTATAAAACGTTGCAACTGATAAATTATCATTAAGTAGAAATGTTTCAAGGGGGCCATTATTGGTTTAGACCTCCTGTTGGTGATTAATAAAATTAAATTGGATCTAAAAGCAAACGAAGGACAACAGGTATTGTGGCTGTAGTGATTCCTTTCGAATTTAAAAAGTAAAGAAATATTCCACAATTTTTTTTTGCGTGGCATACTTTCAGTTTGTGTCTTGCCTACAATTTACATATACAAATGCAAGGGCATTTTTTCAGGCCTATTCTTTTAAGTGGCGGCTGCGGTAAATGCCTAATGGTTAGTTTAAGGCGTGGTCTTACAATTTGTAGTGTTACAAAAGAACGTGCGAATTTTAAAATGGGGCCATAATGCTGAAATGAGAATTAATTCTTCTGTTTTGGATTACAATTGGCTTATTTAAAATTCAGGAGTTCAACCGATCATAAGGGTTATGTAAGTACAAGTGAGTGACACAACGATGCTGAAACAAGAACTAATGCTTGCTCCCTAGTGCTTTTACTTTGTCCTAAATTTTAAAAAAGACAGCTAGAAAATGCTGGTCTGCCATTTTTTCACTTAACACCCCGTTGGCATAATGCTTGACAAGTTGAGCATGACAATTAATTAAAACACTAAAAGAAAGTATATGGGAAAGATTATAGGAATTGACCTTGGTACCACCAACAGTTGCGTGGCCGTAATGGAAGGTAACGAGCCGGTGGTAATTGCTAATGACGAGGGAAGGAGAACGACACCGAGTATTGTAGCTTTTTTGAACAACGGTGAGCGTAAAGTGGGTGATCCTGCCAAGCGTCAGGCTATTACTAACCCTGGCAAAACTATCATGAGCGTTAAGCGTTTCATGGGTCATAATTTTGACGAAATAACAACTGAAGCTGGCCACTGGAGTTATAAAGTGGTTAAAGGTGACAATAATACCGTACGTATTGACATAGACGGCCGCCACTATACTCCACAGGAGATAAGTGCAATGACTTTGCAGAAAATGAAAAAAACTGCGGAAGACTACTTAGGCCAGGAAGTAACTGATGCAGTTATTACTGTACCTGCTTACTTTAACGATGCACAACGTCAGGCTACTAAAGAAGCTGGTGAAATTGCTGGTTTAAATGTTCGCAGAATTATAAACGAGCCTACTGCTGCGGCATTGGCTTATGGCCTTGATAAGAAACATGCTGACCAAAAGATTGCTGTGTTTGACCTTGGTGGTGGTACTTTCGATATTTCAATTCTTGAGCTTGGTGAAGGAGTATTTGAAGTAAAATCTACTAATGGTGATACTCACCTTGGTGGTGATGACTTTGATAAAGTGATCATGGACTGGTTAGCTGATGAGTTTAAGAAAGATGAAGCAATTGATCTTCACAAAGATCCAATGAGCTGGCAGCGTTTGAAAGAAGCTGCTGAAAAAGCAAAAGTTGAATTAAGTTCTTCTTCAGAAACTGAAATCAACCTTCCTTATGTAACCGCGGGGGATGGTGTACCTAAACACTTAGTAAAAAAATTAACCCGTGCTAAATTTGAGCAAATTGCCGACAACCTTTTTGCACGTTGCTTAAAGCCTTGTGAACTTGCTTTAAAAGATGCAGGATATAATACATCTGATATTGATGAAGTCATTCTTGTAGGTGGTAGTACTCGTATACCTAAAGTGCAAGAGATTGTTGAAAAATTCTTTAATAAAAAGCCTAACAGAGGTGTAAACCCTGATGAAGTTGTTGCCATTGGTGCTGCAATACAAGGTGGTGTTTTAAGTGGTGAGGTTAAAGATGTATTGTTACTTGACGTTACTCCTTTAAGCCTTGGTATTGAAACAATGGGCGGTGTAATGACGAAGTTGATTGAGAGCAATACAACAATTCCAACTAAGAAGACAGAAGTATTCTCTACTGCAAGTGATAACCAACCTGGTGTTCAAATCCATGTTCTTCAAGGTGAAAGACCGATGTCTAACCAAAATAAGAGCTTGGGTATGTTCAACCTTGATGGTATTCCACCAGCACCAAGAGGCGTACCTCAAGTTGAAGTAACTTTTGATATTGATGCTAATGGTATTTTACACGTTACTGCAAAAGATAAAGGCACTGGTAAATCTCACAACATTCGCATTGAAGCTGGTAGCGGCTTAAGCAAAGAAGAGATTGAAAAAATGAAGAATGAAGCAAAAGCTAACGAAGCTGCTGACAAAGAAGCTCGTGAAAAAGTTGAGAAGATCAACCAGGCCGATAGCTTAATCTTCCAAACCGAAAAGCAATTGAAAGAGTATGGCGATAAGATACCTGCTGATAAAAAAGCACCTATCGAATCTGCTCTTACTAAATTGAAAGATGCTCACAAGTCACAAGATCTTGCACAAATTGATGCGGCTCTTGCTGAGATGAACAATGCATGGACCGCTGCAAGCGAAGACATGTATAAAGCAACTCAAGACGGTGCTGGTCAACCTGGCGCTGATGCACAAGGCGGTGCAGGTGCTCAAAGTCAAGGTGCTGGTGCAGGTGAAACTGTTACCGATGCTGAGTTTGAAGAAGTGAAATAAGAATTTGATAAGGAATATAAAGGTTGAAGCCCATCTCGTAAGAGGTGGGCTTTTTTGTTAACAAGCATTAGTTATTTATTCAGCATCGTTGTGTCACTCCCTTGTACTTGTATCGCTTTATTCAGCAGGAAGATATAGAACACGGATGACACGGATGGGAAGGTTTTTGGAGATTTGTTTGGATTAGAATCGTGCTTATCCGTCTAATCCGTGTTCCATATTCTCGTGTTCAAAGTTCTACCCTATCATATATTTCTTTTAAAGGTATTGATACCTGAAGAGTTGGAAATGTAAGTTCCTGATTGATGATAGTGTATTCCTGCAACTCCCAAAAGCCTCTTTTATTTATTCTGAAAGCTTCAATGCTAATGCTTTCACTGTCGATCAAAATATACTCTTGCAAAGTTTCTATGTCTCTGTACCACTTAAACTTATCGCCTCGATCATAATTCTTTGTTGATGGAGAAAGGATTTCAATAATGATTGTAGGATTTAGCAAATTGAAATCATCATTATTCAAAGTTTTAGGTTCACCACAAACAACTGAAATATCAGGGTAAGTAAAGAGTGTGTTCTTGGCAATATGTACTCGCATGTCACTACCAAAAGGTTGACAGGATTGACCTTTAAGTTTGACACCTAAAGCAATAAATGTATTTGAAGCTATAATATTATGGTGCAACTTTGCTCCAGACATTGCGAAGATCTCTCCCTTATAGTATTCGCTTTTTTCTATAGCAGCTTCTTCCATTTCAAGATATTCTTCTACCGTGAAGAGTTTCTTTCCGTATGCTACAAGAGGTTCTCTTACTTCCATACTTACAATTTACAACTTTTGGGTTGTTCCCACCAATACCGTATTATTAAAATGTAGCGCAGAAGATGCATAAAGAACAAATAGTACAAGTGAGTGACACAACGATGTTGAATTCAGTTTCTATGCCTGTAACAAACTATACTCCAACTAATTTTAGTATTCTTCCTAAAAATTCGCTTGGTACGAATTATGAAAGAGTTTCACCAAAATAATCGTCATGGAAAATTTGGAAACTTTAAATGGGGAAACAATTACCGAAGCATCTTTGGAAAGCTCGAATAGCTCGGAAGTGGAGATACAGGAAAACATAAATCATTATTACAACGATAGAGATGAAATAGACGTACGAATAATGCAACTGGATGATGAATGGGATATAGAAAGGGTATTACAAACAGAAGGTGCATTAGTAACTATTGTAGGAACTGTGCTCGGGCTAAGGGTTCATAAGAAGTGGTTGGCTTTACCTTTAGCCGCATCACTAGTGCTGCTAACAGGCTCTGTTGTAGGGTGGGGAAGACCTTTACCCATTTTACGTAAACTAGGCTTTAGAACAAGAGCAGAGATTGATAAAGAGAAGTACGCATTAAAAGCTTTAAGAGGTGATTTTAAATATCTTTTGGATGTACCAAATGTGGTGTGGAACGCAGTAAACAAATAATTGGCCCGGTTCTGTTGAGGGCTTTCAAGCTGAATAACTGAAGTGCTTAGAGTGTGGCATAGTTTTTTTGTTTTTCTTTAACAAATCAACGAAATCATTTTAAATCTACAGTTATGAAAAAATTTTCCTTATGGAGTTTATTGTTTGTTTTGATGGTAACATCAACAACTTCATTTGCAGCATTTAGCGTTTCTAAAAAAACGGAGACAACAACTACTACAACTGAGCCTTCAGTAAATATTCAGGAGGCAATGAAAACTTTAGGCAGCATGTCTAAAAGTGAGAAAAGGGAAAAAGTAAAAGAAGCTAAAAAAGCAATTAAGCAATTTAAAGAGGACAAGAGCAATGGTGCTGCGCCTTCAACTAATACTTTGTTGTTAGTTATTCTGGCTTTGTTTATACCACCTTTAGCTGTGTATCTACACGAGGGCGAAATAAACAACAGGTTTTGGATTAGCTTAGTCCTTACTCTATTGTTCTTTGTTCCTGGTGTAATTTATTCATTAATTGTTATTCTTGGTGGTGCTTAATACTACAAGTTATTAAATGATAAAACCCTCTGATTTAGAGGGTTTTATCATTTTTATGATAAGCTAATAATTAAAAAAGGTTCATTCCCTGGGCAAAAAAAGTAACTACAAATGGTAACACAGTCCAGAAGTAGTGCGGCACAAAAATCATCATAAGGATCATTACTGCAAGAGATATAAAGAAATACACCCAATATTTCGATGTTGATTTAGTTGCTTCCATGTGTTATAAGTTTCAGCAAAATTACGCTGTCAAACATTTTGTCCAAATATTTATTTTGTAATTAGCGCATCTCTTACACATATTGATTGATTTGACTATTTTCGCCGAACTTAAAACTATTAATTGTGAGCGCTAATAATAACACCGAGGAAAATAAGCCAAATAAAAGTACTGCACCCAAAAAAGCTGCTGAACAAAAAACAGGAGCACCAAAAAAGGCCGCTCCTAAAAAAGCTGCACCCAAAAAAGCTGCTGAGCCTGTAGCAACACCAACAGTAGCAACAAAGCAAACTGTTGCTCCTAAAAAAGCAAAAGCTGCAAAAGTTCCAGCTGCTGCAAAAGCTTCCGTAGAAGCTGTAGAGCCGAAAGCAACTCCTGTAAAAAAAGCAAAAGCTAGCATAACAGAAACCAAGGCCGCACCTGCTAAACAAAGTGAAGCTAAAGGATCTACTAATAATACACCTGGCCCAAGTAAAGGAACTAAGAAAGTAACTTTCAAACTTAGGTTTCATACCAAGTATGGCCAGGCTCTTTTTATTACTGGTAACCACGAAGTGTTGGGAAACAATGATCCAAAAAAGGCTTTGCCCTTACAATACATAAATCACGAATTTTGGATGGCTGAAGTAAACTTCCCTAATGTAGCAGCCTCTGGTAAAATAAATTATAGCTACCTTCTACAACAGGAAAACGGTGCGTTTGCTGAAGAGGATGGAGGTGAGAAAGAATTAGATCTATCAGGCATTAAGCAAGCCGAAATTACCATAGTTGATAACTGGAATATTGCAGGAAGCTACCAGCACGAAGAAGATGCTGCTGATGATAACGAAACAGATGTGAAAGTGAAAGAGCCTAAAACTTTCACCCATAAATTTCTAATTAAAGGGCCATCTATTCAAACCGGGCAAACTGTGTGTTTGTTAGGTGGTACGAATGTTTTAAATAACTGGGATGAAACAAAACCGGTATTATTAAGAGCTAAGGAGAACCATTTTTTTGAAGCCAATGTTGATCTTTCTCAAGCTGAATTCCCTGTGCTTTATAAATATGGCGTGTACGATGTAAACGAGAAAACATTAATACAATTTGAGGCAGGTGACGACCGTATTCTTTTACAAAACGAATCAGGTGCTGATAAGCTTACCATCTTGTCCGACGGTTTTGTTAGAGTTGCTTAACTAGATGTTTCAATACGCCTTTTCAGCTTCTTGCTGAATAAAGTTTTTATAGTACAAGTGAGTGACACAACGATGATGAGTAAAGATTAAATGCTAGGGTCAAAAAAGAAATATTTTTTCTGATACCAGCACTGGTTTTCATGGCATCATCGTTGCGTCGCAATCACTTCAAGGGCAAATCAGTGATCATCCCTGGTTTCTTCGGCTGAAATAACGCTGTATCACAATCATGTTTCTTTGCATGATGAAAAGAGTTGTTGACTAAAATTTAAGACGTGAGTACCGAGAATAATAGCATAGACGATACTAATACAAGCGGCAGTAATCTAATAGATGACATTGCTTTAACAGAAGCAGCGCAAGGCCTTGGGGATAGTAAGAAGCCGTTAAAGAAACCCGGAAAAGAGGTACAGCCTGCTGTCAATAAAATTACGATTGACCTTCCAACAATACAGGGAGAGAAGAAGGGTAAAGATGAGAAACCAGCTAACAGGAAAGAAAAATCAACCAATAAAAAAGGTGCTTCAACTAGCGATGGCTCAGAGTTTCACGCTCCAATTCAACCGGCTACTATTCAGCAGAAGTTCTCTGCAGAAAAGAAGCCATTAAAGAAGGTTACGTTTAAACTAAGGTTTCACACCAAATTCGGCCAACGTCTTTTTATTACAGGAAACCATGCTCTTCTTGGTAACAACAGCAATAAAGATGCCGTTGCACTTACCTATTTAAACAAAGATTTTTGGTTCCTTCAAGTTGAATTTCCACTTGCTGATGTTACTGAACCAATCGCCTACCGGTATAAGCTGGTATACGAAGATGAATCAGTAGCTGAAGAGTTCGGGGGAGATAAATTGCTTGATCTTTCTGCTATTAGTCAAACCAGTATTACTATAGTTGATACATGGAATTTTGCCGGCTACGATCAAAATACTTTTTACACCGAACCATTTAAAAAGGTATTGCTTAAAGAAAATTACACGCCTGTAAAAGTAAAAGAACCTAAAAAAGTTAGTCACCATTTTAAGATCAAGTCTCCTTTATTATCGGCAGGTCAAACAATATGTTTACTTGGTGGAGCCTATGAATTAAGAGACTGGGATACTACTGACCCTATCTTATTATCGAGGGAAAAACAGGGAAATTGGTTCGAAGTAAAACTTGACCTTTCAAAGACAGCTTTTCCTGTTTTATACAAGTACGGCGTTTATGATGTAAACAAAAAAGCATTTGTAGAATTTGAAGTAGGATCTGACCGCGAATTGTTACAACACGAAAGTACTCCTGATAACTTCACTGTACTTGCTGATGGCTTTATCAATATTTCAGATAGAAACTTTAAAGGTGCTGGGGTTGCAATACCGGTTTTTAGCTTGCGGAGTAACGAGAGCTTAGGTGTAGGAGAGTTTAACGACCTGAAGCTGCTAGTAGATTGGGCAAAAACTATAGGTTTAAAGCTCGTTCAAATCCTTCCTATAAACGATACTACTGCAACGTATACCACTGCCGATAGTTATCCTTATGCAGCAATCTCTGCTTTTGCGCTACATCCTATATACCTGCACCTCCCCGCTGTTGTAAACAAGAAAAATCGTAAGCTGCTCGATAGTCTCCACGAGCAACAGAAGCTGTTAAATGCGAAGAGCGAAGTAGATTATGTAGCAGTAATGAAAACTAAGCTTGACATTATAAAGCAAATATTTCCTCTTCAGAAAAAAGATACTTTTAAGGACAACGATTTCCTGGATTTCTTTAGGGAAAACAAACACTGGCTGGTTCCTTACGCTGCCTTTAGCTTCTTAAGAGATACTTACCAAACTGCAGACTTTAGCAACTGGCGTGAATATAATGTGTATAATACGGGTGAAATTGAACAATTAGCTTCTGAACCTATGGAGGTAAAAGAGGAAATAAGCGTATATTACTTTATCCAATATTACCTGCACCTTCAACTGTTAGAAGCTACTGCCTATGCACATGAAAATGGTATTATAGTAAAAGGAGATATACCAATAGGAATCTACAGGTATAGTTGCGATGCATGGCAAGCACCCCAACTGTACCATATTGATAAGCAGGCCGGTGCACCTCCTGATGATTTTGCAGTAAAGGGCCAGAACTGGGGCTTCCCAACCTACAACTGGCAGCAGATGCAGCAAGATGGATTCCAGTGGTGGAAGAAGCGTTTTGCTCAAATGAGCTATTATTTTGATGCTTTCCGAATTGATCATATTCTTGGTTTCTTCCGCATTTGGAGTATCCCTATGCATGCAGTTGAAGGCATACTAGGTTATTTCGTTCCCGCACTTCCTGTTAATAAAACCGAATTTGAAGAGAGAGGAATCTCTTTCAATACTGAACGGTTTACCAAGCCATTTATTAACGATGCTATTCTTCAGGACTTGTTCAACAATGAAGTTGAAAACGTTATTACAACATTTTTAGTTCCTGTTGGGGATGGTACGTATCAGCTAAAACCTGAGTTTGATACGCAAAGAAAAGTAGAAGCCCATTTTGAAGAGCAGGAAGCGAGCATTTTAAACAGATCGACAAAGCAAGGTCTCTTCGATCTTATAAGTAATGTTTTATTATTTGAAGCTGACGAGCCAGGCTCAAATAAGTTTCATTTTAGAATTGCGCTTGAAAAGACGCCATCATTCCTGCAGCTGGATAATAACACGCAGGAAAAACTAAGGGCATTAAGTATTGACTATTTCTTCAAGCGCCAGGATGAATTCTGGGAGAAAGAAGCTATGCGAAAGCTTCCTGAATTAAAGCGGAGTACAAACATGCTTATTTGTGGAGAAGACCTTGGAATGGTTCCTGACTGCGTACCTGGAGTAATGAAACGGCTCGCTATCCTCAGTCTCGAAATTCAACGCATGCCAAAAGACCCGAAGAAGGAGTTTTTTCATCCAAACGATGCACCGTATTTAAGTGTAGTTACACCATCTACCCACGACATGAGTACCATCAGGGGTTGGTGGGAAGAGGACAGGAAGCTTACGCAGCATTTTTACAATACCCAGTTGGTAAAATGGGGCGATGCGCCTTATTTCTGCGAGCCGGAAATTTGTCACGACATTGTTTTGCAACATCTTTACTCGCCTGCTATGTGGAGTATTTTTCAGCTGCAGGATTTGCTGTCGATTAATGGTAAAATAAGAAGGGAGAATCCTCACGAGGAACGAATAAACATTCCTGCAGACCCTAAACATTATTGGCGGTACCGCATGCATTTAAACCTTGAAGATCTTTTAAAAGAAAAAGAATTTAATAAGGAGTTACATGGTTATGTACAACGAAGCGGACGTTAACTTAATAAAGCCATTTTTTAATGGCTTTATTAAGTTAACGCGCTAGTTTTTTTATTGACCCAACTAAAACTTACTATTAAGCTTTACTTGCGTCGCACTCTTGTACATTTTATTCTTTACTCAACCATTCACCTAAGGGTATTAATAAATATGGTTGAAATACAAGCGTCACAATTTTACTTTGCAGTCTATTTCGTTTAAACATTACACTTTGAAACTTCGTTATCGTTCCTTCAACCTGCCTTTTAAATACCCGTTCACTATTTCAAAGGGAACAAAAACCCACCAACCTACCTTAGTAGTAGAACTACAACTAGGTCCATATGTTGGATATGGCGAAGCACCTGCAATCACTTACTACAACATAACCGTTGAGCAAATGATGGCAGACCTCGAGAGGAAGAAGATGTTCGTTGAAAAGTTTGCTTTTACCGAGCCCGAAAGGTACTGGCACTACCTTCACCACCTTTTTCCAAACAATCCATTCTTAGTTTGCGCACTCGACATGGCAGGATGGGATTTGTATGGCCAGATGAAAAGAAAGCCCTTGTACCAAATCTGGAATACAACTCTTACCAACCTTCCTATTACCGATTATACAATAGGAATTGATACCGTAGAAAGGATGGTAAAGAAAATAAAAGAAAATCCATGGCCTATATATAAGATAAAACTTGGCGTGCCTAACGACCTCGAGATTGTACAGGCATTGCGTAAACACACAGATGCCACATTTAGGGTAGACGCAAATGCAGGCTGGACAACAGAAGAAGCACTTGAAAAAATTCCGGTGCTTGCAAAATTAGGAGTAGAGTTTATAGAGCAGCCACTAGCTAAGGATAACTGGAGTGGCATGAAGGAACTTTACGAGAAATCCACTTTGCCATTATTCGCCGATGAAAGTTGTGTTTTCGAGAAGGATGTCGAGAAATGCGTAGGATTCTTTCATGGGATAAATATAAAACTTACCAAGTGCAGCGGTATTACCCCGGCTCTACGTATGATTACTTATGCAAGAGAACTTAACCTTAAAGTAATGATGGGCTGCATGAATGAAAGCAGCATAGGAAGCGGCGCAATAGCGCAGTTTTTACCACAACTCGATTATGTGGATATGGATGGGCCATTACTGCTGTCAGAAGACTTGGCCAGCGGGATTAGTTATAAAAATGGTTTTGTTATGCCGTCTGATTATCCGGGTTTAGGTATTTTATCTTCTTTTTCCTATGATTAAACAAAAGAATGTTATATTTTTAAAATGCGACCGTCCTGTTTTGGGAAGCTGTTTCCGGAACAAGGATTTTTACTACTATTTTTTGCTAGTTTGACATTGATAATCAGCACATTATCATTTGGCACCAATATAGTAAAAGGGGTAGAGCAACATAAAACTAACTACTATGACTACAACTTTTACTCAAAATGAACATTCGCTGATACAAAATTGCATACAAGGTGATCGTATAGGTCAGAAGCAGTTGTACGATATGTATGCATCTAAAATGTTTGCAATTTGTCTCCGCTATGCCAAAAACCAGATGGATGCTGAAGACATATTGCAGGAGGCATTTATAAAACTCTTTAATAATCTTCACAGGTTTAGAGGAGAGGGATCTTTTGACGGATGGGTACGTCGTATATTCGTTAATACAGCAATTGAGCATATCCGCAAAAAACATTTAAGCACCGACATAAGTGACGGGATAGAAAACGTGGTACCCGATCGTTGTAAGAATGCTCTCGATAATTTATACCAAAAGGACCTCATGAAAACCTCGATGAATCTTAGCGATGGATACCGAACCGTATTTCATTTATACGCTGTTGAAGGCTATTCGCATAAAGAAATAGCTAGCCAGCTTGGTATTACTGAAAGTACTAGCAAGTCTCAATTTTCCCGTGCTAAGGCAATACTGCGTAATGTATTACAAGGTAAAACCAAAAAGAAAGAACCTGCCCTGGTAGCCTAGTAGCTGCAATATCTTCTAACTATATTAAGGACCTCAAAAGGGTCTTTTTTTTGTTTTAATACTTGATCGGTTGTAGGCAAGCTATAACTTAAAGTAGTTTTGTTGTCTTGGCATTGTGCGTAGGTTCACCCTTATGTTGCGTGGCACTCTTGTGCTTTTAGTAATTCTACTCTGCTCGCTTGTAATTTACTGTGCCCTTTTCTATTCAAATTTAACTGTTGTGTAGAAAGTACGCTATTAAAGATCTATGCTGGTAAAACAAAACATAGTAAAAGATAAATAGCCCTTCAAATGATGAACGAAATGCGACGCAAAGATGCTTAATGGATATTCTACCCTCTGTATCCTAAATATTTTTTAAAGTAGAATTAAAGAAAAGTTTGTATCGTACAAAGTTGTTTTTTAAAGTGAACTTGTACCAAAACCAGCAATTAAAAATGACTTAATAAAATTAGCATGTTGCATTGTTTTAAGTACTATAAACAAAATGGGTGTAATATTAATTTTTGGAATTAAATATCAATGAAAAATAACATTAGAACTCGTTTATATGTTGGGTTTACCGTTGCTATAGTATTAGTATTAGGCGTAGGTATTATTTCGCTAATAACTTTTCGTAAGCAACATAACGATGCTGCAATGATTAAGCAAGCCTACGAGGTGCTTAATCATTTGGAAACCTGCCAAAAGGCTTTAATAGATATGGAGACGGGAAGGCGCGGATTTAGAAGTACCAATGACCAACGTTTTCTGGAGCCTTATTTTAACGGCCTCCAATCAATAAGGCCCATACTACAGGAGTTGCAGCTTTCGGTTAAAGACAGCCAGGTACAGTCATCTTACTTTTATCAACTTCAAGCCTCTATCGATGATATTCTTTCTTTTTGGGTAAGTCTTGGTTCCAATGCAAGTGGTTATACAAAAGAGCGAATTGCAGAAATAATGGTTCTTGAGAAGCAGAAGATGGACTCAATAAGGAGTATCGTTGATAAGATGACGGCGCTTCAAAATGCACTACTTAATAATAAGATAAAGCAAAATAGAAGGTCGGTTACAAATTCAATAGTTGGATTAGCAGTTGGTATTGCTTTGATTCTCTTAATTGTAATAGTGTTAATCTATTTAATATTAGTTGAGTTTAGAAATAGAAGAAAGGCAGAAAATGAACTTCAAAAAAGCAATAAATCGCAAACAAGCTTAAATCAGGAGACGGCAAATAAAAACTGGGTACTTGCGGGCTTAGCTAAAGTGAATGATAGCTTGCACAATGCTTACAATTCAGGTGAACTTACTCAAAGTCTGTTAAACACAATCGTTCGATATCTTAATGTTCAGGCAGGGGCTGTTTACTTGTATGATCCTAATGACAAAAGACTTTCTGTTTCTGCTACTTATGCTATTCCTTCCGACTTTAAAAGATCCTTTCTCTTACATGAGGGACTTGTTGGGGAAGCGGCTTCAAAGAAAGAGCCTACAATAATTACCGGACTAACCCGAGAGCAAATTGTATTTGAAACTGCAACGGTAAATGCTGCACCTGCAGTTGCCTGCTACATGCCTTTGTATATAGATGATGAGCTGAAGGCGGTAATTGAATTATTGTCGTTTGAACAATTTGATGAACAGCGGGTAGAATTATTAAAGGTTACTGCAAATAATATTTCCGTTGCTATTAATTCTGTTGAAAGTAATCAAAAGGTAATACAGTTACTCTCGCAGGTGCAGGAGCAAAAGGAAATACTAGAGAACCAGCAGGAAGAACTGAGACAGACTAATGAGGAATTGAGTTTGCAAGCAGAAGTACTCCAGGCATCGGAGGAAGAGTTACGTGTGCAGGAAGAGGAACTTCGGCAAATAAATGCAGAATTGGAGGAAAAGAACCAGGCTATAGAAAGTGCAAGAGCTGCAGTAACAATGAAAGCCAAGGAGCTTGAAGCAACAAGTAAATATAAGTCGGAGTTTTTGGCAAATATGTCCCACGAGTTACGTACTCCTTTAAACAGTGTATTAATTCTTGCTAAACTTCTTGCAGATAATGCTGATAATAACCTCACAGAAAAACAAAAAGCACATGCAAGAATTATTTACAAGTCGGGCAGCGATTTGCTTGACTTGATAAACGATATTCTTGACCTTTCAAAAATCGAAGCAGGTAAAGTTGAAGTGAATATTGAAGAGGTTACTGTATCTAATATTTGCAGGGATCTGCAACAACTTTTTGCAGTTGTTGCAGATGAAAAAGACATCCATTTTATAGCTGAAGTTGATGGCGCAGTTCCTAAAGCCATTAAAACTGACAAGCAAAAAGTAGAGCAGGTTTTAAAGAATTTGTTATCCAACGCTTTTAAGTTTACGAAAAAGGATGGTACAGTTAGTTTGATGATTAGTAACTATTCTCCCCATGAGATTTCATTTTCTGTTACGGATACTGGGATAGGTATTCCTGCTAGTAAACAAAAAGTAATATTTGAAGCGTTTCAGCAGGCTGATATGTCAACTAGCAGACGGTTTGGTGGGACAGGCCTTGGCCTTTCTATTACAAAAGAACTTGTGCGTTTATTAAAAGGAAAGGTTGAACTTACAAGTGAAGAAGGAAAGGGAAGTAGTTTTAAAATCATAATTCCAATTGCAGCCTTAGCTTTAACTGAAGAAAAGGTAAATGTAATAGAAGAGAGAAGGGTTGAAGAAATTTGGTTGGACGAATTTGACGAACAAAATATAATAGCAGATGACAGAGGTGCGATTAATAAAGGGGACAGAGTAATGTTGATTATAGAAGACGATATTTTTTTCGCTAAGCTTGTAAAGGCCTTTGCCCAGGAGCGAGGCTACAAAGCAATAGTGGCTACAAATGGAAAAGAAGGATTAATGTGTGCAAAGAAATTCCTACCATCAGTTATTACCCTCGACATGAACTTACCAGGTATTGATGGTTGGACATTGCTTCAGGCCTTTAAAAACGATAGAGATCTTAAACATATTCCTGTTCATATAATTTCGGCAGCAGAAGATGAAAAGATAAACACGATAGGTGCTTTAGCCTACCTGCAAAAGCCGGTTGAAAAGGAGGATCTTGAAAAGGCTTTTACTCTTATTGGAGAATATCTCCACTCGTCAGTAAAACGTGTGATGGTTTTTTCTATTAATGCAGGAGTAGATGGCTTGAAACCATTGTTTGATAAGAAAGTTTTCGATATTCAATTTGAACAAGTAGTAAATCTTGCTGAGGCGATTTCAAAATTGAAATCGTCAAAATTTGATTGCTTAATTGCTGACATAGGCACAAGTATAGAACAGGGCATTAAAGAATTGCAGCAATTAAATGAAGAACTTAAACCTGGTAAAATTCCTACAATTATATACCTCGATAAAGATATTTCTTTTGATAGTGAACTCGAAATTAAAAAGATCTCCAGTGTAGTTGTAAGGAAGAGTGAAACTTCTCAAAACCGGTTAATTGAAGAATTAGAGCTTTTCCTTTACAAGGTACAGCAGGAGCGCAAACAGTCAAAAATTAGCTACATTTCGCATCCGGGCAACGATGGTTCCTTAGAAGACAAAACAGTATTAGTAGTTGATGACGATATGAGAAATGTGTTTGCTTTAAGTGCTGCACTTGAGCAGGAAAAAATGAAGGTAATAACCGCCAGCGACGGTAAAGATGCGCTGGAAGTTTTAAAGCAAAATACGCAAGTCGAAATTGTTCTTATGGATCTAATGATGCCAGAGATGGATGGATATGAAGCGATGCAACGTATACGTAATGAGTTGATGCTTGGAAAGCTTCCTATAATTGCACTAACCGCAAAAGCAATGGCCGGTGATAGGGAGAAATGCCTGGAAGCGGGAGCATCAGATTATATCACTAAACCGGTTAACACTGCAAAGCTGGTATCATTAATGCGTGTTTGGCTCAGCTAGTATGGCCAAACAAATTCCTGATATAACTAATGATGAACTAGAGGATATCCTGTGTTCTATTTTTGATACTTACGGTTATGACTTTAGTGCTTATGCCCGTGCCTCAATGCACAGAAGGGTTGTTAAGTATATGGAAGATATTAATTGCAGTACAGCTAGAGATCTGAAATACCAAATAATAAATAGTACGGAGGTTTTCAATTACTTTCTTCAGCGTATAACAGTTAACGTAACGGAGATGTTTAGGGATCCTGACTTTTATAAGGCCATGAAAGAGCAGGTACTACCGATGCTTGCTTCTTATCCTATCATAAAAATCTGGCACGCAGGATGTTCTACCGGTGAAGAAGTTTTTTCGATGTGCATACTGTTGCACGAGGCAAATTTATTGGAAAGAACAAGAATATATGCTACCGATATAAATCCACTAAACCTCGAAAAAGCAAAGCATGCTATTATCCCATTAGATGTAATGAAGGAATATACAATAAATTACTTTAAAATGGGTGGTACAAATGATTTTGCTAATTACTATACCGCAAAGTATGATAACGCGATTATATCATTAGACTTAAGAAAAAACATTCTCTTTTCTCAGCATAACCTTGTTACTGATGAAGTCTTCAACGAGTTTCAACTTATCTGCTGCAGGAATGTGATGATTTATTTTAATCACCAACTGCAAAACCGAGTTATAAAATTATTCCATGAAAGCCTCTCGTCTTTCGGATACCTTGCGCTGGGTGTAAAAGAAAGCCTGCTTTTCTCCGAAATGAGACCAAAGTTTGAAGTAATCAATAGAAATCAAAAGATTTTCAGACGCTCTATTTAAGTTATGAGAGTACAGCCAAAAATGATAGTGATAGGGGGGTCGGCAGGAAGTGTTCCCGTTATACTGGAGATAATGAAAGCTATCCCTGATAAATTCCCTCATACTGTTGTAATTGTAATTCATCGTCAGCGAAATGTGTCTAGCGAAATGGCCACAGTATTATCAATTGCTAATGAACGCAAACCTATAGTTGAACCCGATGATAAAGAACCTATTAAAACAGGCTGTATTTACCTTGCCCCTCAGAACTATCATTTGTTAATTGAGGACGATCATACTTTTTCGCTTGATTATTCGGAAGCAATAAAATACAGCCGGCCTTCTATAGATGTAAGTTTTGAAAGTGTGGCAAGAGTATTTGGAGAAAATGCTTGCGCCATTTTGTTAAGTGGCGCTAATAGTGATGGTACTGAAGGCCTACACTCCATTATTGAAAACAAGGGAACGGCTATTGTACAAGATCCAACTTCAGCAGCATATCCTGCAATGCCCATGGCCGCTATCGCTGCTAATAAAAGCAGTCTTGTTTTTAAACCAATAGAGATAGCAAAATTTGTTGCCGATTTACAACAGTAACCCTACACAATCTCCTATGATAAAAAAAGAATTCAACATATTATTAGTTGACGATCGGCCTGAAAATTTGTTTTCGCTGCAGAGTATATTAGAACAAGAATACAGGCATTTTATACATGCCGCATCAGGTAATGAAGCCCTTAGAATTGCTTTAAAAAACGAGAGTATTGGTTTAATAATGCTTGATGTTCAAATGCCAGAAATGGACGGCTTTGAAGTAGCACGGTTTTTAAAAAGCAACTCTAAAACCAAAGATATATCTATCATTTTTGTAACCGCTATTAATAAAGAAGAGCAGTATGTTTTAAAAGGTTTTGAAGAAGGTGCTGTGGATTATTTGCAGAAGCCACTTGATGTAAATGTTACACGTGCTAAAGTAAATGTTTTCGAAAAATTATACTTCTCGCAGCAACAACTTAAGCATTCTTTCGAAGAGATTGATCGCGTAAATAAGCAGCTTGAAAGGTTTACACACATGGTTTCGCATGACCTTAAATCTCCGCTTGCTTCCATAGTAACCATGCTTTCAATAATACGCAGGCATCAGGCAATAGAAGCTGATGACTACCTTAATGAAAATGTTGATATGATTTATATCGCGGCAAACCACTTAAGCGATATGATAAGTTCTATCTTAGAATACAGTAAGCAAAGTTATGCCGAGCAAACAGTTGAAGAGGTCGACACAAAGGAACTTATAAGCCAGATAATTTTCCTGCTGTTTCCGTCTAAACACATTCGCTTCCATATACAAGACGACCTTCCTGTTATTACAACCCGAAAACAGAAGTTACACCAGGTGTTTCAAAACTTAATTAGCAATGCTATAAAGTACAATGATAAAGCTGAAGCTACAATAGAGATTGGCGTAATTGATAAACCCGATTTCTACCAGTTTTTTGTAAAAGATAATGGACCCGGTATTAACAAAGATGATAACGAGAAAATCTTCCAACTTTTTGAGATCGCAGGCAATTCATCTTCAACAGATAGCAGTACAGGTGTAGGATTAAATATTTTAAAAATGTTGGTTGAAGAGCAAGGCGGAAAAATTTGGGCCGAATCTAATCCTGGGGTTGGAAGTACTTTCAATTTTGAGTGGCGCAAATAAAGACTGCTGTTCTTCTTCTAAGGTAGCCGTTATTTCAAGCAGATTTATGTAGCAGGCCTATGTGCTACTATTAATCATCGTTGCGTCGCACTCTTGTACTTTTGTTACTCCCAGCAACAGCAATGCGCAGATTTGGTTTTCCGATGATGGCTAAAGCTTTTAATGCTTACAAGTTTTATTGCTGCCAATAGATCGAAATGTACAAGTGAGTGACACAACGATGCTAAATTGAAAACAAATGCCCCACACAAAAAGAAATACAGCCTTATAATAGCTTGCTTGTTTGTATGGGCTTAGCCTAAATTATTTTATATCCACTGCTCGTGATCTTTGCGAGTTTTACCCATAAAGTTCACATCTTTAAACCGCACATATTTATTATTGCTTTGGGGCTTATAATAAATGCGTAATGAAAGCACCGGGAAAGAAAGTGGGCCGTGTGATAGGAGTTCGTGTGCAAGCTGCTTCATTTGCACAAAGTCGCTGCTGGTAAAACCACACCATTTTCTTCCTAATGTTAGATGAGGGTTGTAAGTATTATGGAGGCTTGCGTGGTTCTTTTCAAAAGGTTTTGTGGCGGTTTGTATTTGCTTATACAGTTCATTTATTGTAGGCGATTGCAGGTCGATAAACAAGACCCTCGAGCCGAACATGCCCGTTTTTGTAAGCTCTATAACGAAAGGTGGAAAGGCCGCTGTTACAATCTCAACGCTCTGTAGCCATTCGTGCTGCTGTGTAAGCGCTACAGGCGGCTTTACTGTTATATGTGGCTCTGTTTTGTTATCGCCAAACTGCTGCTGAATGTGAAGGATATCTCTATAGATTTTTTCAGGCGGTACAATGCCAATAAAGAAGAGCATTAAAAAATTTTTAGTATCTCACCCTAAAACTGTACCACTAAAGGCTGATTGCAATAGTAAGTAAGAGAAGAGTTTAATTGAGATAGTTTGGTGATTATTGGGTTTCATTTGCCGGAGGCGAAAGTTCTTTTTTGCAGCCCTCTTACTTTTTTAGTGTTTAGAAAGTAAATAAACAGGCACCTTACCCTGCTAGCCAGCATATGAAAGCTGCTTTACTTCTATAAGCTTAGTGTTTCCCGCATTTATAATAGGTGTAGCTAAGCCGTTTGAACCCGTTCTTTAGCCTGCAACAGTTGCCATTCAGTTTCCAAAATACTCATTTCGTACATGCTCCAATATGTATCTTCTACTTTTAGAATATCACGCGAAATGCCTTCAGTAACAAAACCACATTTTTCATAACAGCGAATTGCCGCTTTGTTATCGGAGTAAACCCCAAGGCTGATTCTGTGCAATGCGAGCTCTTCAAACCCTATTTTGAGTAAAGCTTTTATCATTCCCTGGCAGGTGCCCTTACCTCGTTCGCAACTACTACCTACCAGTACTCGGCTAATTCTTGCTGACTTATTTTTTCTGCTGATACTTCCCAAAGAAATATGGCCTACAACTGTTCCGGTTTTTGAATCAACCGCCTTATAAACAAGGGCATCTGAATTTTGCAGGTCGTTCGTGTCTTTAAGATACCAATCTAAACTTTCCCTCGATAGGGGGTAACTAAACAAAGAGCCCGACCAGTTCGTCAATAATTTTTCATCGGAAATCCATTCAATTAACTGGTCATAATCCTTCGGTTCAAACTGTTCTAGTAACACCATTGTATTAGTCTTTTTTTTAACTATTGTATAAGTTCTCCTAATCCAAAATGAGGCCTGACTTGAGGGCCAGTAAGATTAAAAATTATACAGGGCCTAATCTTGTGGAGGGCCTGCAAGATATGACCTGATTTTTAAAAGCTTTGTGCTTAATAACCAGTAAAAAAGATCAGCAAAAAATGAAAAGTGTTTTGCAAGGGTCTCCTCATTATGCAAGCATGTTTTGTAAAAAATAAGATTACTATATTCGATCACGCTTTCAATGTCCATGTAAACATCTGTTGATTTAATTCTTCAATTTTAAATGACTATTTTAACCACCGCATTATTAATTCTTAGTTGGATACTTATAATTGCTGTTTGTCTGCCTTTTGTTAGAAACGACTATTGGATATTTCGCATTCTTGAATATCCACGTTACCAAAAGTTAGTAGCCTGTTGTATTGTAATGGTAGCATTAGTTACTGTAATCAACCATACAAACAACTTCCACCTTGTTACAGCCTGCTTGCTTGGCCTTGCTGTTATTTATTTAACTGTTAAGGTTTGGCCTTATACGTTGGTATCAGCCAAAGAAATGAGGCGTGTTGAGAGCACCGACAAATCGAACCAGGTAAAATTATTTAGCGCCAACGTTTTACAGGATAACAACGAATTTTCAAAAATGCTAAAACAAATTGAAGAAACAGACCCAGGTGTAATATTACTTTTGGAAACCAATAAAAAATGGGAAAAGGAGATGGACCAGTTGGTTAATAAGTATCCTTACTATTTAAAAAAGCCGCTTGAAAATACATATGGTCTTCTATTCTACAGCCGTTATAAAATTATTGAAGGAAGTGTAAATTTTTTGGTAGAGAACGACGTACCCTCTGTTGAAGCTGTGATAGCATTGCCAAGTGGGCAAAAAGTTAAGATATGGGGCCTTCACCCTAAGCCTCCTGTACCGGGAGAGGACAGCCATTCCACAGCAAAAGACAAGGAGTTGATGAAGGTGGCCTTAAAAGCAAAGCAATGCGATTTGCCTGTAATTGTTATGGGCGATCTTAATGATGTGGCATGGAGCCATGTAACCATTCTATTTCGTAAAACCAGTGAACTGCTCGATCCGCGTATTGGCAGGGGCTTTTACAGTACATTTTCCGCTAAAAACTGGCTTATGCGCTTTCCGCTCGACTATGTTTTTTGCTCAAACCATTTTGGGCTCATATCAATGAAAAAAATGCCTTACAACGGTTCTGACCATTTCCCAATGTTTATCCATTTTCAGTTTACCCCGCAATTAAAAGTTAATCAACCTACCCCTAAAGCAAGTGCAAAGGAGGAAACTGAAGCAGTTGAAAAGGCAAGTCAATAAGGAAGGTATTTCTGGGCCAAACTGTAATCTAGGGAGCAGCATCGTTGCGTCGCACTCTTGTACAGATGGTGATTCTATTCAGTCACCTGGCACATGGGGTGCAAGGTATAATTGCATAACAGGCCTTCCAATACTATTAGTCACCCAGAGTTTCTTCATCACTGCAAATGCAGAATTAACTAATTCGTTATAAAAGTGTTCTGTAAAGTTGGAATCAATATTGCAATCACCCCCTTTGTCAAAGCACTTATGGTCTTAATCTTTACAGGTTTGAACTGCACCTTGTTACAAAGTAGTTTCAAATTAGTTTTGCTAATGTGTAAGCAGGTGCGGTGCGTAGCGAACAACTGTATAAGTGAGTGACACAACGATGCTTAATAAAAATACAAATGCGGGTACAAAAATAACTTTCCTTAAGAATCAACGTTTCAAAAAGTATAACGATTAAAGTATGGTACTAGATCACCCCAATTACAGCACGTCGAAAAGTAAGGAAGAAGCATTTGATGATGAACCGTTTACCAACCCTTTACCCCGTGCAGTAGTTCGTCCACACGCACCTGTATTGCTCGATGGAGAATGGCGTTTCTCTCTGGATCCGGATGATAAAGGCCTACAGGAAAGCTGGCAGTTGGGACATGAATATCAATACACTGCTAACTGGCCTGGTTCAATCGAAGATCACCTAATAGCTGCAAAAGGACAGGAGCCGGGCAATGCCTGGACAGATAAAGTAGTAGCTTGGTATGAAAGGGATTTTCCAATGCCGGAATTAGTAAACGGGAACGGAACGCCACACGCTATGGTGCAGCTAACGTTTGGTGCGTGCGGATACGAAACTCGGGTTTGGATTAATGGTTTACCTCTTCAGACAGTGGAAGGAGAGGCGGTGCATGTAGGTGAGTACACGTCTTTTTCTTTTGAACTGCCGCAAGATCTTTTAAAACCTGTCAACCGCCTCACCGTTAGAATTTCTGATACAATGGATGCTGACATCCCCAGGGGCAAGCAGGAATCTCACGTTTATAAACGAGGTGGTATTTGGTACCAAACATATACTGGTGCCGTAAGAAGCATTTGGCTTGAACAGGTTGATCGAAACAGGCTTCGTTCTCGTGTTGGTGTTGTTTCAATTGTTGAGGATAACCTTGTTCGTTTTAACCTTACCACCCGCATTCACGACCCGGGCGCATACACTATTCGGCTTAATGTGTATAAAAGAAAACAGAAGGAGGATGCACCTCTCGCCACGTCCGATTTTCCCTTGACCCTTGAGGCAGGGCAGAAGCGGCAGCGTCTTGTAATGGAAATTCCTGGTGCAGAGTTATGGACCCCTGAAGAGCCAAACCTTTACCGCCTCGTTGCACAATTAATAGATGCAAACGGTTATGTTGCTGACATTGAAACCTACTTCGGCCTTCGCAAAATTGAATCAAGGGGATGTTGTGTTTACCTAAACAATAAACCGGTTTATCTCGACGGAATATTATACCAGCCGGGAAATGCAACTTATGAAGAGATCAAGCGACACATGATTGCGATGAAGGCGTTAGGCTGTAACCTTGTTCGCATTCACATTGCTGGTGTTGATCCACGCATTTATAACCTTGCCGATAAAATTGGATTGCTGCTATGGGTGGAAGTACCTAGTCCACACCGCTCTAATCATAAAAGTCGTGCAAATCATAACGATGAATTGCATCGCATGCTTGCATTGATAGAAACCCATCCATCCGTTGTTATCTGGAGTTTATATAATGAAGATTGGGGTGCGCAGGATATTGCGACTAACGAAGAAACCCGCAAATACATTATTGATACTTACCACTATATGCAAATTGCCCATCCGCAATTCCTGGTGGTAGATAACGATGGATGGCAGCACATTTCGTTCGAAGGCCGCCTGAAGTCAGATCTTTTAACGGTGCATCTTTATACTCCTGACTTACAGCGCTGGAAGCAAATGCTCGACCAATTAGTAAATGGCGAAATGGTTGGCGTAGCTGCGTTTCCATTGGTTGTCGGTGATCCCTTTTTCTATCGTAGGCAAGTGCCGTTATTGGTGAGTGAGTGGGGCGGTTTCGGCTTTGTGGAATATGGTGGACCAAAGGATGATGAAGCCAGGGCAGAGCAAATAAAATTATTTAAACAAGAGCTGCGCAGCCGTCCTATTGCCGGTGATGTGTACACGCAGGCCACCAATATTGAAGAGGAGCGCAATGGCATAATCGATTTTGCTACCGGGGAATTAAAAGTGCCGGTAGGTTTACTCAACACGAGGAATAAAGAGTAAGAATTGAGTAATATTTTTGTTGCCGACTGTAGTTTTTCATGGCTTCATCGTTGTGTCACTCACTTGTACATTAGGTTTTTTCATGGCATCCCTGGTGCTTGAATTACCTACCATATTCTTTGTAGGCTGTAGTGTAACATCCGGTGTTCCCACTAGCTTTCGATCTTCTAATCATACAGGGTTATCTTTGCCTATCAAAAGTATATATCTATGAATCCTGAGAACGAAGAATTAGTAAGTTTAAATAAAGTGGTGAGCGGTTCAGGGTTTTGTTCCCGGCGGGAAGCTGATAAACTAATTGAAGCAGGTAGGGTTACTATCAATAATAAAACTTCCCGCAAAGGCGCATGGGTAAAGCCTGGAGATGTAGTCGCTATCGACGGAGAAAAGATAACGACTGTAAAGAAAAATGCTGCCGTTTACATTGCCTTTAATAAGCCTGCTGGCATTACATCTACAACCGACCCTAAAGACAAGAGCAACATTATAAATTACATTGATTATCCAAAAAGAATTTTTCCTGTTGGCCGGTTGGACAAGGAGTCCGACGGGTTAATTTTTCTTACGAATGATGGCGACATAGTTAATAAAATTCTCAGGGCAAGTAACAACCATGAAAAAGAATATATAGTTACCGTAGATAAACCAGTTGATGAGGAATTCGTACGAAAGATGTCCAACGGCATCCCGATTCTTGATGAGGTTACAAAGAAATGTTATGTACGTGCTGAAGGCGCCAGGCGTTTCCGCATAATGCTTACGCAAGGACTTAACAGGCAAATCCGCCGCATGTGTGAGTACCTTGGTTACGAAGTACACAGCTTAACTCGTGTGCGTATTATGAACATTTCCCTTGGCAATTTAGGTGTAGGCAAATGGCGTTATTTTACTGCACCCGAAATTGAAAAGATGAATGAGATGATCACTGATTCAAGCAAGACGGATCAATCTCCTCCTAAAAACCGCGGTGTAAAAAACAAACCAGAGAAAGAACCAATAAATATAGAGGTTGAGGAAGAACCATTAGGACCGATTGAAGACTATGAAGAAGTAAGCCGTCCTAAGAAAAAGACAGTAGGAAATCAGTGGTGGAGCGATAATAAAAGGCCTAAGGGCAGGGGTAAGGAACAAGGAGAAAGCTTTAAAGAAGGGCATAAAGCACCGCTAAAAAAACGACGACCTGCAAAAGGTGAAAAGCCAGGACCTCCTAAGAAAGCTGTAGCAAAAACAGAAAGGCCTGCAGCAAAAACGACGGCTTCAAATTTTAAGACAAGAGGCGTAAAAGGTGCAACACAAACAGGAAGGCCTGCAGCAAAAAAAGCTAACTCAAGTTTTAAAGGAAAAAACGAGAAGGGAAGACAACCATCAAACGATAGTAATAAGCCGAACAGGAATAAGAGGTAGCTGTCCCACATTAATAATTGCTACTGGAACAATAAAACTAAAATGCCTCCATAGTTAATAATCAATTCTAACTATGGAGGTAGTAAGTAAGTGTAAATAATTATGCTTCTGGTAGCGGGTTTCTTCTTGAAGGAACAACTGTTTTTTCATCCTCGCTTAAGTAGACCCAGAAGTTGTAAAGCTCGTAAATATCGCCTGGCACTTTTACGTTGCCTTCTTCACTATTACGTTCGTATGATCCTAAAATGTTTCCGTTGTATTTTATCTCCGCTAATTTTTCTTCTAACGATAATTTTTTGAAGCTATCAATATCCATAATTCTAAATCTTTTTTTGTTATTGTGTAATCGCTTTATTGCTACTGTTATGAATGCAATAATCTAAACGATGGCAATGTTAAGCAAAGCTAACCACACACGGTAAAGAAACAAAAAGAATGATAGCAATTTTAGTGGCGAAGGCTTAATGCATTTTTATTCCGCTACTCCTTATATATTACTTTGTTGCCATGGCTGAGTTATTGATGCTTTCATAAGCATATACTTTTTTAAGTTTATTGCTTGCAACTACCTCATTATTTCATTTCTTAAAACTTAATCATATGCAAAGTCAAACAGATCCTAAAGAGCGAATTAAGACAACCGAAGAACAGGAAGCAGAAACAAAACAACAACAAACTGATCCAAATCTTACTGAGCTAAAAGGTCTCACTGATCCGAATGAACCTCTTGAAGTAGAAGGTACAGATAATCCTATTTAGGCAGGAGCATTCTTCGTTGGAGGAAATTTTTAAGCAACAGTAAATTGAAACATTTGCTGTTGCTTTTTTTTTGCTCCTATGAAAAGCTGTTGCTGAACGGAGCGTCGCAAGTAAAGATCAATAGTAGCACTTAGCTGGCTACCAAAGAAACTCACAATATGTTAATCGACAGACAGAGAATCAACTGATGGAAATCTGCAACAGGAATTATTAGTAACTTGACCCGCCGTTACAAACTTTACTATGATCAGGTCGCAATTTTTTGGTTATTTCCTAAGTATCTTAATGCTCTTCTCGTGCTCTGGCACTAAAAAAGCTGCGGGTGACTCTCCATTACAATCTCATATAACAGAGGTCCTAAATGAATATGCACCAGATAAGCGAACAGCTTTATTTGATGTAACTGCAAGGGAAAAAGTACTAGTTGGAGAAACGAATTTGCCTGCTGCGAAAGCGGTCCTATTGCAGCGACTCACTAATGCGAACCTTGCATATGTTGACAGCATCAAACTACTTCCGGCAAGCGATTTAGCGGGTAAACAAAAGGCAGTGGTTACTGTATCGGTTGCAAACTTAAGAACACAAGGAAAGCATGCTGCGGAATTAGCAACACAAGCTATGTTGGGTACACCTCTTCAGGTTCTGAAAAAACAAATGGGCTGGTACCTGGTGCAAACGCCGGATAATTATATTGCGTGGGTTGATGGTGGAGGAATTGCTTTGATGGATAATGAAGCATTTGCACGGTGGCAGCAACAAAGTAAAATAGTGTATACATCAACCTTCGGTTTTGCTTACGCATCTCCGGATGTAAAGGGATTAACAGTATCGGACCTGGTGTATGGTGATGTACTTGAAATTGTAAAACAAAGGGAGGGCTTTTATGAAACCCGTTTTCCTGATGGAAGAATAGCTTATGTTCCTTTGAACGACGTTGTACTACTCAAGGACTGGATGCAAACCCGTAACCCTACAGAACAAAATCTAGTAAACTCGGGTAAGCAATTGATGGGCTTGCCATACTTATGGGGTGGTACTTCAGCCAAGGGCGTAGACTGCAGCGGTTTTACAAAGATGGTTTACTTTATGAACGGATTGGTACTTCCGCGAGATGCATCGCAGCAGGTACACGTTGGTGAATTAGTTGATACTAAAAATGGTTGGAATAACATGAAGCCCGGTGATCTTCTGTTCTTCGGTTCTCCGGCAAGTGAAGGCAGGCCAGAAAGAGTTGTGCATGTTGGTATGTGGATAGGAGGGAAGGAGTTTATTCATGCGTCTAATTATGTTCGCACAAGCAGTATGGACTCGGCTGCTGTAAACTTCGACAAGCATGAATTAAGCAGGTTTTTAAGGGCTAAAAGAATAAGTCCTTCTGCAAGCCTGTACGATTTTAGGGTGAAGTCTTTCTACTAAAATCGTTTTGAGAGCGGCATTAATTTTCAACCCAAACGACGGAGTTTCCTGTACCAAATTCATTTTGTTCCCACTGTTTGTTTGATGGATCTACAATCCATTTTCCATCTACGAAAAATTTGTAACGGTGTTTGCCAGGAGCAAGGTTTACCTTGAATGTCCATTCTTCCCCTTCTTTCTTCATGGCGAGTGTATTAGGACTCCAGCTATTAAAATCTACTGCTAAGTATACTGTTTTTGCTTGCGCATAACCTTTTAACCTAAACGTATAATTAGGTTGAACGATGAGGTAAGAGTTCCTGTTGTTTATAGTAATAGGATTGGCAGGATCTGTTATCCACTTGTTGTCTACCTTAAACCTGTATTCATAGTTACCCGGCCCTAAAACATAGGGAAGCTCCCATCCCGAAGCTGTTTTATTCATTAGCAACTCATCTTCACGCCAGTTGTTAAACGTACCTGAGAGTACCACACGTCTTGCTTCTGTGTAGCCAGCTAATCTAAACAAATGCGGTTTGCCTATTCGTATTACTGAATTAAAATCGCTGAATTCGTTGGGAAGCTTGTTTGGGTTAGCAGGGTCCACTCTCCAATCGCCATCTACCACAAACCGGTACGTATGTGTTCCCTCGGGAAGATAAATAGGGAGTCTCCACCCGTTTGCTGACTTCTGCAATTGCAATTCTCTTGGCCGCCAATTATTAAAGCTACCTGCTACAAAAACGTTCCTGGCATTAGTAAAACCTTGTAGAGTAAAGGTGGTGTTGGTTAAGAAAAATACCGAGTTCGTATTTCCCCTTCCATCATTTTCCTTAAGTAAGTTATCATCATCAATTCGCCAATTACCGTCTACTATAAACTTATACCAGTGTTTTCCTGGTTTAAGTTTCACGTTAGCTATCCATCCGCTATCTGTTTTAGTCATTAACCAGGTACCGGGAACCCAGTTATTAAAGCTTCCTGCCAGTGCTATTTTGCCGGCCTTTGTGTTATTGCGAAGGAAAAATGTAACAGTAGATTCATGCACAGCGAAAGGAAATTTATTCCTAAAACGATTAAAGCCATAACGCGATCTTGGGTCGCCAAAAAAATTTAAACCGGCGGACACCGGCTTTTCTGTAAACACGATTCTTTCTGCAGGATTATTTATGTTATCGAAGCTGAAAACTGGTTTAGTTATAACATATACTTTATCAATCGACAACAGGTTCCATCCTAGGTCTTTTAATGAATCTTGCTTGTTCTTAAAAATCAGCTGCATTAGGCCGATGTCACTTAAATTATACTTGCTTATAAAATTATTAAGATCGGCCGCTTTAATGTTCCTGCTTAATTCTATATGCATCTTGCCGTTCTTCAGGGTATAAGTTTGAGCTATGCAGTGAAAGATAAGGCCAATAGAAAAGAACACACAGAGGCAAGCGTGTAACCATACATCTATATTTTGCCTGCTATCCCTCATTTCCATAGGTACATTTTATTACTAACAAAATTAAACCCTATTTTATGTAACGAGAGAAATTCAAAACCCAACACACCGTTTATACAACCTGCATAAGAAAAGCACGACTTTTCAAGGTTCGTTATTATTACAGGAAACGTTCCCATGTCCTCATTCCCCATCTTCATATTGCGTGCATCTCCCGAAAGTGCTTCTATTTTTTTACTGCCTGAGCCGCTTAATAATACACGACCAGTTATAGTAACATTGTCAAAAATTTTATTCGGCAAACGGCTATCGAGAATATTTGTTTCCGCACCGCTATCAATCACCAGTTTCAACTTTTTACCCGCCATCTCTGTTTCAGCTACAATCCTGTTATCCAATATTTCTATTGGCAAAGTTTTGTAAACAGAGGCATCTTTCAATTGCTCGCTCTTAAAGGCAGCAAGTTCTTTCCTGCCTATCCTTCTAAGATGGATCACACTTTTTTCGTAGTCGATAATTACTTCGCATTGCTTAAAAAGTTGCAGTCCCAGGAGACCTAATATTTTAACGCCTTTGCTGTTTTCAATGTGTCCAAGGTTAATCATGTCGGCATTAGCAAGTATATACTCGAGTGTGCCTAAAGTAAGTTTGCCTACTGTTGTTTTAGCCACAGCAGCACTAACTCCTGTAATACTTTCCTGTTCTTCATTCAGGTTGAAGGTAGTAGGATAGTGGCGGAAATAAGTAATGTTAAGTACCAGGTAGGGTGCACCGGTGTCAAGAATAAAGTTGCCCTCAACCGTATCTACTCTTGCTTTAAGAAGTATGAGGTTACCGGCTTTCGTAAATGGAATAATGCATGAAGCCGTGTCATTGTTTGCCATCAGCTCATCGTATGCAACAAGTGTATCTACGGAAGAATTAGTGGAAGATGTTGTATTGAAAGTGATCTTCGTATCTGCATCTGCTGCTTTACAATCGATACTGCCAATAGTACAGCCTGCTAAAAATATGAGTGTAATTATATTAAGCAGTTTTCTACGGCAGTGCATACTAAAGCAAGTATTACAAGACTGCAATATACTTTATCTGTCCCCCGGGGTAAATGCCGCTCGTCACATTTAAACAAGCAAAAGGCGCTTCTTTTTAGTCTTGCACGTAAATAGGTTGGCGTTTTTTTATGTACCAATCTATCATACTACTATGAGGCATTCTTGCGTCGCACTCTTGTACTTTTGTGCGCACTTCAGCCTTCCTGCACTATCAATAAAGCTTCTCTAAAATTGTTATGACCAACTCACGCTTTAGGTGAAATCGTTTCAATAATTTTATGCCTTAATATTATCCTTTAAAAGTCTTTACCTAAAAATACACGATGCTGAAGAAACTCTTTTTTATCCTTTTTGTATGCCTTTCATTCAACGCTTTTGCACAGCAAGAGACCAATATATATTTCGACTTCAACAAGCATGAACTTACTCCCGATGCTATGTTGGCCATCAACAAGATTTTTTTCAACAAGAGGGTTTCCACCGTTTCTATCTATGGCCATACCGACCAGTTAGGAACAGACGAATACAACCAGCAGCTTTCAATAAAAAGAGCAACTGCAGTAAAAGATTACATGGTGCTTAGCGGTATTGACTCTGCCAGGATAACTATTGTAAAAGGTTTAGGTGAAACCCAGCCAGCGATAAACGATCTTGATTCAATATCAAGAATGGCTAACAGGCGAGTTACAATTGTTACAGTTTACGAAGGGGCAGGTGCACCGACTACCAGTTCAGCTTCCTCTCCTGTTACTCCTCCGGCATCTCGCCCTCAACGTATGGAAAAGCTCATTGATGAGATAAAAGATCCGGCAACAAAAACAGGTGAAAATATTATACTTAAAAACATAAACTTCTACGGAGGACGGCATGTATTTCTACCCCAGGCATATCCGCCCTTGCAGGAGCTATTAGAGGTTATGCAGAAAATACCTACGCTCGAAATTGAAATACAGGGCCATATCTGTTGCCAGGTTGGCGATGTTGACGGTGTGGACGAGGAAACAGGTGAACCTGTTCTATCGGTTAACAGGGCCAAGGCTGTCTACGACTACCTTGTGCAAAAAGGCATTAAAAAGAATCGAATGAGCTACAAGGGTTTCGGTCATAAATATCCGATTATACAAGTGGAGAGAAACGAAGCAGATGCAACCGTTAATAGGAGAGTAGAAATTAAAATTATTAAGAAGTAAAAAGTTTATGTAACCGGCAGAAGTTCTTCTGTTACGCTCTGTTGCGTCGCACTCTTGTACTGTTGTATTTGCTTCTACTACAGATCAATTATTAAACGTTTATTCTTTCAATCCTTATAAATTATCATATAAGAAACAATTGTTAAAGCCCTTTATTCAGCTAAACCTGGCTCTTTGTTCGCTGTCTTAAATACCATAAAAGGACAAAAACTTTAAAAGCGAACACTATGAAAAAAACTATACTTAGCATTGCAATCGCAGCCATTTTCGCAGCTTGTAATAGCAATCCAAAAACAGTTGGACAATTAACAAACAATAGCAACGAAATAGCTACCGCTGATACTTCAGGCCTTGCGGCTTTTCAGAAATCAAAAGAGGAACTTGCAACAATTGAAGGCCAGGGAGTAGAAGAATTTTCTGAAAATACCAGCACTTCAGCAAGTGAAGTTGCTCCTACAGTTGTCTATCGTGATCTACCTGCTAAAACTACCAGGGTTGCTAAAGCTCCCGTTCGTAATGCAAGAACAGGATCAGTAGCACGTACTTCATCTCCTAAGCCGGTTTATAGCGGCAACCGTACTTCAACTTCAAGACCATCTACTGGCACAGGTTCAACTGGAACTGGTGCAGAAACTGGTGTTAGTGTAGGCGCTGGTGAGCCAGTGGTTGTAACAGAACCTGCTGAAGTTCCGGCAGCTAAAAAAGAAGGTTGGAGCAAAGCAGCAAAAGGAACAGCAATAGGTGCTGGTTCTGGTGCAGTACTTGGAGCAATCATTAGCAAAAACAAAGGTAAAGGTGCCGTAATCGGTGGTATTGTTGGTGCAGCAGGTGGTTATGTACTTGGTCGCAAACAAGATAAAAAAGAAGGCAGATATTAATAACCCTCTATGAAAACGAAGGAGCATAAGGCAATTCTTATGCTCCTTTTGTTATGTAAATTTGCCTACTTAAGTAGCCTTCCCCTTCATCTCCCAATGATCTTTAATTACATTTCCTTCCCGGTCGTATTTTAACGTGCGTCCGTAGCGGTCGCCTTTAATGTTGCCCTGTTCTGTTTTCTTGCCAATAAATAGGAGGATCGCATTTCCTTTTTCATCGGTTTTAAAAGACAAGTCGTAACCTTTAAATGTCATTTCAACCATTGTTGATGGTTCGTATAATTTCTTCAGCTTTTTTTGCAACTCTTCTCTAAGTGCCATTTCTCTCAAATTTTATTAAGCAACTTCTTCAGCCTTTTTAATAGATTCTCTTATTATACGCAAAGCCTCTTTTGATCCATCATTTCCTAAGGGAATAAACTGGTCTTCGCTTACCTGGTTGTACGATGCGAAAAAGTGAATGATCTCTTTTAGCAAACCATCTTCAAGGTCGGCAAGTTTTTCTACTGAACCATAAAGTCTTGAATCTACCTGAACGCCTATAACCCGGTCGTTGCGAAAATTTTTGCCTTTCTTTTCCTGCTGCACTTTAATGATGCCGATGATATTTACCTCAATAATACAACCTGGAAAAGTAGGCGCATCGGTTAGTACAAGAATATCTAGTGGGTCACCATCTTCAGCAATAGTATATGGAATGAAGCCAAAATCGAAAGGAAAAACCATACCTGCAGGTAGCGCTTTTTTCAACTTAAAGCCCCCGGTATCTTCATCGTATACGTATTTATTCCGGCTTCCTTTTGGTGTTTCTATTAGTGCATTCAATGCGTCACTTCCCTCAATAAATGTAGATGGCAATTTCATACTGTTGAATATTCAAAAGTTGGGCCGGGAGAGTGTTTTGCTGAATGGCGAATAGTTTATAGTTGGTGGGTGCGGTAAGTTTTTAAGAAGCAACTGTTCATTGTCATTCTTCTAGTGAACGATAGCGTTTTTGGTAGCCGGCTTTTTCAATACTATTAAGCTTTACTTGCGTCGCACCCTTCAACTTATGGTTATTAGATTGAGCTAAACTAAATTGTAGGAAAGTTATTCTATTTTGGGAAGGCTGATTGCTGTTACTCGATCTGTTGCCCAAAGATTTGCTTATGAAGTGATTGCGACGCAACGATGATGCTATGAAAACCCAAAGCTGGTATTAGAAAAAACAGCTGAAAATAAAAAGGGCAACCAACAAGTGGGTGCCCCTTCAAAAAGCTAAAGGTAAGGTTAACTTCTCTTAATTGAACAGCCGATAAATTCGGTTTTCTTAACTGAGACGATTTTGCCGTTTTTATTTTCTTGCATAGCTACTTGAAGGTGTTTTCTAGCTACCTGGTCTGCTATGTGATTATCATCGATAGCGCCATGATAAACTAACACGCCTTTTGTATTAAACAGGAAACTCTCGGGTGTACGTGTGGCACCAAATGCATTAGCAATGGCACTTTTTTCGTCAACCACGTAAGCCACATTGCCATAGCCTTGTTTTTGTGCATATTCCTTCATAGCAGTGTAAGAATCATCATCGTTACTTTGGGTATCATTACTGTTTATAATTATAACACCGTAGCCGTTAGCCTTAGCGCTCTCTATGGCTTCAAGTGTGCGCTTTTGGTAACGAACAACGTAGGGGCATTTATTGCAACTAAACATTACCAGCACGCCGTTTTTGCCAGCCGCATCTTTAATCGAAAATTCCTTTCCGTTAATCGATTTCATTTTGGTTTCAGCCATGGGGATAGTAGTGCCTATTGCAATTGGAGTAAAGGTTTGCGCAGAGGTTTGTAGGGCAAATAAAGCTGCTATTGCTAACACCATTAATTTCTTCATACTTGGATTTTATTTCGATAAATTAGGTAAAACCTGTTTTTCGATTAAACTACTTAATTCTTTTTGTCTTCTTTCTTCCGCTGCCGCTTTCAAAAAAGTAATGCTTACGTTTAGTTCAAATCCTATTAAAAGTATGAGTGAGTTAAGGTAGATTAAAAGCATTAAAATTAATACAGTTCCAATGGAGCCATATATTTTATTATAGTTTCCAAAATGATTAACATAAAAGGAAAAGCCGTAAGTGGTGACTATGGTAAGCAGTGTTGCAAGAATGCTTCCGGGGCTGAAGGTGTGCCATCTTTTATTAACGGACGGGCCATATTTGTAGATGTATGAAATGCCGTAGAAAAACAGGCCAATGGAGAGCAACCATCGAACGATTTTTATAAGGAGAATGTTGGAGCCAGTAATGTTGAGCCAATCCATCACTTTGTCGAATAAAATGCCCTGGCCAATTAGCAGTAAAACCATCCCTATTATAAGGCCGAACATAACAACGGTCATCTTAATTGCTTTCCACCTTTTCTTTATAAAGTTGGTCTTTACCTTGTATTGATAGATGGATTTGTCGAAGGTTCGTATAACACCTAGCATTGCATTAGAAGCGTAGAATATTACAAGGATAAAACCGAAAGAAAGCAAGCCGACACGTGGATTGTCAAGATAGTCAGTCAAGAAGTTATTTACAAAGTTGTATGCCTCCTGGTTTCTTGTTATTTGCCTCGTTAGCTCTAATAGCTCGGCCCTAAACCTTTCGGAAATAGGCATGTAAGGAATTATGGTAAAAATGCAAATAAAGGCTGCGGGCACCGCCATAACAAAGTTAAAAGAAATGGCAGAAGCTCTTTCGGTAATGCTCACATTCTTCAATTGCCTGATAAAAAACACAGATGCATCGTAAAGAGGAACACCTTCAAAACCGGGTAGAACGATCCCTTTACTCTTATGAAGTATAAAGGCTATCGGCCTTGATTTTAATATAATTCTTTCAAGTTTTATCACAGATCTGCCGCCGCTTTTTGTTGCTTGCGTAGCATCAACTCGTTTAATTTTTGTTGGTATTCTTTTGCATGTTGCAAATGTTCGGCATAAGTAGTACTGAAAGTGTGGTAGCCGGAAAAGTCGCTCTTTGCCACAAAAAATATATAATCAGTTTTTGGTGCAGTCAATACTGCATCAATCGTTTTAGGTGAAGGGGTGCAAATGGGGCCGGGAGGCAAACCGGTATTACGGTAGGTATTATACGGAGACGCAACCTGTAAATGCTTCTCGTAAATACGCTTTAAACTAAAATCTTTTAATGCAAACTTGATAGTTGGATCAGCACCCAACGGCATACCTTTTTGCAAGCGATTTATGTAAACACTCGCTACATTTCCTTTCTCAGGTTGTTGGTTCGTTTCTTCTTCTACGATGCTGGCAATAGTGTATACCTGGTTTGGAGTAAGACCTAACTCTTGTGCTTTTTGTATGCGGTTATTTTTCTTCCAGAAGCTTTCCTTTTCCGTCTTAAGCCTGTTCAAGATTTTACTAACTGAGGATGTCCAGTTTAAAGCATATGTATTAGGGATAACAATTGTCATCAGCGTGTTTTCATCCACTCCTAATTTTTGTAAACTATCGGTTTTACTTAGGTAAGTTATAACCGCCAGAGAGTCTACCTCGAAGTTTTTCCCGATCACTTTTGCGAGGTCCTGATTGGTTCTTATTTTATTAATAACAAGTTTAGCAGGAGTTTGCTGGTTATTACGCAGCATCCTTACAATACTTAATATACTCTGGCCTTTTTTAATTTCGTACTTGCCGGGTTTTAGTCGTTCCCAAAGGCTGAGCCTGTTGGCGGTCCAACCAAATAACCTCGTGCTACCTACAATTTTTTCTTCCTTAAGTGTAGCTATTACCGAGGCCTCATTGTTCTTACCTGTATAGATGTACAGGTTCTTACTCTTTTCGCTGAAGTTCGTTCCACTTGCTAAAAGCATCCAGGCGAAGATGGCTGCAACCACTGCCACTATTAATACTATCCCTATAATTATCTTTTTCATACTGTGACACTAAAGTAAATAAAAAACCCTGTCGGTTTTAAACGACAGGGCGAATATAATTAGCTGAAACAAATTAACGTGGCTGTTGAGTAGCAGGTGCTTGTTGACCAGGCTGTAGCGGAGCTGGTTGCGTTGGTACTCTTTGTGCCGGTGCAGTCGTTCCCTGGTTAGTGTTGATCTTATTTAAGATGCTGTCGTTGTCAGTTGTATCTCCCATAAAAAAAGAGGAGAAGAGACATAGTAGAGCAATAAGACCTGCGAAGATCCATGTTCCTTTTTCAAGTACATCGTTGGTTTGCTTCACACCCATGAACTGGTTATTAAAGCCGGCAATATTACCTGCCAAGCCACCACCTTTAGGACTTTGAATAAGAATGATGAAACCAAGAACAGCAGCGCACAAAACGATCAAAACCAGGAACAATATAGTCATCTCAGATACCTTTTAAATTTTTAATTTTGTCGGCAAAGTAAGCGCTTTTATCGGGATTCAAAAAACTTAATTTAATGTATAACTGGATGGCTTTTTCCTTCTTTCCCTGCTTTTCCAACACCTGCGCCATTGCCTCTGTAACTACTTCCCGTACAGTGTTTGATGAATCTGCTATATGTTGAATGTTTGCTTCAGCCTGCCTGCTTTCTATTGTTTCCAGCGCGTCTTCAGGGCCCAGTTTTTTCATATGCTTCAACCACTGGGTAAACTTCTTTAGGTTTTTACCAAGCTCATCTTTAGGATTTGCTTCGAATTGCAGTTTTATTCCCTGGGAGGCAAAGTAGTCAATGGTATGATAAGGATCCATTGGAATTATAGAGCCGCTTGCAGGAGCATTCATGTCTTCAGAAGTAGCATCAAGCATTGCTTTAATGTTTTGGAACATTCTATCGTGCTCGTCTAATTCTTCTGCAACAGGTGTTTCGCTTATAACTTCATCGGTGTTGTCTGCCTCGTCTTCACCACTTTGTTTTATTTCTTCTTCTTGAACCGCTTCCTCTAAAAACGCTTCCGTTACTTCATCGGTATCAGGTCTTGCTAATGCTGCTGCTTCTTCATCAGCCTGCCGTGGGTTTTCTGCTGGTAACTGTTCTTCAGGGAGGCTGCCCTCATTTGCAAACTGCTCTTGAGTTGATGAATTATAACCTTCTAAGTCCTGTCTTAAATCATCAGGTTCTAATTCTTCTTCCGGCTCTGTTGCTGTTGTTACAAATGGTGTTGTTTCTGCGTCGCCGCCTTCCTGCAAGGTCTCCCTTGCCAGTTGATCCGACTCCATTAATTCATCTATAGAAAATTCTGTAGTTATAGGTACATCATGTACCACGTTGTCTAACTCTTCAGGGAGGGTCAGCATTTCTTCCTCTCGGCCTTCAGCCTTAAGTGGCTGCAGGTTCTCAAGGTAAAGATCCTCTTGGGTAACGGCAGGAAGTTCTGCGCCTTCCTGTAAAGTCTCACGAGCCAGTTGATCGGACTCAACCAATTCTTCTATGGAAAATGCTGTTGTTATAGGAACATCATGCACAACATTGTCTAATTCCTCCGGCAGGGTTACGGCGGTCTCATCATGTCTAGTAAATTCTTCCGGGGACGTCAAGTTCTCTTCTTCAGATGTATTTTCTGCAATAGGAAGCTCTTCATTTCTTTTCTGCACTCCTGCACCATAATCGGAAGTTTCAGGCGTACTTCCATGCCCCGCAGCACTATTTTCGATGGTTTGCTCTTGGTATAAAGTAAGTTCAGGGTTTTCAACAGGGCCGGAAAGCTGGTAGTGAAGCCAATGCGGATTAGACGAAAACAGGATCGTCTTTTTTATATGTTCATCAAAGGCCGGTTCATTATCCGTCTTTAGTTTTTTGGCCAATAAAATATGTCCTACCGAAAAGTAAGGGTATTCTTTACATACCTTTTCAAGGTCTTTTTTATCTACTTCAGCAATCTCTCCATTGCCTGCTAAATAATGTAAGGATCTTTCTAATGATTGGTTCATGCCGTGAAAGTACAATTAGCTTACCAATTCGAAAAAATGCGATTGAAGATATCGTCGGTCAGGTTCCTCGTAATCTCGTCGAGCAACTGGCCTTCTGCCTGGGCAAGCGAAAGGTTGGCGGCAAAGTCGAAGTTGCGGCTCACATCAATGTCCTTCGTAGTATTGTTGAGCGTGTTTTTAAAAGTAATTTTTACGCTTACAGTCAGCCTGTTAATAGATGCTTGCTGGTTAGTGATACCTGCAGTGGTAACTATGTATTCCGTAACATAGCCGCTAATTTGGTAGTGAGCGTCGTCGTTATTGGTACGGGTAAGCCTAGTAGTATTCGTAATTTTTGCCTGCAACCTATCTGTTAGGCGGGGGCTTAATTGAGGGTTTATATACCTTGCCTTGTTCTCAATAAATCCAATCTTAACCGTTTTTACTTCCGGTGGTATACTTACATCTTTAAAAGAATAAATACCGCATGAAGCAATTACCGTTGACACAAATATTGACAATAAAATAAATAAAACCTTATTCTTCATCCCTTGCAGTTATAGCTTTTTAAATTATTGTTTCTAAGGTAAAGCTTTTAGGTGTTTGTTTATAAGTAGGCACCCTTGCTTTAGTCCTTTCAATAAAATTTGGGTTTTTATTTTGTACCCGGCATTAGTAACTCCGGTTAAGCTTCCGTTGCGTCGCACTCTTGTACTGTTAGTAATTCTCTTCCGCTTTTATTATAGAGTAGGGTAGAAGTTATAACCAACAGTTTTCGTTGGTTGAATAGAAAACTACTTGTACAAGTGAGTGACACAACGATGCTTAATTAATATACTAGTGCCGGCTACCAAAAGAACTCTACGACCAAAACTGTCGCTACAAATTACCTACAACTGGTCACCTACTTAGTCATCAATATTGTATTCCTTCAGCTTTCGGTAAAGCGTTCTTTCGCTAATGCCCAAATCGAGAGCAGCATCTTTTCTTTTGCTCTTGTGTTTCTTCAGTGCTTTTATGATCAACTCTTTTTCCTTGTCCATAATATTCAATGACTCTTCCACTTCTTCGTGGTGGTGGATATCGTTGTTATGGAAAATTACGGGCTGAGGGTGGTTCACTACATTTGGATGAATGGGAGCGGGGGCATGTGCGGGCTGGTATTCGTTGTTACCTAATGCAGAAAAATCGTTGAGCAATGCTTCTTTGGCAAACGCCGACACGTTAGCTGTAGAAGGATTTTGAACAATTTCAAGGAACATTTTCTTTAGCTCGGTTACATCTTTCTTCATATCGAAGAAGAGCTTGTAAAGAATCTCCCGCTCGTTGGCAAACTCATTTCCACTTCCGTTATGTGGGGCATTTTGATTGGCCAAAACGGGTAGCCTGTTGCTGTTAAGCTCTGGCAGAAATCTTCTTAAATGCGCACCACTTATTTGTTTATCGGTACTTAAAACAGAGATCTGTTCAGCAATGTTTTTCAACTCTCTCACATTACCTCTCCATTGGTAGTGCGTTAAAAGATTACGCGCTTCTTCATCTAATTGTACAGGGGCGGCTTTATATTTCTCAGCAAAGTCAACGGCAAATTTTCTGAAGAGCAATAGGATGTCCTCTGGCCTGTCTCTTAAAGCCGGCACCCTGATTGGGACGGTGCTTAAACGATAATAGAGGTCTTCTCTAAATCGCCCGGTTTGGGTGAATTCAAGTAAGTCTCGGTTGGTTGTTGCAATCACCCGTACATCGGTCTTTTGCACCTTGGACGAACCTACACGTATAAACTCACCGGTTTCTAAAACACGCAACAACCTGGCTTGCGTGCCTAATGGCATCTCACCAATTTCATCAAGAAAAATAGTTCCACCATTTACAGTTTCAAAGTAACCCTTACGGCTTTCTACTGCGCCTGTAAAAGATCCTTTTTCGTGGCCGAAAAGTTCTGAGTCAATTGTTCCCTCGGGAATTGCACCGCAGTTAACTGCTATAAAAGGATTATGCTTACGTGCAGACAATGCGTGTATAATATGCGAGAACGCTTCTTTACCTACACCACTTTCGCCAACTATTAAAACAGTAAGATCTGTATTTGCCACCTGCACTGCCACATTAAGTGCGTGGTTAAGGGCAGGACTGTTACCTATAATTCCGAACCTATTCTTTATTGCTTGAGGATCCATTTTGTAAGTATTCTAAGTTCTGTTGTTACTCCTTAAACAGACACTTTTATGATCACTGAAGTTCTATTTCTTATTATGCTTCTTGCAGGCCTGGACAGTTAATTATCCACTATTTCACCAAGTAAAGTACCGCCGGTTGATTGATTTACTTTTACCATTACATACTCTCCGGCGTTGTAGGATTGGTTGTTTTTCGCAAACACCACCACTTTATTCTGGCTTGTTCTGCCCGACCAGTCTTCATCGCTTTTTCTCGAGTTGCCTTCGATCAATACTTTGAAAGTCTTGCCAACATCTTTTAGGTAGCTTAGTTCAGAATACTTCCTCTGCAGTTGAACGATCTCATGTAGTCTTCTTTTTTTTACATCTAACGGAACGTCATCTTCATACCTTCTCTCCGCCAATGTTCCCGGCCTTTCGCTGTAAAAGTACATATAGCTAATGTCGTACTTGCTGTACTCAATAATGCTTAAAGTATCCTGGTGTTCTTCTTCTGTTTCTGTACAAAACCCGGTAATTACATCACTTGAAATCCCGCAGTCTGGCATTATTTCTTTTATCCTGTCAACCTTTGCCATATACCATTCACGGGTATAAGTGCGGTTCATTAACTGGAGAATCCTGGTATTGCCGCTTTGAACCGGTAGATGAATGTATTTACAAATGTTTTCATGGCGAGCCATTGTAAACAGAACCTCATCAGTAATGTCCTTAGGATGAGACGTGCTGAAACGAACACGTAGGAGGGGACTTACTAGAGCAACTTTTTCCAGGAGTTTTGCAAAAGTAACTATCTCGTCTTTTTGCTCATCTACCCAATAATAACTGTCCACGTTTTGTCCCAGCAGTGTTACTTCGCGGTAACCTTCGTTGAACAGGTCTCTGCATTCAGCAATAATGCTATGAGCATTTCGGCTTCGTTCGCGACCGCGGGTAAAGGGCACCACACAGAAACTGCACATATTGTTACAACCACGCATGATGCTAACAAAAGCGGTAATGCCATTACTATTTAATCTTACAGGAGAAATATCAGCATAAGTTTCGTCCCTGCTTAATAACACATTCACTCCTTTTTGTCCACCTTCTGCTTCTGTTATTAAAGTGGGCAACGACCTGTAAGCATCTGGTCCTACAACAAGATCAACCAGCTTTTCTTCCTCGAGAAGTTTGCTTTTTAGTCTTTCTGCCATACACCCGAGCATGCCAACTAGCAAACTTTTACGTTCACGTTTTAGTTTCCTAAATTCCGTCAACCTTTTGCGAACTGTTGCCTCTGCTTTTTCGCGGATGGAGCAAGTGTTTAATAAAATCAGATCAGCCTCTTCCACAATTCGCGTGGCTCCAAAACCTTCATCATTCAAAATTGAAGCAACTATTTCGCTATCACTAAAATTCATTGCGCAGCCATAGCTTTCTATATAAAATTTCTTTTTATAGGCATTGTCGTCGATTGCAAAAGGGGCAAAAGCCTCTCCCTGCCTTGTTTCGTCATGAGTTTTTGCCAATTCGAGTTCTAGAGTTTCCATTAACCACTTAATTAAGCGGCAAAAATAGGGAAAATGAGTTGAAGTGACAGGATGACAGAAAATTATCAATAAAAAAAGCCGCTTAAAAAATTAGCGGCTTTTTTGAAAGAAAAACTTAAATAAACTAGCGGGTTACCATAGAAGATAGAGCGGGTACGTATGGTGCAACTGCTCCATTTCGTCCTCTTGCGTACAAGGTGTAAATGCGATTTGCCGATATCGTTACACCTGTTATTTCTGTTCCAACTTTTGTTGTACTACCGGTAGCATAAAGTTGAAACTTCTGCGCAGTACCTGCGTTTACTTTTTGGAACTGACTATGTCCCTTATAACTTATGTTTTTAACTAATGTATCAACCGCAGTAGCAGTGGTCGTGTTCACTAAGTTCAGATTTCCTACTCCTATTG